>CADCUR010000301.1 GCA_902805935.1 uncultured Pyrinomonadaceae bacterium
GATTCAAAACAATGTCCGTGTGCTTGTCGTGATAACGCGGCTCACCGTAGATAACGACGACATCAGGATAAGAAATCATTCCGCGACCGAATTGCTCTTTCAACGCACCGCTTCTCACTTTTGTATCTTTAATTCGTCCGCGACAATCGGTTCCGCGAAGTTGAATGCCCAATGCAACCGCCAGATTCATCGAAATATCGCCGTGTCTGCGGCTCTCGCCCGCCATTGCGTAAATCTCGCCGTCCACGAACTCACTGCGTTCGTCGGCTTCGCGCTCGATTTCGAGGTATTGTTCGAGAGTGTAGTAATACGGTTTTAATTTTGCCAATCCCATTTTTCACCTTACATTCGTCGTCTGGAATCACATTGCTCTTCAATTATAAATCAAATTTTTCTCACCGAAAATTTTTAAATTATTTCGGCAGCCCGCCGTAAAATCGCCAGTTCGGTTTGAAATTTTTCGTTAATTTCTGCTTCGTCAAAATCGCCCTGACCATCTCGACCGGAATCGCGCCTTCCTTCAAAATTGCATCATGAAATTGGCGGTTCGTCATCTTTTTCGAATCAACCAGCTCGCGGTGCAGATTGTAAAACTGCAAGCCGCCCATCATATACGCGATTTGATACAGCGCGCCGTAATCTCCGGCGAACGAGCGGCGCACTTCGGCGGTCGCATTGTCGCGTTCGTGTCCGACGCGGTTAACGAGAAAATCTACGGCTTCAGTCGGCGACATCCGTTCGAGATGGAAATTTAAGCTGAAAACGATTCGGGCGCAGCGGTGCATCCGCCAGAAAAGCGCGCCGATTCGGTCTTCGGGCGATTTGTTAAAATTCATATCCCATAACAGAAATTCCCAATACAAAGCCCAGCCTTCCATCCAGAACGGCGTGTAGAAAACGTCTCGATACGGGCGATAACGCTGCGTCATAAAGCGCTGCAGATGATGACCGGGTATGAGTTCGTGATGCGTGACGGCGTGGGTGAAATGCGGGTTGTTGCCGCGCATACTCATCATTTTCTGCTCGTGCGTCATTCCGGCGGTCGGGTAGGAAACTAAAATCGTTTCGCCGCCCAGAAAGAACGGGCTGACGAGTTGGCGTTCGGGCGTCATCATTTCCATTCGCCACGAATCGCGCGCAATGCGCGGCACGGTGACGAGTTCGTTTTTCTCTAAAAATTCAATCGCCTCGTAAGCCTGCTTCCGAATCAGTTCGGGCTGTTTGCCCGGCTCGACATATTTATTTTTGACCGCTTCGAGCGCTTTCTTCCAATCGTCGCCGTAGCCCAATTCGCGCGAAGCCTTTTTCATTTCCGCTTCGCACCACACGAATTCTCGGTTAGCGATTTCGACCAATTCTTCGGGCGTGTAGGGAATCATCTCGAATTCCAATTCCTGCAGTAATGCTTCGCGCCCAATCGGGTCGCCAATGATCGTCGTCTTGTCGTCCGGCTTGATGCCGACGAGTTTGTCGAGCAGAAACGTTTGATAATTTTGCAGTGATTGGTCAACCGTTTTATAAGGCTCGCCGTTCCACCACGTAAACATCGGGTCGTAGCCGTTATGAAACGTGAACCAGTTTTTCAACGTTTGGCGCAAGGAGGCAACGGTTTGCGCGGCGCGATTTGCCGTCGTTCGCTTCGGTTTGGCGATTCGATTTTCTTCAATGTCTTTTTGCGTCGCGGCGATTTGTTTGTTGAGGTCGTTAAGCAGCGCAGCGGTTTTTGCCACATCTATCGTTTCAATTTTGCGGCGCGCATCCTCTAAATCGCTAATCGTTTGGGCGAACGGCAGCAGAGCGGACATCTCATCGAATTGTTTGTTGTTCCGTTCGAGTTCCTTGATTTCGTGGCGCAGGAAATTTACAAAAAGCAGATAATCAGTTTGCTCGTCGTGGTTGAGAGCGTCGAAATTTTGTTTGGTTAGAAAAGCGAGTTGGTCTGAATAAAACTGGCGAAGACGCGCCGCCCGATTTTTTGAGGTCGGCGCGGTGTAAAAACGATTGAGGCTACCGTAATCTTCGGAAAACTTTTCGATCACCCCGCGCAGACGGCTCGGCGGCTCATTGTAAAAGCCCAAATCGTCGCCGGTTTGCGCCTCAGCAGTCGGAAAATCGTTGATGACAACTGTCAAAAGACAGAAAAAGACGGCAAGCGTTTTTAATCGTTTCATAAATTTTCTCGAATGATAACATTTTTCCCCGCGCGTTATCATCCGAAAAAACTCTCGTCGCTCGAACCGAAAATTTTTCCAACTGCCGACTAATTGCGGCTACCGACTGGTTATTAAAGTCGTATCAGCCGAGCCTAAACGGGTATTGCCCGTCGGCGCGCTGAAAAAACTGCTGATAATCACGACCGCGATAATTATAAATATAATAGCGCCGACGATCATCACCAGCGTCGCTCTGGAAACCGGATTTGATCCCTTACCGAGCGATGCAGCGTCCACCGTCTCCGCGTCATCTCTGCCGTTCGTTGTTTTGTCTGCCATTTTTTTCTCCTTAGATATTCTTTCGATTTACAAAATTCGCTGCAGGAAACTCGCTCCGTTCTTTATTTTCACGCCGAAATTCTCCGCAACAGTTTGCCCGATGTCCGCCAAAGATTCGCGCGTTCCGAGATTGACGCCTCGCCTTGCTGCTTTTCCGAAAACGAGCAGCGGCGTGTATTCGCGCGTGTGGTCTGAGCCGCGAAAGCCCGGGTCGTTGCCGTGGTCGGCGGTAATAATCAACAAATCGTCGGCGCGCAAGCCCGCGAGAATCTCTGGCAGGCGCCGGTCGAAATACTCTAACGCTTTAGCATAACCTTCCGTGTCGCGGCGGTGTCCGTAAAGCATATCAAAATCAACGAGATTCGAGAAAATCAGCCCGTGCGAATTTTTATTGAGGGCGTTTATCGTCTGGTCAATTGACTGCTCGTTGTTTTTTGCCGGAACATCTTCGGTCACGCCCAAATTGTCGTAAACCGAGGCGACTTTGCCGACGCAAATGACGTCGAGATTTTTATTTTTCAGCAAAGGTAAAAGATTATCGGCGGGCGGCGGCACGGCGTAATCGTGACGGTTGCCGGTGCGCGTGAAATCGTTCGCGCTGGCGCCTAAGAACGGACGCGCGATGACGCGCCCGACTTCGTTTTCGCCGCTTAAAATTCGCCGCGCGATTTTGCAGATTTCGTATTGTCTCTCGATAGGAATCGTCGCTTCGTGCGCGGCGATTTGAAACACCGAATCGGCTGACGTATAAACAATCGGCTTGCCCGTTCTAATGTGTTCCTCGCCGAATTCTTTGATGATTTCCGTGCCGCTCGCCACCGTGTTGCCCAACACGCCCGGCACTTCTGCTTTCGCCGTAAACTCGTCAATAATTTCACGCGGAAATCCGTTCGGAAAAGTCGGAAACGCTCGTTCTAAAACGATTCCGGCGATTTCCCAATGTCCGGTCGTCGTGTCTTTGCCATTCGATTTCAAAGCGCATTTGCCGTAATTTCCCGTCGGATTTTCTATCGCGTGTAAACCGTTAAAATCTCTGATATTGCCCAAACCGAGACGCTGCATATTCGGCAAATTAACTCGACGCGATCTCAGAACGCTGCCCAAAGTGTCGGCGCCTTTGTCGCCCCAACTTTCCGCATCGGGCATCTCGCCGATGCCGACGCTATCCAAAACTATCAGACAAATACGATTGAATTTTGAATTCATAAACTAATAATAAAGAAAATTGTTCACGGATGCACACAGGTAAACACAGGTAAAATCATTCTTAAAATCTGCGCGCATCTGTGTTTATCTATGGACAATTTTTTAACTCTTCGGTGCCGTATAGCCTTCACGCGCCCTAATAGTGACGCCTGTTGGAACGCCTTTCAGTTCGACTTTGATGGTGCGGTAGCTGCCGTCGCGCTTTTCGTTCGACGGGTAATAGCCCAAAGAATATTTTGTGCCGATTTCCTGTGCGACTCGCGCGAAAGCCGTTCTCGCTTCGGAGAAATCAGCGACCGGAAAAACTTTGCCGCCCGAAGTTTTCGCCAGCAGATTCATTTCCTTATCGGCTAATTCGTAGAGGTTTTTGCTGATGTCGAGCCGTTCAAAATCGCCGAGCGCGCAAAAGCTGGAAATCTTTTCGATTTTCGATTTCGGGTAAAATGTGCGGTAGTAGCGGCGAATTTGCGCGGCGGAAAAACGCATCGCGCTCTGGCAGTCGCCCAAAAGGTTTTCCTCAAAAAATTCGCGCGTGTCAACTTGTATAAAATACGAAACGATTCCCGCCTGGGTGAACCGTTCGCGGGCTTCTTCAAAGCCAGCGGCGCTCGTCGAATCAACGCCGTCGGTCAGCGCGACCAAAGCGCGTCTGCCGCGAAATTTCTCGTCCGGCTCCTGGCTAAAAACCCGCTCGACAACCTGCAAAAGACCGTCGTAATACGGCGTTCCGTTGCTGACGCTGACCGTTTTAAGCACGTTTTTCAATTTCAATCTGTCGTCAGTCAAATCGGTTAAAACCTCGCTCGCGGCGACGGCTCTGCCGCCTTCGCGGTCGCTTCTGAAACTGATAATCGAAACTCTGTCACCCGGACGCAGGGAGTTGATAAAATGTTCGGCGGCGCGCGTGATAAGCGGCAGCTCGGAACGCGCCGAGCCGCTCGTGTCGAGCAAGAGGGCGACTTCAAACGGCGCGCTGGTCGCCGCAAAATCCGCCAACTCCTGCCGCTTGCCGTCTTCGTAAACGACAAAATTGCTTTGTTTCAAATTCAAAATCGGCTTGCCGCTTTTATCCGTAATCTCGACCGGAACGTCAACAAGCTGCGTCTCGACGCGCACGATCTCGTCGTCATCCTCGGCATTTTTGTCCTGCGCGAAAACGGCGGGCGCAAAGCCCGCGCTCAAAATTAGCAGAAGAAAAAACATTTTGAATTGCCACATAAACCTCACTTCCCGAATTCTCTCGTTTTTCAGATTGTAGCAAAAATTCAGCTCGTTAATAAGAAAAGTCGTCTCGAAAGTCAGTTGCGAAACATTTATTTAACGCTTTCTGCATACCATTTTTAATTTTTTTCGTGATATTATTTGCTCGAATCAATTTTCGGTTAAACAAATCAACCGCGCGTCTCCTAAACAGGCTGGAACTCGACGTTTTACCAGCCGACGATGTGCAACCATTCAAACATCAACTCTAAAGGAGTAGTAATGAACAGAAAATTAGCTTTAGGCGTTTTGTTTATCCTGGCTATATTCACGAACGCAATTTATATTAACATCGTAGCCGCCGAAAAAGCCGATCAGAATTCGTCACCGGACGTTTCGACGACAGTCGTCATCAGTCAGGTTTACAGCGGCGGCGGCGGCACGGCGGCGGACGCGGGCGTTTGGTATTTCCGCACCACGGCGACCAGCGCCGCGGCGTCGGCGACGCGGCTGGCACCGCGAACGATCTCGCGGTGCGCGGCGATTAACGGCGACGGCAGACACGACATCGCCGTTTACCGCCGGAGCAATCAAACCTTTTACGCTTTGAGCAGTTCTAACGGTTCGCTGATCTTCCAACAATCCGGTATCGCCGGCGATCTCCCCTCGCCAATCTGTTCGTTTTTTTTAAGCGGAATTAAAGTAATGAAAAAGACCGGAGCTAAGAAACTGTCAATTCTTAACTCCGGTCTTTTTTATCGCTTTACGTTCGGTAACAGTTACCGACATTTTTACATTCGCGTCTCGAATCCGGCATTGATCCACGCACCGGTGCCGCCGGCGACGTTGTAAATTTCACGAAAACCTTTTTGCTCCAAAATGCTCGTTCCGGCGCTCGAACGATAACCGCCTTGACAGATGACATACGTCGGGCGCGAAGGGTCGAGTCTGTCCGTTAATTTTTCTAAATCCGACAAAGTTAAATTAACCGTTTGCGGCGCGTGTCCCGACTCGTATTCGCCGACGCGCCGCACGTCAACGAACTGCAAATCGTCGCTCCCGCCGGACAAACGCTCATTCATTTCCTCAACTGAAATCTGTTCGACCGTCGCCGTCTCAAACGTCCAGTCTTCGATCAATAAAAACCCGACGACCGACTCGATGCCGACGCGCGCCAGCCGCATCACGGCTTCGTCAACTTTACCCTCCGCATCGGCGATAATCGCAATTGGCGCGTCCGTTTCAATCAAACTTCCTGCCCACGAAGCGAATTGTCCGCCAAGTCCGATATTTAATGAATTCGGAACGTGCGCCGCGCCGTATTCGTCCGCGCTTCTGACATCCAAAATCACGCCCGCGAAATCTTTGACTTCACCCGCCGACATCCCTTTCGGCTTTGGTAAATCTTCCAAATTGCGCGCGCCCGCCAGATTTTTTGCCACGCTTTTCGGAAAATACGCCGGTGCTTCGGACAAATTTTCCGTCATTATTTTTACAAATTCGTCTTTCGCCATCGGCTGCAAAGCATAATTCGTTTTTTTCTGCTCAGAAAGAGTTGACCAGGTTTCCTTTGACATATTTTTGCCGCACAACGAACCCGCGCCATGCGCCGGATAAACTTCCGTCGCGTTGGGCAACTTTAAAATCTTCTCGTGCAAACTGTCGTATAAAAATCCCGCCATTTGTTCGGCGCTGAAACCTTTCGAGCCGACCAAGTCCGGTCTGCCGACGTCGCCGATAAAAAGCGTGTCGCCGGTTAGAAGTTTTGGCGGATCAGTCGCATTTTCCACGACAATCGAGATTCCTTCGGGTGTGTGTCCGGGCGTTTCCAGAATTTTCAATTTCACCGTTCCGACCGTCAGTTCGTCGCCGTCTTTTACTGCCACATGGTTAAATTCAGCATTTGCCTGCCGACCGAAAACGATTTGCGCGCCGGTCTTTTTTGCTAGCTCGGTATGTCCGCTAACAAAATCGGCGTGCAGATGCGTTTCGATAACGTATTTAATCTGTTGATTATTCGCTTCGGCTTCTTCCAAATATTGCTGGACATCGCGCTGGGGATCAACAACCGCCGCTTCGCCGTTTGAGCCGATATAATAAGAAGCGTGCGCCAGACAACCGAGAAAAAATTGTTTGAACTGCATAAAATCATTCTCCCGAAAAATTTTTGGATTAGTCGTTTCTACCACACAATTTTTGAAAATTCTACTCGAAGTAAAAAAGGCTGGAGAAAATTTTCTCCAGCCTTTTATTTTTTAGCTAAACGCGGCGATTAAATA
This sequence comes from uncultured Pyrinomonadaceae bacterium, assembly GCA_902805935.1. Classification (GTDB taxonomy): domain Bacteria; phylum Acidobacteriota; class Blastocatellia; order Pyrinomonadales; family Pyrinomonadaceae. The sequence goes on from CADCUR010000301.1 coordinate 7,178, forward strand.
TCGTCATCGTCGTCAATCGTCAAATCAACCGAATCGTCAAAGACTTCTTCGGTCTCTAGTGCGAATTCATCTAAAGTTTCTTCGGCTTCGTCGTAACCTTCGTCCGTGTCTATGCCCGGCACGTCCGGCATCGGCGGCAGAGTGTAGCCGGCGGCAAGCGGAAACTCGTCGAGTTCCTCTTCTTCCTTCTGATTAACGGTCGGGTCGAAGTCAACTTTGACGTTGCGGTAATATTTCATTCCCGTTCCCGCCGGAATAAGGCGTCCCATAATGACGTTTTCTTTCAAACCGCGCAGGTAGTCAACGCGACCGGAAATCGCCGCTTCGGTCAAAACGCGCGTCGTTTCCTGGAACGACGCCGCCGAGATGAACGAATCGGTCGAGAGCGACGCTTTAGTGATTCCCAAAAGCAGCGGTTCGGCGCTCGAAGGCTGTCCGCCGTTGTCCATTACGCGGCGGTTTTCGTCTTCGTAACGAAAACGGTCAACTTGTTCTTCCAAAAGGAAATCGGTGTCGCCGACTTCTTTGATTTTCACCCAGCGAAGCATCTGCCTGACAATACATTCGATATGTTTATCGTTGATGTTTACGCCTTGCAGACGATAAACTTCCTGGATTTCATTGACGATGTATTGTTGCAGCGCTTCGGTTCCGAGAACGCGCAAAATGTCGTGCGGGTTTAGCGGTCCGTCCATCAAAGCCTCGCCCGCCTTCACGCGGTCGCCTTCCTGAACGTTGATGTGCGTGCCGCGCGGAATGTCGTATTCGCGCTCGGCTCCATCGTCGCCCGTGATGACGAGTTTGCGTTTGCCTTTAGCAATCGCGCCGAATTTTACTTCGCCGTTGATTTCCGACATAATCGCCGTCTCGCCCGGTCGTCTGGCTTCGAAAAGTTCGACGACGCGCGGCAAACCGCCCACGATGTCTTTCGTCTTCGTCGTCTCGCGCGGGATTTTCGCAATCGTATCGCCCGCTTCGACTTCCTGACCGTCTTCGACCATCAAGTTGGCGCGGATCGGCATTTGATATGTTTTCTGAACTTTATTATTGCCGCTGCGGATTTCGAGACGCGGCTGTTGTTTTTCATCCGAGTCTTTAACCACGAGGCGTTTTTGTCCCGACACTTTATCAATGTCTTCTTCGAGCGTTTTGCCTTCTTTCAAATCCTGAAACTTTATCGTTCCCGAAACTTCCGTCAAAATCGCAAACGTGAACGGATCCCAAGTCGCCAGCAAATCGTCTTCCTTGACCTTTTGACCGTCTTGGACGTGAACGTGCGCTCCGTAAACGATGGTGTAGCGCGCCACTTCACGCCCGCGTTCGTCTAATAACGCAAGTTCGGATTTGCCGCGTTTCATCGAGATAAGCTCGCCGGCGCGGTTGGTGATGACTTTGAAATCGTCAAGGTATTTGACTGTGCCATCCATCGCCGCCGCGTGTTTGGTTTCCTGTTCCAAACGAGCTGTTCCGCCGACGTGGAAAGTTCTCATCGTCAATTGCGTTCCCGGTTCGCCGATTGATTGCGCCGCAATCACGCCGACCGCTTCGCCGATTTCCACCGTGTTGCCCGTCGCCAAATTGCGACCGTAACATTTCACGCAGATTCCGCGACGAGTTTCGCACGTCAGAGGCGAGCGCAGACGAACCGATTGAAGACCCGACAATTGAACTTGCGCCGCCAAATCCTCATCAATTTCCTGATTGGCTTCGACAATCGTCGTGCCGTCAACCGGATCAATAATGTCGTCTAAAGATGTGCAGCCGACGATTCGGTCGCGCAAACTTTCGACTTCTTCGCCGTTGCGAATAATCGCTTCCGCCCAAATTCCCCTAAGCGTTCCGCAGTCGTTTTCGGACACAATAACGTCTTGTGCCACGTCAACAAGGCGGCGCGTTAGATAACCGGAGTCAGCCGTTTTGAGCGCCGTATCAGCCAGACCTTTGCGCGCGCCGTGCGTCGAGATAAAGTATTGCAGCACGTTTAAGCCTTCGCGGAAATTGGCGACAATCGGCGTTTCGATGATTTCGCCCGACGGTTTCGCCATCAGCCCGCGCATACCCGCCAATTGGCGAATCTGCGCTTCCGAACCGCGCGCGCCCGAATCTGCCATCACGAGAATCGGGTTGAGTTCCTTGCGGTCTTTCTCGCGCTGATTCATCGCTTTGAACATTTCCTTCGCCACGCGGTCGGTTACGTCCGACCAAATCGCCGTCACTTTGTTGACGCGCTCCAGGTTGGTCATCGTCGCGTCTTCGTATTGCCGCTGCAGTTTGTCAACTTCTTTTCGCGCATCTTCGATAATGCCTTTTTTGCTCGCCGGTGTGACCATATCGTCAATGCCGATGGACACTCCCGAACGGGTCGCATACGCAAAGCCCATCGCCTTTAAATCGTCGAGCATCACGACGGTTTGATCGTGTCCGAGTTTTAGGTGACAAAAGCTGACGAGCGACTGCAAGCCTTTTTTCTTGAGCGTTCCGTTAACGAACGGCAAACCGTCGCGTGTCAGACGCTCATTTAAAATCACGCGCCCGACAGTTGTGTCAATCAGCGTGTTGTTTACGGGTCGCGGCGTTGCCCGCATCACGTCCTGCGTGTTGTGTTCTTTCGTTAAATCAATCAAATCGCCTGTCCAGCGCAATTTAATGCGCGTCTGCGTTGCAACCGATTTCGCGTCGAGCGCGAGCAGCACGTCGTCAACCGAATTAAACGATTTGCCTTCGCCGGTCAACCCTTCGCGGTCGAGCGTCAGGTAATAACAGCCGAGAACGATGTCCTGCGACGGAACGGTGATTGGTTGACCGGACGCCGGACTCAAAAGATTGTTCGAGGCGAGCATCAGAACCGTCGCTTCGATTTGCGCCTCCGCTGAGAGCGGAATATGAACCGCCATCTGGTCGCCGTCAAAGTCGGCGTTAAACGCCGTGCAGACGAGCGGATGAATTTTAATCGCTTTGCCTTCAACTAAAACAGGTTCAAACGCCTGAATGCCGAGACGGTGAAGCGTCGGAGCGCGATTTAATAAAACCGGATGTTCCCGAATCACTTCTTCCAAAATATCCCAGACAATCGGCTCCTGCCGCTCGACCATTTCGCGCGCCTGTTTAATCGTCGCGGCGTGCGCGTCGCGTTCGAGTTTGTTATAGATAAACGGCTTGAAAAGTTCCAGAGCCATTTTCTTCGGCAAACCGCATTGATGCAGTTTCAATTCCGGTCCGACGACGATCACCGAACGTCCCGAATAATCTACGCGCTTGCCGAGCAGATTCTGACGAAAACGTCCTTGCTTTCCTTTCAAAGTTCCAGACAGTGATTTGAGCGGACGATTGTTCGCGCCGCGCAGAACTCTGCCGCGCCGACCGTTGTCAAACAGCGCGTCAACGGCTTCCTGCAGCATTCGTTTTTCGTTGCGGACGATGACTTCCGGTGCGCGCAGCTCCATCAATTTTTTCAAACGATTGTTACGGTTAATCACGCGCCGATACAAATCGTTTAAATCCGATGTTGCAAATCTGCCGCCGTCGAGTGGCACAAGCGGGCGCAGTTCCGGCGGAATTACCGGAATTACGTCGAGAATCATCCATTCGGGATTGTTGCCCGATTTCAAAAATGAATTGGAAACTTTCAGGCGTTTGGAATACTTCAACTTTTTCTGCTGTGAAGTCTCCTCGCGCATCTTGCCGCGCAAATCTTCGACGAGTTCGGCGATGTTGATTTTCATCAACAATTCCTTAATCGCTTCGGCGCCCATTTTGGCGACGAACTGACCTGGATATTCCTGTGTCAGATTGCGAAATTCCTCGTCAGTCAATAGTTGCTTTTCTTTGAGTTCGGCGACATCGCCGGCGTCAACGACGATGTAAAGTTCAAAGTAAAGAATCTTTTCAAGATCGCGCAAAGTGATGTCTAGAAGGTGTCCGATGCGCGACGGCAAGCCTTTGAAAAACCAGACGTGCGAACACGGGCTGGCTAATTCGACGTGACCGAGACGCTCGCGGCGAACCTTTGACTGCGTTACTTCGACGCCGCATTTATCGCAGACTACGCCGCGATGCTTCATTCGTTTATACTTTCCGCACAAACATTCCCAGTCAGACACCGGACCGAAAATGCGGGCGCAAAACAGTCCGTCGCGCTCCGGCTTAAACGTGCGGTAATTGATGGTTTCGGGTTTAGTAACCTCGCCGTGCGACCACGATTTGATTTTTTCGGGCGATGCCAACGAAATACGAATCGCCTCGAAATTCGGAGTTAATTGCGTTTTATTATCGTTTTGAAATCGAAACATATTTTTATTAATCGAGAGTTGTGAGTCGAGAGGCAAGGAGGAATTTTCGCTTGCCTCTCGACTCGTAATTAATCAGCACCTACCAATTCGAGAACGCCCGCCGTTGCTTCTTCGATGTCAATTTCATCTTCGGTAATGAGTTCGACATCGAGACAGAGCGATTGCAGCTCGCGCACTAAAACATTGAACGATTCGGGAATGCCCGGCTCGAAATTCGATTCGCCTTTGACGATGGTTTCGTAGATTTTCGAGCGCCCCGCCACGTCGTCGGATTTACAAGTCAAAAGTTCTTGTAAGATATGCGCCGCGCCGTAAGCCTCCAAAGCCCACACTTCCATCTCGCCGAAACGCTGTCCGCCGAATTGCGCTTTGCCGCCTAAAGGCTGCTGCGTAATCAACGAATACGGTCCGATCGAGCGGGCGTGAATCTTATCGTCAACAAGGTGCGACAATTTGAGCATATAAATGTAACCGACGGTTACTTTTTGCTCGAACTGTTCGCCCGTCAAACCGTCGTAAAGACGAGTTTTCCCTGAAATTCCGACTGACGGCGGAATGCCGAGTTCGTCGAATTTTTCGTTCGCCTTGCCGATATATTCCTTGATTTCCCGTTCGCTCGCGCCGTCGAAAACCGGCGTAGCGAAATGCACGCCGAGAACGCGCGCCGCCCAGCCTAAGTGAGTCTCCAAAATCTGACCGACGTTCATTCGGCTCGGCACGCCCAAAGGATTCAGCACGATGTCAACCGGCGTTCCGTCCGGCAAATACGGCATATCTTCTTCGGGCAGAATACGGGCGATCACGCCTTTGTTGCCGTGCCGTCCAGCCATTTTGTCGCCGACCGAGAGTTTGCGCTTCATCGCCACGAAAACCTTCACCATTTTGATCACGCCCGGCGGCAGTTCGTCGCCCTGTTTCAGCTTGGTGATTTTTTCTTCGTAAATGTCGCTCAGAATGTTGATTTGACGCGTCGTGCGCTGCTCGTATTCTTTGATTTCACCAGCGATGTCAATCGTTCCGGCGGCGACTTCCGCTTTACGCAGAATTTTCGTGTCAACGTCTTTGAGAAGCTCGCGCGTCAAGGTTTCGCCTTTTTTAATGTTGAAACCGTTGCCGTCGGATAAATCCTTCGTCAATTTGCGACCTTCAAAAAGCTCGTAAATCCGCTCGTCGCGCTGCTCGCTCAAAATACGAATTTCGTCTTCAAGGTCGCGTCGCAAATCTTCTTCTTCGAGCGCCTCAATATCCAAACTGCGCTCGTCTTTTTCCTGTCCTTTGCGCGTGAAAACCTGTACGTCAACAACCGTTCCGTCAATTCCCGGCGGACAAGTTAAACTAGCGTCTTTTACGTCGCCAGCTTTCTCGCCGAAAATGGCGCGCAGCAGTTTTTCTTCCGCGGTCAGTTGCGTTTCGCCTTTCGGCGTCACTTTCCCGACCAGAATCGAGCCGGGTTTAACCTGCGCTCCGATGCGGATAATTCCCGATTCGTCCAAATCCCTGAGCATATTTTCGCCGATATTCGGAATATCGCGCGTTACTTCTTCAGGTCCCAGTTTCGTGTCGCGGGCTTCGATTTCGAGTTCCTCGATGTGAATCGAAGTGTAATAATCTTCTTTCACAAGGCGTTCGGAAACCAAAATCGCGTCTTCGAAGTTGTAGCCGCGCCACGACATAAACGCCACCAGCACGTTTCTGCCAAGAGCGAGTTCGCCTTTGTCGGTGCAAGGTCCGTCAGCGATAACCTGACCTTTTTTCACGCTTTCGCCGACTTCGACAATGGCGCGCTGGTTGATACAGGTATTTTGATTCGAGCGCGTGAATTTGACGAGCGAGTAAATATCCGCCGTCACCTCGCGCGAAATCGTGCCGTCAACCTGATGATCGGCTTTGACGATAATGCGTTCCGAGTCAACGTAATCAACCACGCCGTTTCGTTTAGCGATGACGACCGCGCCCGAATCTCGCGCCGCTACCGCTTCCATTCCCGTTCCGACATACGGCGATTCGGCGCGCAGCAGCGGAACTGATTGCCGTTGCATATTTGAACCCATCAAAGCGCGGTTCGCGTCGTCGTTTTCGAGAAACGGAACTAGCGACGCCGCCACCGAAACAAGCTGTTTCGGCGAAACGTCCATATACTGAATTTCCTCGCGGTCAGCCGTGATAAATTCGCCTTTCTGTCTGGCTGCATTTCTTTCGTTGACGATATTTCCTTTTTCGTCGAGTTCGATGTTCGCCTGCCCAATAATGTATTTATCTTCTTCCCAAGCCGTCAGATAAAACGGAAACGGCTCAAATTCAGCCGCCCGTCCGTCGGTTTTTTCGACTTTTTTGTTTGCCGCTTCAATTTCTTCGATAGGAACGTGTACGTTCGGTTTCAGACCCGTATCGCCGCCGTTGATGATTTTGGCGTATTCAACCACGCGTCCGTTTTCGACCTTGCGATACGGCGATTCGATAAAACCGAATTCGTTGATTCGCGCAAAACACGACAAACTCGAAATAAGTCCGATGTTCGGACCTTCAGGCGTTTCAATCGGACAGATGCGCCCATAGTGCGTCGGATGAACGTCGCGGACTTCAAATCCGGCGCGTTCACGGCTCAAACCGCCCGGACCTAATGCCGAGAGGCGACGCTTGTGCGTGATTTCCGAAAGCGGATTCGTTTGGTCCATAAACTGCGACAACTGCGACGAACCAAAGAACTCGCGGACAGCCGCCGTCACCGGTTTGGCGTTAACTAAATCGCGCGGCATCGTCGTGAACATATCCTGCTGAATGGACATTTTTTCTTTAATCGCGCGTTCCATTCTTTCCAGCCCGATGCGGAATTGATTTTCCAGAAGCTCGCCGACGGCGCGAACGCGACGGTTGCCCAAATGGTCAATGTCGTCTTGTCCGAAATGCTCGCTGTCTTTTTTCATTCGCAACAGGTAATTGACGACTTCGTAAAAATCCGGCGCTTTCAAAAGCGAATTGTTCAAATCTTCGCGCTCGGGTCTGCCCATTTTGATATTGAATTTCAGCCGTCCGACGCGCGACAAATCGAAACGTCTGGCGTCGAAAAACATTCCTTCCAGAAGACGATATGCCGTCGGCACGGTCGGCGGGTCGCCCGGTCGCATCTTGCGGTAAATTTCCAGCAGCGCGTCAACCGGTTTTGTAATCGCATCCTTTTTCAAAGTTTGCAGAATAACGCTGCCGATAGCGTCGTTTTCGGGAAAGAAAATCGAAAAACTCTCGACGCCTTCTTCGACGATTTGCTGCAATTTGGCGGCGCTCAATTCACTGTTGGCTTCGAGAATAACTTCGCCCGTTTCCACATTGATGACATCATCGAGAGCAATTGCATTTTCAAAATCGGCGGCGGAAACTTCGACTCGTTCGATGCCGAGTTTCCTGAGTTCCTTGAGAGCCGAAGCCGTAATTTTCTTGCCCGTGCTGACTACGATTTCTTTGTTATCCTTAATATCTTCTTCCGCCCGCATTCCCTTCAAATTCGTTTCGCCGTCGGCTTTGACGCGAACGAAGAGTTTGCCCTTCTCGACGATGACTTCATCGGTCATGTAAAAGCGGCGCAGAATGTCGGCGTTTGTGAACTCGGCGTTTTTGACCACTTCCTCCAGAATGTTGTCGGAGACAGTTTTCATATCAATCTGCGGATTGAGCCACAAGCCCAACGCGCGCAAAAAGATGGTTGCCAGGATTTTACGCTTGCCCAAACGAGCGTGTAGAATTCCTTTCTGGTCGTATTCAAACTCGACCCACGAGCCGCGATACGGAATAATCTTTGCCAGATAAGCGTCGCGGTCGCCTTTGAAAAACACGCCGGGCGAGCGGTGAAGCTGCGAAACGATAACGCGCTCGGTGCCGTTGATGATGAAAGTTCCGTTGTCTGTCATCAGCGGAATTTCGCCGAAGAAAACGTCTTCTTCCTTGATGTCGCGGATCGTCGAAACATTTGTCTCCGGGTCTTTGTCATAAACCGTCAGGCGTATGCGAACTTTCAGCGGGACGCTGTAAGACGTGCCGCGTTCCTGACATTCCTGCTGGTCGTGTTTGTGTTTCAAACCGACCGGCTCGCCGCAGTTCGGGCAAAGTTTCGGACGCACGGCGTTAAAAGTTCCGCAATTGTTGCAGAGAACTTCCGCCGGATTAAACGGATCAACTTTGATTTTCGCGCCGCACTCTTTACAGTTAGCGCGAAGATGTTCGAGTCCTTCTAAATTTCCGCATTTGCACTGCCAGTTGCCGATTTGATATTCGACAAATTCGAGCGTCGCCGTTTCGCGGAAATCAGAGACCGGAAAGATAGATTGAAAAACCGTTTGCAGCCCGACTGTATCGCGCTCTTCGGGAATCAAATCCATCTGCAAAAAACGGTTGTATGATTCGCGCTGCACTTCGATTAAATTCGGAATGCGCGCGGACGTATAAATTTTAGAAAAATCAACGCGCTCGGGCGCTTTGCTTGTTCGGCGACCAAGCCCATTAGTATTAGTTTGTAGCGGATTGGCAATCATAATTTTGTAAGCTCAGACTTTGAAGAAAATTTTTTGTTGATTTAAACGTCTTTTGTTGCTAAGATGCCTTAGTCAAAATCCCTAAAGTCAACGTTTTAATTAAAGACGGCAAATGCGGTCCAGGGTAAAGTATGCCCTGACCGCTTTTTTAGCAGTAACGCTATTTAATATATTTTTCGAGAGTGCCGAATCTGGACACCAACTCTCCCAAGTTATCTGTGTGAAACGATCGCTCGTTTTGCCTGTAAAACTCCAACGATCGAAAATTCAATTTGATAAAGACGGCAAGCATTAAAATTTTAACGCTTGCCTTTTATCTTAACAACTATACAACCGAACTTCAATTCGTAATATAGATGTGAAAAATCAGATTCGGGTTGTCAACCGATTACTTGATTTCAACCGATGCACCGGCATCCGTCAATTTGGTTTTGATTTCTTCGGCTTCAGCAGCGGAAACGCCTTCTTTAACGGCTTTCGGCGCGCTATCAACCAATTCTTTGGCTTCTTTCAGCCCGAGACCGGCGACAACTTCGCGGACGACTTTGATGACGTTGATTTTGCCCTGACCGGCTGAAGTGATAATCACGTCGAACGTATCTTTTTCAGCTTCCGCAGGCGCGCCGCCGTCACCGGCACCGGCACCAGCCGCCATTGCCATCGGCGCGGCTGCCGCTGCAGCGGAAACACCGAAAACTTCTTCCAATTCCTTGACCAATTCCGACGCTTCGAGCAACGTCATACCTTTTAAAAATTCAACGACTTCATCTTTTGTAACTGCCATAATAATTTAATTTCCTCCAATATAGGGTTCTTGTTTTTAGTAAATATGAATCAATAAAATCTAATGATTCGCTCAGTGTCAGCCGCGAGAACCCAACGAGAACGCTTCTTTCGTTTGGTTGCACCACAAACTATTCGAGAGCGCCGAGTCTAGAAAAGCGACCTGACATTATCGCTTCGCTCGTTTTACCTTGAGTACGGCTAGAAAATTTTCCTAATTTGATTTTTCGGTCATGCTTCGGTTGCCGTTTTTTGTTCGGCACTCGGCGCAGCTTCTGTTTCAGCGGCTGGCGCGGTTTCTTGCGGCGCAGCCTCAACCGATTCTTCTTTCGCTTCGGCTTTTTGTTCAGCCGGGGCGTCTGTTTTTCCTTCGCCGATTTGTTTAATTACCACTGCCAAATTTCGCGGCACGGCGTTGACGACCGTAACGATACGCTGCGCCTGGGCATTAATGACGAACATCAATTTGGA
>CADCUR010000302.1 GCA_902805935.1 uncultured Pyrinomonadaceae bacterium
ATCCGAATCATAAATAAGCCGACAGCAAAATCGCGCGGTATAAAAAGGAGGCAAAATAATATGGCACAGAATAAAGATAAACAAGGTCAGAGCGATTCAGGCGGCACGAGCAGTTTAGGCAAACAGGGCGCGGGCGATAAAAAAGGCGGCGGCGGTCAAGGCTCGCGCGGCAAAGGCGGACAGGAAGGCAAAGGTCAAAGCGGTCAGGGCGAAAGCGGTGTCGGCACTCAGGGGACGGGAAGCGTCGGCAAAAACGATTGAGTTTTTTGAGTAAAAATCTGAAATGCACGAGCAAGCCGGCTTTGCAAATTGGCTTAAAACTTTCTAAAGACAACCGCGAATTAATTATTTTCCGGCTTGGCGGGTCTTTCGCCGAAAGCCTCGCAGAAGACGATTCCGATTTGACGCTTGACTTCCCTGAGATCAATGGCATTTCGATAACGGCAAAATCGGCAGACCGAAAAATCCCTGCCCGAAGAAACTGCCAATCATTTCAAACACCTCTCACAGTAAAAAGCTAAAAATTCCTCTTTCACAGCAATTTATTCCCAAACGTTCTTTGTTTATTATAGGAATAATTTATCACGTTTCATAAGCGTAAATACGAAAAGTAAATATCCTGCCTAAAAGATTTGCTCTGTAATCTACACAACAAACAACCGCCTCTACTCTCCGATACAATTACCAAATACCGTAAAATTGCGAAAATTTTGTTTGTTTTTTGACGAGATTTTCGGCTTGGATTTTGCTTGTAAAGTCAATAAAAGGATGGGTTTGACTTAAAACTAAACAGGACAGTCAAGGAAAAATAAAAGAATATGCAAGACGAAAAATCGAAAAAGGAAAAACGGCAGGAATCGGATTCTTCCGGCAGCGGTCAGAAAGGCGCGACGCAGGAAGCCGACGGCAAGCAACAGGGCGGCGGGCGCGAGGCGAGCAGCGGCGGCGCGTCGAAAGGCGGCGGTCAACCGGGCGGCGGCGCAACCGGCGGGCAAGGCGGAAGTTAACTTCCGCCTTTTTCTTTTTTCTTGGAGAAAAATTATAAGAAACCGAAATGAGCGACGAGCAAACGATTTTGTGCCCAAAAATTTAAGAGGAGAAAAAGAGATGGAAAAAAATGACGTGATGATAGCGTTTTTATTGGGCTTGGGCGCGGGCGCGGCGTTGATGTATTTTCTCGATCCGGTCGGCGGCGGTCGGCGACGCGCCCTCGTCAAAGACAAAGCGGTCGGTTTGACCAACGATGCCAGAGAAGCGATTAACGCGGGCGCCGAAGATTTATCGAACCGCGCTTACGGTCTCTACGCGGAAACCGGCAAAGCCGTGACCGGAAAGCCGGTTGACGAAAGCGGCGGTTCGACTAATGTAGACGATACGAATTCTGACGAAACGCGGCAGCAGCAACAGCAGCAGCGAGCCGCCGCGCGTTAAACGAGGAGATTTTTTATATGGAAAACATTCAAAAAGAGAATCAATGCCAGCATCCGGGCTGCAAATGCGCGCGCCCTTCGACGGGCGATTATTGCAGCGAAACTTGCGCGAACGCGCAGAAAGGCGGAATGGAAACGGGCTGCCGATGCGGTCATCCCGAATGCGGCGAGTAAACGAATCTCGGCGGCGCGCGGAACGATAACGGGAACGACGGACGCCGGAAACCGAAAGGGACGCGGCAAAGCGGAAAACGAACGGGCTTGCCAAAAGCCAAAAACCGAGCATTATTTCGACGACTCTCGCCCACATAAATTTTTACATTTCCATACCGCCGAGCCATTCGGGATTTTTCGCCGCTCGCACAGAATCAAATTATTGTCGGCTTGCTGCTCGGAATGTTCGCCGTCATTCCGGACCGGGCGAACGAAATGCCGGAAGCGTGGCGCGAATTTTACGCCGGGAAAAAATTATGACGGACGAATCGAAGAAAACGGTTGAAAAACAAAACGCTGACCTGGATCGCGCCGCGCAGAAAATCGCGCGCGGCGGTTTCACCGCCTCCGAAGCAATCGGCGAAGAATCGTCTTACGAAGACGAAACCGAAACGGCGCGAAGAATGCGGCGCGGCGACGAAACGAAAGGCGACCCGGACGAGCGCGACGCGGCTGGCGCGGTCGAACCCGCCGACGTTGCGCCGGAAGTCGGCGCGGACAAAGGGAACGCGGAGTAAAGATTCGGATTCCGAAGAAAGTTTTTAGAGTTCTTTTTGAAAACGCGAAATTAAAATTACAGGGAGACAAAAAAAATGACGAATACAACGGCAACGGGAAATATGATGACGGCGCTTTTCCGCGACCGCGACGACGCGGAAAACGCTTACCAAGAATTATTAAATCGCGGCTACACGCGCGACGATGTCAGCGTTTTGATGTCCGAGGAATCGCGCACGCGCTATTACGGCACTGATGCGGCAGCGAACGACTCGGAACTCGGCAGCAAGGCGGCGGAAGGGACGGGCGTCGGCGCGGCGGTCGGCGGAACTCTGGGCGCGATTATCGGCGCGATTGCCGCCATCGGCACGAGCATCGTTCTGCCGGGCTTGGGTCTGGTCGTCGCCGGACCGATTGCGGCGGCGCTCGCCGGGGCGGGCGCGGGCGGCGCGACCGGCGGGCTGGTCGGCGCGCTGATCGGTTCGGGCATCCCGGAAGAGACGGCGCGCAATTACGAATCCGGTTTGAGCGCGGGCGGCATCGTCTTGGGTTTTCGCCCGCGCAACGCGTCCGAAGCCAACGAAGTGGAAAACGTCTGGCAGAGCTACAACGGCGAATTGATTTACCGTTGACATTCGGATTTTGAGAAAATTTCACGCCCGAAACGCGAGACCGGACTTTACCAAAAGGGAATCTCGCTTTCGCGTTCCGGGCGGTAATTTTCGGCGCGTTTAACCCAAAAGGAAAATTCGCCCCGAAAAGCGGCTGAAAAGCGAAAGGAGGAACGATGGCTGAGAAATTAAAAAAGGGCGATCAGGTCGAATGGGAGACTCCGCAGGGAAAAACGGAAGGCACGGTCAAAAATAAATTGACCTCGCCGACGAAAATAAAAAATCACGAGGTCAAGGCTTCAAAAGAAAATCCCGAATACCTCGTCGAAAGCGGCAAGAGCGGCGACGAGGCGGCGCACAAGCCCGGCTCGCTCAAAAAAACAAGGGGGAAATGATTCAATGAACACGGAAGACAAACAAGCGATTCGGGATTTCAAAAAAGCCGTTAATATGACGGCGAAGCAGTTGGAAAAATGGCTCGACACGAAAGAGTCGAAAGAAGTCGGCTTCAAGGGCGACGACGGCGGCTCCGCGGAGTCGGTCGGGCATAAATCCGGCAAGCGCATTGTCGAGCTTTTGGGAAAAAAACAGGACGATTACACGGACGACGACATCAGCCACGCCCGCAAAGTCACGGGCTACGTTCACCGGCATCTGGCGCAAAAACCGGGCGGCGACATCACCGACACGAACTGGCGTTACAGCCTGATGAACTGGGGACACGACCCGAAAAGGAAAAAGTAAAAAACCGAGCGAGGGGGCTGAAATGGCGAAGAAATCCGAACAAGTTTACACCGACCCGGAACTGCGCGAGCGTCTGAAAAACGAGATCACGGCGGGCGACAAGGGCGGCAAGCCCGGTCAGTGGAGCGCGCGCAAAGCGCAGATGCTCGCCCGCGAATACGAGAAGGCGGGCGGCGGTTACGAGGGCAAAGGCGAACGAACCGAAGCGCAAAAGCATTTGAAAAAATGGACCGAGGAAGAATGGAAGACCGCCGACGGCGCGCCCGCCGAGCAATCCGACGGCACGACGCGCCGCTACCTGCCGAAAGAGGCTTGGGAAAAACTTTCGCCGGCGGAGAAAAAAGCGACCGACCGGAAGAAACGCGCCGCCTCGAAAAAAGGCGAGCAGTTCGCCCCGAACACCGCCGCCGCCAAAAAAGCCTCGAAAGCCGCGCGCGAAAAACACGGCGCGGACGACGACGGCGCGAAATCGTCGGCATCGAAACCGCGCAAAACCGCCGCGAAACCGGCGAAAAGCAGCCGCGCGCCGCGCAAGACGACGCAGGGCGGCGCAAAATAATTGATTCTAAATCGGTCGTCGTTCAAACGACGACCGGCTTTGAAGAACCGGAAGGCGACGCGGGCTGAAACGAATCTGCGATACGGGCTGATGAACCGGGGACACGACCCGAAACGAAAAAAATAAACCGGAAAGGCGATTGTAATATGCGCGACACGAAAAGATTTATAACTTGCGCGGCGTGGTCGTTTATCGGGTTCGCCGGACTCGCGGCTTGCACGATCAACGTCAACGACGGAAACGCGAATCAAACCCTGAACCGAAACGTCAATACGGCAAACGTTTTCACGCCGGCAGCGGCAACGACTCCGGCACAGCAGCAGAGGGCGCGCTGGACGGTGGCGGTCTGCTCGTCGCGGTCTTCGGAAGTAACTCTGCAAGCCGGACCGAACGAGACGGACAGCCGGACGTTTGCGACCTGGCGGGCGAGCGGCGGCGAGCGGATTTACGAGCTTCCGGCTCGATTGCAAAATCTTTCGGAAATTCATTTCCGGGCAATCGGCGCGGAAGCCAATCCGGTCGAGCTGTGCGTTCTTTACGACGGACGACCGAAAAAGCGCGTCGCTTTTGATGAGGGCAGCGAGAATCATACGGTCGCGGCGGGCGACGGCGACGACGATGATTGCCGCTGCACGCAGTAACCGGAAATTACTTTTTAAATTTCAAGGAGAAAATTATGAACGACGAATATAATCTACAAACCGGCGAACAGCAAAATTCTTTTAAAGACCCAAACGAGCCGACGTTTCCAGAGCCGACGATTCCCGAACCGAATCCCGAACCCGTTCCGAATCCGAATCCAGACCCGATTCCAGACCCGAATCCCGAACCGAAACCGTTTCCGACGCCGCCGGAACCGATTCCGCAACTTCCGCCGGACGTGGTTTTTTAACGCGAATTCGAATGAAGGATTTTCCCCTAAAAATCGGAATTTTGCTTTTGGGTTACGTCGTCGTCACAGACTTGGCGAGCCGCTAGCTGGCGTTGCCCGCCGCCAAATCGCTGGCGGCGTTTGCGATGTTAATCGGCATTTACTGGCTGCCGCCGCGCTTGAAAGTTGACTTTATTAACTGGGCGGGCGGCGGCGCGCTGATCGCAATCTGTTTATTTTTAATTGATCCCGGCGTCTTAAATTTAATCAGCATTTTACTGCTTTCGGCGTATTTTCTTTCCCGTATAAAATAACGGCTTTTTCAAAACGAAGATTTTGATGAATGCAATAGAACTTTTAAAGAAAAATCATCGTGAGATTCTGGACTTAATTCACGAACTCGAAGTGATTGACGGCGTCGCCGCCGATCCGCGCCGAAAGGATGTTTTCGATAATCTCGAAGCGTCGTTCGATTTTTACGCGGCGGTCAAAGAGCAGGTCTTTTACCCCGAAATCAAAAAGGCGGGGGAAACAAAACATTCGATTGAACGGTCGAAAACGGGACGGCGCCGCATCGAGGAGATTCTTTCAAAAATGAAACGCGAATCCGGCGACTGGGAAAACAATCTGTCGGAGCTGAAAGAAAGCGTTCGTGATTACGTTAAAAAGGAAGAAACGGAAGTGTTTCCTCAAGTGGAACAGATTTTAGGCGATAAAAAATTAAAAGAAATCGGCGAAAAAATAGAAAAAACGGTTAAGGACTCTCTGAGCATTGTTTAATAATATCAAACCGCGCGACGCGCGTCGTCGCCGGAGTTTTCGCCGCCGCGACGATTTCCGATTTTCTGCACCGCGCCGACGAAGCGGCGAAAGGAAAAGACGAGTAAAAAAGAGTTATGGAAAATACGAAAAAATCCGTCGTCGCCATCGCGCATACGCGGGAAAAGCACCGTTCGCCGGAAAGAGTTTTGAGTCTCGTCAGAGCAGCGATTGACCTTTTGGGCGGAATGGAAACGTTCGTCAAGCCGCATCAAATTGTGCTTATCAAACCGAACCAGACGGTTTTTATTCGGCGGAAGAAGGCTGCACGACCGACCCGCTCGTCGTCGGCGCGCTTGTTCGCCTCGCCAAAGAAGCGGGCGCAAAAACCGTGCAGGTCGCCGAATCTTCGGGCGGATTTTTCTCGTCGCTCGGATGTATGAAAGTTACGGGAATGGCGGCGGTCGCGGAAAAAGAGGGCGCGAAACTCGTTGATTTGGGCAGCGACGATGTGGAGAATCGCACGGTTAAAATTCCCGCAGGTTTGTTTTTGAAGGAATGTCCGATTCCCGCGCCGCTTCTCGACGCGGACGTGATTATCAACGCGCCGAAGGCGAAAAATCATCACATCGAGCCGATTTCGGGCGCGCTGAAAAACTGGGTCGGCGCGGTCAACCAAAACTGGCGCAACCACAATCACGGCGACCGTGAACACATCCCGCGTTTTATGGACATTATGACCATCACGCGCCCGCATTTGACCGTCGCGGACGCGCTCGTCTGCGGCGAGGGCGACGGACCGATTGCCAATCTGCCGCGCTGGTGCGGCTGCGTTCTGGCTTCCGCGGACCCGGTGGCGACGGACGTTTCGATCTGCCGTCTGCTCGGACACGACCCGGATAAATTGAATTTCGCACGAGAAGCCGAACTGCGCGGACTCGGCACGCGCACGGAAATCGAATACGTCGGCACGCCGCTCGAAGCTGTTTCATTTAAGGCTTGGAAGCCGCACGAAGGTTTTGAATATTTGCCGATCAATTTTCTGGTCGGCGAGGGCGTCGCTTTAGCCGGAACCGTCGGTCACGTCAAAAGCGCGATTGATTCGATGCTGCGGCGCGGCGATTTGGCGCGCGTGATGTGGCTCAAGGGAACCCCGACGATTATGATCGGCGACATCGAAGACGCGCAGTTTGAAGAGCATTTGAAGGAAGGTCCGTATGTCGTTTTCGACGACGCGGCGCAAGAAAAATATAAAAACGATTCGCGAGTTTATTTCGTTCCGGGACATCCGGTTTTGCAGACCGCCTTGCCCGAATTGATGAAAGGCTTGGGCGTCGAACTTGCGAGCACGGCGATGATGAAATACGAGGAATTCGAGCGCTGGGGAAGGCACCACCCCGCCTACGGCACGCCCGCGAGAAAAGCTCTGACGGTCGCCAAACCGCTGGCGGCAATCGGTCTGGCTGCCGCCGGAATTTACGGCGCCGCCCGCCTTATGGGGAAATTTTTCGGCGGCGAAGACGAGGCTGGAAATGCAGCGAATCAAAGGAAATTGCGGGCGAAAATTAACGAAAACGAGAACGAAAAAGGGGAAATAAAATGAATAAATATGTGGCGGGCGCTCTTGCCGGAACTCTGGCGACCGTGCCGATGACTTTGACGATGATTTGGCTCAACCGGCGCATTCCGAAGCCGGAGCGCCGGGAACTGCCGCCCGAACAAATCACGATGAACATCGCCGACAAAGTAGGCTTGGGCGAAATTTTCGACGAGGAATCGGAGCAGGAAGCGATTTCGCTCGTCAGTCACTTCGCTTACGGCGCGGCGGCTGGCGCGGTTTACGGGGCGATTGATGAACGGGTAAATTTGCCGCCCGCCGTCGCTGGCGTCGCTTTCGGGCTGGCGGTGTGGGCGGGGAGTTACCTCGCCTGGCTGCCCGCTGCCGGGATTCTGCCGCCGGCGACCGAGCAGCCGCCAAAACAAAACGCCTTGATGATCGCGGCTCACGTCGTCTGGGGCGCGGCGCTCGGCGCGGCGACGGCTCGCTTGAACAAACGATGAAAAACGGCGAATCGGAAAAAAACCAAGCGGGCGTCAAATACTACGCGCCCGAACTGCGTCACAACCCGAAAACGCAGCGCTTTATCTTCGCCACCGGCATCGAGTGTTCGTACCCGACGATTGAAATTGCCGACGGCTCAGTCAAACGCCGCGACCAGATGCGCGAATGCGGGCATTACGGGCGTTGGCGCGAGGATTTGCGGCTCGTGCGCGAACTCGGCGTCGGTTTTCTGCGCTACGGCGTGCCGTATTACCAAATCCATCTCGCGCCCGGAAAATACGATTGGTCGTTTGCCGACGAAGTTCTGCCCGCGATGCGCGAACAGAGAATCGTTCCGATCATAGACTTATGTCATTTCGGCGTTCCCGACTGGATCGGTAATTTCCAAAACCCGGATTTCCCGCGGCTTTTCGCCGATTACGCGCGCGCTTTCGCCGCGCGTTTCCCGTGGATTCGCTTTTACACGCCGGTCAACGAAATGTATATCGCCGCCGAATTTAGCGCCTATTACGGCTGGTAGAACGAGCGGCTGAAATCTCACGGCGCGTTCGTCAACGCCTTGAAACACATCGTCCGCGCCAACGTCGAAGCGATGCTCGCCGTCCTCGACGTTCGACCGGACGCGCTTTTTATTCAAAGCGAATCGTCGGAATACACGCACGGCTGCCACCCGGATTTCGCCGACGAAGCAGAAATGCTCAACGAGCGCAAGTTTCTGTCGCTCGACTTGAATTACGGGCGGCGCGTCAGCTCCGGGATGTACGAATACCTGCGCGACAACGGGATGAGCGCGGCGGAATATGAGTTTTTCCTCCGGCACAATCTGCGCGAGCACTGCATTCTCGGCAACGATTATTACGCCTCGAACGAGCTTCTTTTGATCGACGAAACGACGCGCGTCTACGGCGGCGACATCTTCAGCTACTACGTTTTAACCAAAGAGTATTACGAGCGCTTCAACCTGCCGGTGATGAACACGGAAACGAATATGACGGGCGGCGAAAACGCGGTCAACTGGATGTGGAAAATCTGGGCGAACATTCAGCGTCTCAGGCACGACGGCGTTCCGGTCTGCGGAATGACCTGGTATTCCCTGATCGACCAGATAGATTGGGACACCGCGCTGCGCGAAGACAACAACCGCGTCCACCCGGTCGGTTTGTTCGACCTCGACCGCCAAATTCGACCCGTCGGCGAGGCTTACCGAAAACTCATCGAGCAGTGGAGCTTTACGCCGCTGCTTCCGAACGGACCGCTGACGCTGATCGGCGAATGGAACGTCGCGGCGGAGCAGGAAAAATATGAAGATTCAAAAAAGTATTTTGTTCGTTTTGGTATTGACCGTTTGGTGCGCCGATTTCGTTTCGGCACAACAACCGCCGCAAACGATTCGATACCCGCACCCGGTCAAGCTCTTCGATTTATCAAACGAAAATCAAGCCGCGCAAATGGCGTATATGGATGTCGCGCCGACTTCGGCGCGCGCGAACGGCGAAACGGTGATTCTTTTTCACGGCAAAAATTTTAACGGGTTTTACTGGAAAGACGTGATTCCGATGCTGACCCGAGCGGGCTATCGCGTCGTCGCGCCCGACCAAATCGGCTGGGGCAAATCCGCCAAACCGAACGTGCATTACAGCTTTCACCTGCTCGCCGCGAACAACAAAAAACTGCTCGACCGGCTCGGGGTGAAAAAGGTGCACGTCATCGGTCATTCGATGGGCGGAATGCTCGCCGTCCGTTTCGCTTTGATGTATCCCGAGACGGTGGACAAGCTAATTCTGGAAAACCCGATCGGGCTTGAAGACTACCGCGCTTTCGTGCCGTATCAATCCACCGAAGAATTGATGAAACAGGAACTCGCGGCGACTTACGAGAGTTACAGAAATTATCAGAAAACTTATTATCCGTTTTGGAAACCCGAATACGAGCAGTTCGTCGCGGCGCAAGCCGAAGCGTTATCAAAGCCGGACTTTCCGAACACGGCTCTCGTGGGCGCGCTGACTTCGCAGATGATTTACGAGCAGCCGGTCGTCCACGAATTCAAAAACTTGCGCGCGCCCGTCTTGCTCATCATAGGGCAGCTCGACCGCATCGTCGTCGGCAAAAACCGCCTGCCGAAAAACGAGCAGAACAAATACGGCAATTACCCCGAATTGGGGCGCAAAACGAATCGGGAAATAAAAAATTCGCGCCTCGTCGAACTCGAAGGCGTCGGGCATATTCCGCACGTCCAGACGCCGGGTCGCTTTGAAACTTCGGTTCTGGACTTTTTACGATCCAAATAAAAAACGATGCCGACAGAACACCCCGCGCAAAACGAAAACGCTGAAATCTCCACGCCGCCGCGCGGATTCGCCCGCGCACGCGAACTCGGACCCGGTTTTTTGTGGATGGTTTCCGCCGCCGGAAGCGGGGAATTATTGTTCACGCCGCGCGTCGCCGCGCAGTACGGCTACGCGCTGCTCTGGGCACTGCTCGCCGCCGTCGCGCTCAAATGGTTCATCAACCGCGAAGTCGGGCGCTTCGCCGTCTGCACGGGCGTGCCGGTGCTGGAAGGTTTTAAAAGACTGCCGGGTCCGAAAAACTGGGCGGTCTGGCTGATCGTCGTCCCGCAGCTCGTCGTCGCGGCGGCTTCGATTGCGGGACTGGCGGCATCGGCGGCGACCGCTCTGATTCTGGTTCTGCCCGGCGGCGCGCAAATCTGGATGATAGTTTCGATTTCGGCTTCGGCGGCGCTCGTTTTATACGGGCAATACAAAGGCGTCGAATGGACAGCCCGTGCGCTCGCCGTCGTTCTGGCAATCGCTTCGCTCGCGGCGGCGATCAGCGTTTTCCCCAGCGCAGGTGCGCTCGCGTCCGGTTTAATTCCGCGCGTACCGGCTGGCGTTGATTACGGCGAGATTCTGCCGTGGCCGGCTATATGCTGTCGGGCGCGGCGGGCTTGATGTGGTATTCCTACTGGGTAACTGCGAAAGGCTACGGCGCGGCGGGCAGAAACAGGAAAGATAAGACAGACGAAAACGCCGAAAATGATAATAACGAAAAAGACGAAAACGCCGACAGCGAGAATTCTAAAAATGAATTTCTCGACCCGAAAAAATTAAGCGAAACCGAACGCAAGAAGCTCGGCGGCTGGCTGACGCAGATGAGTCTGGATACGACCGTGGCGGTCGTCGGCGCGTTAATCATCACGACGGCGTTTTTGATTTTAGGTGCTGAATTGCTGAAGCCGAAAGGACTCGTGCCGGAAGAAAATCGCGTGGCGGAAACGCTCGGCGTGCTTTTGGGCGGCGTGTTCGGCGCAATCGGCTACTGGTTTATGATCGTCGCGGTTTTCATCGGCTTTTGGGACACGGTTTTGTCCGACCAGGACGGACACGCCCGCCTTCAGGCGAACGGCACGCGAATTTTGTCCGAAGGCTTTGGTTTGAAAGGGAAGTGGACCAACGAGAAATTCTTGAAAAAAGCGTTCGCCGTCGTGCTGGTCACGCTTCTGCCGATTGCGCTGTATTTAATTTTCGGCGAGCCGGTCGCGCTACTAAAAATCGCCGGCGTGATTGAAGCGGCGCACATCCCGGTCGTCACGGGCTTAATGCTTTATCTGAATCACCGCACGTTGCCCGAAGATTTGCGCCCGTCCCGGATTTCCTTCGCCGTCACCGCGCTCGCCGGTGTTTTCTTCGCCGCCTTCGCCGTGATTTACCTGGTCAGTCTGATCGCGCCCGATGTCGTCTGAAAGCCGGTACAAAAAGTGATTCGCTCTAAAATTTTCTACCGAATTCGTCGCGTAAAACCGCCTCCGCCGCGTGGAAGCCGCACATTCCGTGAACGCCGCCGCCGGGCGGCGTCGAGGACGAGCAGATGTAAAGTCCTTTCGCCGGAATTTTATACGGATTGAGGCTCACAACCGGGCGCGTGTAAATCTGGCTCAAAATCCCCGCGCCGCCGTTGATGTCACCGCCGATATTATTCTGGTTGCGGCGCTGCAAATCGAGCGGCGACAACACGCTGCGCTCTAAAATGCAGTTCCGAAAGCCGGGCGCGAAGCGTTCGATTTGATTTTCGATTATCTGTGTCATATCAACGGTCGAGCCGTGCGGGACGTGGCAGTAAGCCCATCCGGTATGCTTGCCGGCGGGAGCGCGGGTGTCGTCGAACAAGCTCTGCTGCGCCACCAGAACGAACGGTGTTTTAGAAATCTCGCCGCGCCAAGCTTTGCTTTCCGAGTCGGCGATCTCATCAAGCGTGCCGCCGAGGTGAACCGTCCCCGCCAGGTCGCATCCGGTCGCCCGCCACGGAATCGGCTCGCGCAATGCCCAGTCGAGCTTGAACGCACCCGCCCCGTATCTGAATTTTTCTAGTCTGCTTTTGTAACCGGCGGGCAATTGATGTCCGGCGATTTGCAAAATTTGGCGCGGCGTTAAATCGAACAAAATCGCTTTCGCGGGCGGCAGCTCGTCCACATTTTCCACGCGCGTATTAATCTGAATTTCGCCGCCGAGCGATTGGAAATGCGCCGCCAGCGCGTCGGCGATCTTTTGCGCTCCGCCGCGCGGAAATCCCCAGCCGGCGGCGCGGTGAGCTGTAATCGCCAGCACCAGACCGTAGCCCGCGCTGCCCGCCCGGTCGAGCGGAATCATCGAGTGCGCGGCGAGTCCGGCGAAAGCGGCGCGGGCGCGCGACCCCTCGAAATGACTTTCGGCGAATCCGCGAGCCGAACGCAGCGCTTTGAGGGCGAATTTTCCGAACAAAAAAGGATTTCGCGGAAAATGCAGCGGCGCGAGAATTTCCGGCGCGAGCGCGTCCCATCGCTCGGCGAGGGGCGCGATTAATTTCCGGTAATTTTCGCCGTCCGCGCCGCCGACGGTTTCGATTGTTTCGCGGATTGATTCTTTCAAAACAACCGCCGTCCCGTCGTCAAACGGGTGCGCGAGAGATGCGGGCGGCTGAATGAATTCCAGCCCGTATTTTTCAAGCGGCAGAGCGCTCATAAACGGCGAACATATCGCCAGCGGGTGAATCGCCGAATAAGGATCGTGAACGAAACCGGGCAGGGTTAATTCCGCCGACCGCGCCCCGCCGCCGATTGTCGCGTTCGCCTCGACGATCAACACGGAAAGCCCGGCGCGCGTCAAACAAATTCCCGCCGCCAGCCCGTTCGGACCCGACCCGATGACGATTGCGTCATACTTGTAATTTTTCACTCGACCCCGAATTTAGAATAGCAAAAACGGATTTGCGCGGGAAGAATCCGAATGCTTTTCGGCAATCGAAATTCGGATTTGCCGTCAGCAGATTTTGATTACGACAGACGATACCAATACAAAATTGACCGCTCGTCACAACCTGATTGCCGCTCGTCACATTATTTTCTAAATCATACATCTCCAACAGTTTAACCGGCTTCAAAACTCCGGCACCATTGAAAACCGACCAGCAACGAGGCGGCTTGAAAAGGTGACCAAGCCGGGCGCGAAGTGAGCGGAAACCTCTGAAAACGAAAACCGCTTCGCGCCGATTAAACGGGATGAAAAATTTACGACAAATTACAGGCGCATTATTTTTCGGGGCAGTTTTGTTCGTTGCGCTATGGGCAATTTTAACGGCGGTGCGGAACGATTTTTCGGGGGCTCGTTCCGCCGTTGAAATCAGTGAGACGATCAGCGAAAGCGCGAGTTCGTATTCGAAAATGGCTTTGCTTTCGATGAAAGAACCGGACGCGCGGCTGGCGATGCCGGTCAAAGGTATAAGGACGAAACAAATCGCCGATACCTGGGGCGCGGCGCGCTCAAACGGGCGCGCTCACAGCGGTCAGGACATTTTCGCTAAACGCGGAACGCCGGTCTTTTCGGCGACGGAAGGTTATGTTTTGCGCGTCGGAGAAAGCGATCTGGGCGGCAAAGTCGTATTTGTTTTGGGCGCGGGCGGCAGACGTTATTACTACGCGCATCTGGATGATTTCGCGCCCGAATTGAAGGCGGGCGATTTCGTGACGACGGACACTTTGCTCGGCTACGTCGGCACGACCGGAAACGCCAAAAACACGCCGCCGCACTTGCACTTCGGAGTTTACGGAACAAGCGGCGCACTTAATCCGCTGACGCTTTTAGCCGACCGGACTTAAAACGAAAACAAGCGACGGTCAATTACAGTTTATAAAAATTATAAAAAGGAGAGCCATTGTGAAATACATTCTTTCAGTTCGACAGATTCTATATATGACCGTTTTATCTGCGGCGTTTTCAGCCGTCTTTGTGACCGGCATCAGTTTCGGCATCGGCGGCGCGGCGAGCGCGGCTGACGAAACGAATTTAAATGCGCCGACGATTGCCGCCATCAGCGACCCGGGAGTGGCAACCGACGAGCAGAACAACATCGAAGTTTACCGCGCGATGGCTCCCGGCGTGGTGTTTATCACGTCCTCGCGTTCCGCTTCGGGGGGGCGCAGCGGCGGAACGGGTTCGGGTTCGGTTATTGACCGGCAGGGTCATATTTTAACAAACGACCACGTTATCTCCGGCGCGGCTCGAATCAATGTTTCTCTGGGCGGCGAGCGCAGTTATCCGGCGACGGTCGTCGGGCGCGACGCGGACACGGATTTGGCGGTGATTAAAATTGACGCGCCGGCTTCGGAATTAACGGTCGTGCCGCTCGGCGATTCCGACCAGCTTATCGTCGGTCAAAAAGTTCTGGCAATCGGCAACCCGTTCGGACTCGACCGCACTTTGACGACCGGCGTCATCAGCGGTTTGGGGCGCACGATTCGCGCGCGCAGCGGACGGGCGATCGAAGGCGTGCAAACCGACGCTTCGATCAATCCGGGCAATTCCGGCGGACCGCTTCTCAATTCGCGCGGGCAGATGATCGGCATCAACTCGCAGATTTACTCAAGCGGCGGCGGCTCGAACGGCGTTGGTTTCGCAGTGCCGGTCAACGTCGCAAGGCGCATTCTGCCGCAGCTTATCAACGGCGGCTCAGTCGTTCGCCCGCGTCTCGGCATCACGACGCGCAGCGTCGCATCCTTGCAGGGTCAGGTGCGAACGCCGGTCGAAAACGGCGCGATTATCGTCGCCGTCCAGCCGAACAGCGCGGCGGCACTCGCGGGTTTGCGCGGCATCAGCGAGACGGCTGACGGCGGCGTGACGCTCGGTGACATCATCACGCAGATTGACGGCGCGGCAATTAAAGGCGGCGACGATTTGACGAAAATCCTCGACCGCAAAAACATCGGCGACACGATACGCATCGAGATTTTCCGCAACGGCAGCCGCCAATCAATTGCGGCTCGCCTGACCGCCGCTAACTGACTCGCCAAATAAAGGACGAGAGGTAGAGCAGCAGGCAGTAGGCAGCGGCAGTAGGCAGAAAGATTTGACTGCTTACTGCCCCCTGCCGCTGCTTACTGCCTCCCCTCTCGTCCTTCCCGATTTTTCAAATCGCTCCGGCGACTGTTAAGATACGCTTATGATGCGCGTCCTTCTGCGGCAAAAATTGCTCGTCGGTTTCTTGTGCTGGACGGCGCTGGCGCTCGTTTTCGCCAGCCAATCGTATATTTACGGCATCGTGACGGGCGTGGATAAAGACTGGTCGCGCGTGTTCTGGTGGACGCTCGCCGATTGGTATCTGTGGGCGGCTCTCTCGCCCGCGATTTTCTGGCTCGCCCGCCGTTTTAGGTTCGACCGCGACGTTTGGAAAGAAGCGCTCGCCGTCCATATCACTGCCGCCGTCGTCTTTTCGTTCGCGCACGTTTTTCTGCAAGCGGTCGTGCAGTGTTTGACCGTCTGGTCGCACGTCGGCGGCGATTCGATGTTCGGCGTCGTCGGCTTTCTGCTGACGAAAAAAATCCATCTGAATCTGCTGACATACGCGGCAATCGTCGGCGTCTCGCACGCGGCGTTTTATTATCGCCGGTATCACGAGCGCGGCGGGCAGCTCGCCCGCGCCCGTCTGCAAACTTTGCAGATGCAGTTGCAGCCGCATTTTCTTTTCAACACTCTGAACACGGTCAGCGAACTCGTCCACCGCGACGCGAAAGCCGCCGACCGGACGATTGCGCGGCTCGGCGATTTGCTTCGGCTCGCGCTCGAAACCGAAAATTCGCCGGAAGTGTCTCTGCGGCGCGAACTCGAATTTTCGCAAAAATATCTGGAAATCGAAAAAACCCGCTTTCACGACCGCCTTACGGTTGATTACCGAATCGCGCCCGACGCGCTCGACGCCTGTCTGCCGAGTATGATTTTGCAGCCGATTCTCGAAAACGCCGTTCGCCACGGCATCGCGTCGCGTCCGGGCGCGGGACGAATCAATGTGCGCGCCGAACGCCTCGACGGAATTTTGCGAATCGTCGTCGCCGACGACGGCGGCGGCATTACGAAAGACGACGGCAACTTGCGCGAAGGCATCGGACTCTCGAACACGCGCGCCCGCCTGTCCCAGCTTTACGGCAAGCGGCAGAAATTGATTTTGCGCGATTCGGCGGAAAACGGTCTCGAAGTCGTTCTCGAAATTCCGTATCGTCCGAAACGCGGGGAGAAAAATTCAGACTGATGCCGAAAATCCGCGCCGCCATCGTTGACGACGAACCTTTCGCCCGCGAGCGCGTGCGGCGAATGCTTTCCGGCGACGAAGAAATCGAAATCGTCGGCGAAGCGGGCGACGGCATCGAAGCCGTCTCCATCATCAAGGAAACGCGCCCCGCGCTGGTTTTCCTCGACGTGCAGATGCCGGGCAAAGACGGCTTTGAAGTTTTGGCGGAACTCGCCGAAAACGAGACGCCGATCATCATTTTCCTGACCGCGTTCGACCGCTACGCCGTCAAAGCGTTTGAAGCCGCCGCGCTCGATTATCTTTTAAAACCGTTCGACGAAGAACGCCTGCAAAAAGCCGTCGAACGCGCCAAAGCGCAACTCGACGACAAAAGCGAGACGGAAACGAGCCGGATTTTCAAAACCGACGAAGGCTTTCTCGACCGCGTGCTGGTCAAAAAAGGCGGTCGCGTGTTCTTTTTCAAAACCGACGAAATCGAATGGATCGAAGCCTACGGCAATTACGTCCGCCTGCATTTCGAACTGGCGACGCATCTTTTACGCGAAACGATTTCGAGCCTCGAAGCCCAGCTCGATTCGCAGAAATTCGTCCGCGTTCACCGCTCCGGCTTGGTCAACCTGACGCGCATCCGCGAAATCGAAACGCTTTCGGGCGGGCGCGCCCGAATAATCCTGAAAAGCGGCGCGGAAATCGTTGCCAGCCGCCGCCTCAATCGTAAATTGTCGAAATTGTTCGCAAAATCTTAAAACTTAAAATCTTCAGTCCCGTCCGGGAATGAAATTACGGAATAAAAAGGTCGCCCGAATGCGCTAAATTCGTCCGAAGA
>CADCUR010000303.1:0-16329 GCA_902805935.1 uncultured Pyrinomonadaceae bacterium
AAGCGAAAATGACAAAGACGGAAAGAAAAGTTTTTTTCATTGATTTATGTAACGGGAAAGTAAAATCCTGGGAGAACAGAATAACAAATTTTAGACGTGAGCGAAACGAAAAAGGTTGCGGGCAGAAGCGGCATCGAAAGAAAGCGTGAAAGTTGAACACGAGTAATTGCATTTTTGTTTGTTCCGTCTTTCGGCGATGAAAGTTAAAATTTAAAGCGCGGCGAATGGGCTAAATCGAGAGTTTTCCGCTACAATAAAAAACAAATCTTTCCCCGATTGCGTAAACACTTTTCTTGCCCGCAAGAATTAGGAGAAAATTAAAATGCCCGTGTCTCGATTTGCCGTTTCTTTGCTGATTCTCTGTTTTTCCGTTTTCACTTTCGCTCAATCGAAATCAAAACCGTCTGATAAATTTCGTCAGCTTGAAGAAGATTTGCCGACGCCGAATGAACAGCGCACGGCGAGCGGCGCGCCGGGCGCAAAGTATTGGCAGCAGCGCGCCGATTACGTGATTGATGTCGAACTCGACGACGCGAATCAAAGAATCATCGGCAAGGAAACCGTCACTTACAAAAATCTCTCGCCCGACGCTTTGAATTATCTGTGGCTGCAAATTGACCAGAACCTTTTCGCTGTAGATTCCGACACAGCGGCGACGCAAACCGCACCGACGCTCGAAGGCAGTTCGCTCAAACAACTCGAACAACTCGTCGCTCGCACCTACGAAGGCAAAATCAACATCTCGAACGTCAGAGACGCGAAAGGAAATCCGCTGAAAAACACCATCGTGAAAACGATGATGCGCGTTGATTTGCCCGCGCCGCTTCTGCCGAACGCGACTTTCGTTTTTTCGCTCGATTGGAATTACGCGATCAATAATGGCGAGCTTTTTCGCGGGCGCACGAGTTACGAATATTTTCCGCGCGACAAAAACTACATTTACACCATCGCGCAGTGGTTTCCGCGAATGGCGGCTTACAACGACGTTTCCGGCTGGCAGCATAAACAGTATTTGGGCAGCGGCGAATTTACCTTAGAGTTCGGCGATTACCTTGTGCGGCTGACCGCGCCGAACGACCACGTTGTGTCGGCGACCGGTGTTTTGCAAAATCCGAAAGAGGTTTTGAAGCCCGAATGGATTCGGCGTTTGAAACAAGCCGAAACTGCGCGAGAGCCTTTGAAAATCGTCACGAACGAAGAAGCGAAACTGAACGAATCGAGTAAACCGACCGGCAAGAAAACCTGGATTTACAAAGCCGACAATGTGCGCGATTTCGCGTTCGCTTCTTCTCGTAAATTCGTCTGGGACGCGCAAGGTCATAACGTCGGCGGCAACCGCGTGATGGCGATGTCGCTGTATCCGAACGAAGCCAGCCCGCTGTGGGACAAATTCTCGACGCACGCCATCATTCACACGCTCAATGTTTATTCGCGCTACTCGTTCGATTACCCGTATCCGACGGCGATTTCCGTCAGCAATCGGCACGTCGGCGGAATGGAATATCCGATGATTTGTTTTAACGGTCCGCGTCCGAACGCCGACGGCACGTATTCCGAACAGACGAAATACAGTTTAATCGGCGTCGTCATTCACGAAGTCGGACATAATTATTTCCCGATGATCGTCAATTCCGACGAGCGGCAATGGACTTGGATGGACGAAGGCTTGAATACTTTCGTGCAGTTTCTGGCGCAAAACGAATGGGAAAAAGATTATCCGTCGCGTCGCGGCGAGCCGCAGAAAATCACCGATTATATGATTTCGGAAAACCAAGTGCCGATTATGACCAACTCCGAATCGGTCTTGCAGTTCGGCAACAACGCTTACGGCAAACCGGCGACGGCGCTGAACATTTTGCGCGAAACCGTGATGGGACGCGAGCTTTTCGACTTTGCTTTCAAGGAATATTCGCGCCGCTGGAAATTCAAACGCCCGATGCCCGCCGACTTTTTTCGCTCGATGGAAGACGCTTCCGGCGTTGATTTAGATTGGTTTTGGCGCGGCTGGTTTTACACGACCGATCACGTTGACGTTTCCATCGAAAACGTTCGGCTTTTTCAAATCAACACTCGAAATCCCGAAGTAGAAAAGGAAATTCTGCGGAAACAGGAAAACGCCCGACCGAAAACTTTAACGCAGCAGCGCAATGAAAATTTGCCGAGACGCAAAGACCAATATCCCAGCTTGCGCGATTATTACGACGATTTGGACGAGTTCAAAGTCACCGAACAAGAGCGTCAGGATTATCAAGCGTTTTTTGAAAGTCTGGACGAAACCGAAAGAGCGATTTTGAGCGGAGGTTATTATTTCTATGTCGTTGATTTGAAAAACGTCGGCGGTTTGGTGATGCCGCTGATTTTCCGAGTCGAATACGCCGACGGAACGAACGAAGAAATCCGTATTCCGGCGGAAATCTGGCGCTACAATAATTTCGACGTTTCAAAATTGATCGTCACGCGCAAAGAAGCCAAAGCGATTGTGCTTGACCCGAATCTGGAAACGGCGGACGCTGATTTGGCGAACAACTTTTTCCCGCGCCGCACCGTTCCGTCTCGCTTTCAAGTTTTCAAATCAGGACAAAGAAGCGATACGCAGCCGCTTCCAAGCCCGACGCCGCGACCTTAATTTTTACGATTTCTCAACCGACAAGCGATGAAAATTTACAAATTGTCTTTTGTTTTCATTTTAATTATCAGCCAAACGGCAAACGTTCTGTCGTTCGCCGCACATCGTTTTCATACGAGTCTGACTAGAATTGATTACAACGCGGAGCAGAAACTTTTCGAGATTACCGTTCAGATTTTCAGCCACGATTTAACTGCGGTTCTCAAAGACAAAAACGGCAAACCCGTTGACCTCGAAAAAACGCCGGACGTTGATAAACTTATCTTCGATTATCTGGGCGCCAATTTTGTTTTAACCGCCGCGACGGGCGAAGCGAAAACTTTGAAATGGGTCGGCAAAGAATTCGATGCGGATTCGGTGCGGATTTATCTCGAAACAAATTCGGCGGAAAATTTAGAAGGCTATAAATTACAAAACACGCTCTTTTTTGAAAGTTTCTCCGAACAAACGAATCTCGTCGTTTGCCGCTATGACGGCAGACGAGCCGATTTGCTGTTTAAGGTCGGCGATAAAATTAAAGAAATAAAAGGAATCGAGAAATGAAAATAGCTTTGAACGGCGCAACAACGATGCGCGCCGATTTAACGACCGACATCCGAGCGGCGAGCGCTGCCGGTTACGAATTAATCGAAATCTGGGCGGCAAAGCTGCGCGAGTTTTTGAAAACGAATACGGTCGCCGATTTGAAAAACCTTTTGACGGAAAATAATCTCGAACCTTATTCGATAAATTCCATCGAGCATATCACTTTCCGCAACCCGCAAGATTACGGGAAAATAAAAGCCGAGACAGAAGAGTTATCGCGCATTGCGGCTGAAATCAATTGTCCTTACGTCGTCGTCGTGCCGGGCAAACTGCCGGAAAATACGAGCGAAGAGGAAATCATCGAAGAATCGGTAAAAGTCTTAAACGAACTCGCCGACATCGCCGGTAAATATAATGTCGGTCTGGCGTTTGAATTTCTCGGACAAGCCGACTGCTCGGTGCAGACGCTCGATTTAGATAAAAAGATTATCGAACGAGTTAATCGTGAAAACGTCGGTTTGGTGATTGACACTTTTCATTTTTACGCCGGAAATTCGACGTTTGAAGCCATCGAAACGCTCGACCCGAAAAAACTTTTCATCTTTCACATCAACGACGCGGAAGATTTGCCGAAAGAAAATTTGACTGACGCGCATCGCCTTTATCCGGGCGAAGGCGTTTTGCCGATTCGAGAGATAAAAGAGCGGTTCGACCGAATCGGTTACGACCGGATGGTTTCAATCGAAATTTTCCGTCCCGAATACTGGAACGAAAATCCGTTCGACGTGGCGAAAAAAGCGAAAACGGCGACCGAGGAAGTTTTAGGATTGAAAGGTTAAAAGTGAAAATGTGAAAAAGGGAAAGTTTGCCGGTTTTGTTTATCTAACTTTTTCACATTTTCACATTTTCACTTTTCAGCTTTTTTTATATGGACAAAATAAAAATCGGCATCATCGGCACGGGTTATATGGGCGGCACGCACGCGCAGCTTTACGCCCGCAGCGAGCGGGCGGCGGTTCACGCCGTTTACGACATTCGACCGGAAAGAATGGAGCGCGTTTCAAAACAGACGGGCGCGAAATGTATGGAGAGCGGCGAGCAAGTGATCGAATCGTGCGATGCGATCATCGTTACCACGCCGAATTCAAAACACACGGCTTTGACAATCGCGGCGGCAAATGCCGGAAAAGCGGTTTTTTCGGAGAAGCCGATGGCAACGAATCTGACCGAAGCTCGCGCCGTTCTCGAAGCGTCGAAAAACGCAAGGGTTTTTCAAGTCGGACACAATCGGCGGTTTGCGCCCGTTTATGTAAAATTAAAAGAATTAATCAATGAAGACCGAGTTCATTCGGCGCATATCAAAATGAATCGCGGCGAGCTGCAAAATCCCGAATGGACGGGCGAGGCGGAAGTGACCGGCGGTTTTCTGTATGAAACGACGATTCATCTTTTCGATATGATGCGTTTTCAATTTGGCGAAGTAGCGGAAATGCTGGCTTTCGGTTCGAGCCAAACTTACCCGGAAACAGATAATTTCTCGGTTCTGCTAAAATTTGTAAACGGCTTGCACGCAACGTTTTGTTCGGCAGCGGATGCGAGTTGGATTTTTCCGTTCGAGCGCGTCGAAGCCTTCTGCGAGCATCGAACGATTATGACGCAGGAGATGGAAAATTTAACCGACAGCCGCGGAACAGACCCGAACTTTCAATTCTTCTCGTGGCATCTTTTGTCGAAAGAAGAACGCTGGGGTTACAGCCAAGAAAACGAACAGTTTATTGACGCGATTCTCAATGAAACCGAACCGCCCGTGACGGCGTTTGACGGTTATAAATCAGTCGAACTCGTCGAGGCTTGTTACAAGGCGGTCAAAACCGGCGAGAGAATCGTCTTTGATTAAAATTAAGAAGGGAACTTTTATTAGGCGGGCGCGTTAAAATTATTTTGAAAAACAAGAGTGAGGCGTTTATGATTCAATGCACCAATTGCGGACAGGTCAATACGGACACGAGTAATTTCTGCCGTTTCTGCGGAACGAAATTTCCGCAAAGCCAGGCTTCTAACGGAACAGGTTACGAATACTCGCCGCCGCGCCCTTATTCCTGGAAAACCGACGAATTTCAGGTGGCGGAAAATAAAAAACAGCGCACGCAGCAAATCAATCAAGTCCAGCCGCTCGCCGACACTTTTGCCGCCAATCAGCCGCCGCGCCCGCAACCGCTCGCGCATCAACATCCACAAAACCTGGCTTACGGTTATCATTGCCCGCGCTGTTCAAGCCAGTTGCTTCCCAAAGCTGTTAAAAGAGTCTCGACCGCCGGTTGGATAACTTTCGCCGTTTTGATGGTAGTGTTCTTTCCGCTTTTCTGGATTGGATTGCTGATTAAAGAAGACGTTAGAATGTGTCCGGTATGTAATTTACGAATCAGTCCGCCTTACAAGTAAGTGCAGAAAATTTCTCGGCGCGAAAAGAAATTTTGAGTGCAAAAAGCATTTTACCCGCGCGACCGAAGAGACCGTTATTTTCCATTAACGATAATAATACCCGCGCGGATGTTCGATTTTGACATCCGGGTTCGTGCTGGAAACTTTTATCTTGTGATAACCCTTCTTCAAATGCGTCGAAAGATAAGTCAGCGCGAACTGCCGGTTGAGAGCCAAGTTTAGGTCGTCGAAAAAAGGCTCGAACGAGATCGGCGCAATCGAGCCTTGAAAAAAAGCGCGCCCACCGGTTTCGTCGGAAAGCCGTTCGAGCGAGCCTTGCCCGTTCAAAACAAGAATCGAATTTCCGCCGGCGGTCTGGCTCGCCGGCGAATAAAACGAATAAACCGCCACGCTTTTGCGCTGCGCCCGAAGAATCGCGCGGTCGAGGTCGAGGCTTTGGGCGGGCGAGGAGCTTTCAATTCCGCGCGAGGTATCCAAACCGTCAGACACAAGCAAAATCGCGCGTCTGCCCGCCGGCAGCGCGTCGAATCTTTTGAGCGCTTCTTCGACGCCTTGATACGGGTTGCCCGGAGCCGCACCTTCTCCGGCAAGAATTCGCAATGATTTCGCCGCTTTTTCTAAATCTTCGGTGAATTTTTGTCTTACCTGAATCGTTCCGGCGCGCAGGTAAGCCACCATCACGCGCGAACCGCGCGGCAGACCGCGAATAAATTTTCTGATTTCATCGAGTTTGAGATTCGTATCCGAGGATAGGTCCTCTTGAATTAAAACGGCGAGCGCGAGCGGCGTGTTGGTAACGCTGCGGATTGATAAAATCACCTGGTCGTCGCCGTTTTCCGTAATTTTCAGATCGCCCGCTTGAACAAATTCTTCCGCCCGATTTTCCTTTTGTTCACGTTTGGTGAGAATCGAAATCGGAATCGTCACCGTGCGAACTCGGTCGTCTTGCTGCTGTTTGCCTTTTTCCTGCCCGAAACCGACGCTCGCCAGAATCGAAGCTAACAACAGAACGACCAATAGGATTACAAAAAACTTTTTCAACATACGCGGCTTCTCCCGAATTGCGATAAAATCTTTTACCGCCAATGATACACATTTTTGCCTTGAAACTAAAATTTTATGATGCGGCGAGTTTGAATAAAGTTTGCAGAGTTTGTAGAGTGAGAACCGTAAGGATGAACGAGTTACAGCCGCGATACGAGATTACGCGCCGCGATTCGGCAAAAGACAAAGCGTTGAAATACGGCGCGTGGACGGCGCCCGTTTTGCTTTCGGTAGTTCCCGCCATTACTTTATTTATTTTTTCCTTGTTCGCTTCCGGCGCGACGACGGCGATGTTCGTTTTTTTCAGCTTAATCGCGCTCGTCGTCGGCTTGCTGCTCGGTTTAATCGTCACGGGCGGAATTCTTTATTACCGCTCGCGCTGGCTGGCGGAAGTGCGCGAACGGCTCGCCGTTGACGGCATCAAAGCGAGCGAAGTTGATTGGTTTAAACACGAGCTGACGACCGCCGAAAAAAAATCTTTGAAGGAAATAGAACGAAAGGATTTGCTCCTTGCGGATGCTTTCCGCGATACTTTGGCAGCGCGAATGACGGCGACGCGCATTCTAAAATCAACCAATCACGAACTGCTGCTGGTGCAGAGAAGGCAGGGCAAACTTAAATATCTGAAATCCGAAAACTCCGCCAATTTGCAGGAGGAATTAAAAAACGACCTCGAAAAATTAAGTAAAATAAAAAGCGAAGCCGAAGAAATGCGCGTCGAAGCCGAAACGCGTCTGCAAATGATCGAAGCGGCAGCCAGGCGCGGCGGCTCAATCGCCGATTCGGAACTCGCTTTGAAAAAACTTTCAGCCAGAACGTCCGAGCTGCCGCTCGCGCTCGAATCCGCCAAAATGGAAGACGAAATCAGACGAGAGCTGGAGAGCGAAAAAACTTTTCCAACTGAAAAGTAATTACGGTATTTCGATTTCGGATTTTACTTTTAGTAAACGGCAAATCCGAAATCCCAAATCGTCAAAGAGTTGGCTTTTTCGCCGGAACAGTCCAGAAATAAAGCGTCGCGTTTTCGAGTTTAACGGTTTGTTCGGGCTTCCAATCGCCCATATCGAAATCGTGCGAAACGATGCGCGTGCCGGGCTTTAATTGTTTCAGCAATTGCGGGCGCAATTTCAAATTAACGCCCGGCGATAAATAAAGCATTACGATTGTCGCGCGGCTGAAGTTTGTTTTAAACAAATCGGCTTCAACAAATCTTACTCGGTCGGCGACACCGGCTTGCCGCGCATTTTCTTCAGCGAGTTTGACGAGTTCCGGGTTGATTTCGATGCCGATGCCGTTTGCGCCGAATTCTTTCGCGGCGGTAATAACGATGCGCCCGTCGCCGCAGCCCAAATCGTAAACCGTATCGCCCTTTGTCACTTTTGCTAATTTCAGCATCGCGTCAACAATTTTTTCGTTCGTCGGAACATACGCGACATCCGGCTTGCGTGCGGCGGACTGTTGTGCGGAGACGGAAAAGACGTGGCAAATTACCAGGAAAATTGCGCCGGTCAAACGTTTGTGTGCTTTCATATCAGTTGATATTCTACTATTTGCCGGGTTTGAAACAAGTCAATTTCAAAATTATTTTTACAAAGCAGATGAACGACGAACACATTCTCGAAACACCGAAATCTCAAAACCCGGAACTCGCCGCTAAAGAATTCAGCCTCGCGCCGACCGCCGACGAAATTGCCGTTTTGAACGCCGTCGAAAAAATAGGCTTTAAATTGACCGACCGGATGAATCGCGGCGCGTGGAAAAGTTTTTGGACTTTCTGCCAGCGGCACGTCGGCTCGCTTTGGATTTACCTGGCGACATACAATTTAATGAACGTCTATGGACTAGAAAACGTCGAACAGACGGATGCCGGAAAACCGCTGCTGCTCGTTGCCAACCACCGCTCGTTTTTCGATATGTATACGGTTTCATCCGTTCTGTTTCGCCGCACCGCGCGCCCGATGCGATTATTTTTTCCCGTCCGTGCCAAATTTTTTTACGACTCGCCCGTCGGCTGGTTCGTCAATTTCGTAATGGGCTGGTTTTCAATGTTCCCGCCGTTTTTCCGCGAAGACCGCGAAGAAAAAAAACGCGAGTTCGACCGATTTTCGATGCGCCGACTCATTGATATTTGCTCGCGCGGCGCGGCGCACGTCATCGGTTTTCACCCGGAAGGCAAGCGCAATCTGTCGAATGACCCGTATAATTTTCTGCCCGCGCAAACCGGCGTCGGGAAAATCATAATGCTTGCGCGCCCGCAAGTCATCCCGGTTTTCATCGCCGGTTTAGGCAACGATTTGCCGAAACAGATTTTGGGAAACTGGCGCGGCGGCGAGCCGATTCGCATTCATTTCGGCGCGCCCGTTGATTTATCTTCCTTTTATGACAAGCGCGATTCGTTGCGAACGCACAAAGAGATTTCCGACTTTTTGATGACGAAAATTGCTGAACTCGGCGAGCAGGACAGAGAAGTTTTCGGAAGCAAAATTGTTTCCTCGAAATGAGAAATAATGTCTGAGAAAAATCCAGCCGGTTGGCGAATAAAGTAGATGGAAACTACTCGTAACTCAAAGCCTCAACCGCGTCGAGCCGCGCCGCCCGCAGCGCCGGATAAAGCGCGCCGATTGCGCCGCCGATGAGTCCGACGACGGTCACGATTGCCAGAACGAGCGGACTGATTTCAACCTCAAGAGTCGTCGTTTTCGTTAGCAGAAACCGCAGAATAACCGTTAATAAAACTCCGCCAACGATGCCGCAGAAGCTAATCAGTAAGGCTTCCTGCGCGACGATCCAAGCGATTGCCGAATTGTTCATCCCCAGAGATTTCATAATGCCGATTTGCCGGGTGCGTTCGGTGACGGTCGTATACATCGTCAGCAAAATAACGAGCGCTGAGATAATCGCCGCCACGCCGATGAAGATGTTCAGAAAAACGTTCATCGCCGGAATGCCTTGCATATAGAGTTCTTCTAAATCTTTAGTGAGCAGAATTTGATTGTCGGAAAACGTTCGGTGAAGCGTTTCGGCAACTGTTTCGGGCGCGTAGCCGTCTTTGACTTTGATTAAAAATGCCGACGCTTTGCCTTCGCCGCCAAGTTGCGCTTGCATCGTTTCGAGCGGAATTTTAACCCGCGCTCCGGCAGCCGGTTCATACGTTCCGATAATCACGAAATCGCGTTCGTAAAGTTTAAGCGTGTCGCCGATTTTAAAGTTCTTTTGCCGCTGCCAACCGGTATCTATAATCGCCACTTCACCGGCGGCGGGAAGTTTTTGTCCTTCGATAATTGTCAGTCCGACCACGCTGGCGTATTCATCGTAATTTACGCCGTCAATCAGGCGATTGCCGGAATTGCTGTCGTCAACCGAAACCGAGTTTTGGGCAATCGGCACGACAAGTTTTACGCCTTCGATTTTTTCAATATCTTTCGCCAAGGACACGGGCAGCCGGAACGCTTCCGAGCCGCTGATGCCCAGCGTTCCCGAAGCGCGAAACATAATCTCGGCGCCGATGTTCGCCTCGCGCGTGGCACGCTCGCGCATCGAGCCGTTCGCCAATCCGACGGTGAAAACGATCAGCAAAACCCCAACCGCGATGCCGAGAATGCTAACGACGGTTCGCGCCGGACGATGCAGCATATTTGAAAAAACGAGATTGTTCATATAAAAAGTGAAAAAGGTTAAAAGTGGAAAAGTGAAAAAGCGAAAATAGGCTTTAGTTAAAGTCAAATTAAAACTTTTTCACCTTTCCACTTTTTCACTTTTAACCTTTAAATTTACTGCGCTTTTGGCTGCTGAGAAGAAGCATTCGTATTGGCGCTCGCCGTTTGTGATTGATTTTGTTTTTCGTTTTTTATTTCTTCCGCCGTCTTCCAACCGGCTCGTCTCAATAAATCAAGTGCAAAACTGATTGGCACCGCCATATTTGCGGCGTTGCTTTCGGTGAAAACGCCGAAGTTCACGCCGATGACTTTGCCGGTCTGACCGAAGAGCGGCGCGCCCGATCCGCCTTCCGCCGTTTTCGCGTCGTGGACGATTCTTCTGGTATCCAAATCGGTAATCGCGCCCTGCGTCGTCAATGGAACGATTTTCCTGGACTGCGCTAGGTAATTGATCAGCGCCTGACGCGAGCCGCCGAAGCGCGAATTGATTGATTTGGCTTCCGCGTCGTCAACCATCGCCAAAAGGCGGTCTGGTCCGTTCGGATAACCCATCGTGACGACGGTTTTGCCGACCGACGCGACATCCGAATCAATTTCGAGCGGCAAAACCGGAATGTCGGGCGAGACTAATTCGGGGTCAATCGAAGCGACTGCCAAATCTTCGCGGTAACCTAGACCGCGAACTCTGATGGGAAACGGCTGCGGAAAATTCGGAAAATAAACGACCAGTCTTTTAACGCGCGCCCGACCGCTGGCGTCCTTCATCATTTGCTTTACCAGATCGTCTTCTTCCCACGGCTGCAGAACGTGGCGATTTGTGACGATATAGCCGCCGCCGACGTGAAAGCCCGTGCCGATAAAATCGTATTCGACGGCGCTACCGCCGCCTTCAGTCGTCAAAGCCATTTGCGTCGGCGGATTGATGCCTTCTTCCATCGGCGGTTCGCTCGGTTCATACGGGCTTGGCTGAAACGCCTGCGGGTCTGGATAGCGCAGAGTTTTGCCGGTTTTTTTATCAACCAAATCATACACGCCGACAATCAAACAAACGCCGTTGCCGTATTCGACGCGTAAATTCGGCGCTAGGGATACGGTTTTAATAATGTCTTTGTTCGACTTATCAATCTGACCGATCTGCGCGTTGTTTTCGGCAAGCTGTTCTTCTAAACGGCGCACGACTTCGCTTTGCCGTTCGGCTAATTCGCGCGTTCTCTGGAGTTCGCTGTTGTATGACGAACCGAGGTAAAAAACGCCGCCGAGCGTGGCGAGAACGATTAGCAAAACAACGAATTTCGTCGTCCAGTGAATTTCGCGCGAAAGCTCGCGGACGAATTCGCGCAGAAAAGCCTTCGCGTCATCGCGTTCCGGCGAGACGGCGGCGTCGAGCGCGGCTGATTCGATAAACGGCGCGACGATGTGCGGATCGCGGTTCATCGTAATCAAAGAGGATTTCGAGGCGAGCGAAAAAAACGAAAAAGAAATGTCATTTGCCGGAACTTCAATCGTGTCGCCGTCTTTAACGGCGACGTAACGGCGAATCGGTTTGCCGTTTAATTGCAAATTGAGCGGTTCAAAAAAGTTTATGACGCGGTAAACGCCCTCGCCGTAGCCGAGTTCGAGCCAAACGCTTTTTGAAGAAAACTTGTCGGTATGAATCTGCAAATCGCACGTTTCGCTCGACCCGAAACGGATATTTTCCTCGGCGAAAAACTCGGTGCGCTTTTCCGCTCCGACCGAAACGTGAATGATTAAACCGACTGCCATTTTTTTATTCAATGTCCGAATACGAACCGTATCGAATGTTGTTCAGATTTTATCACAGATGCGAGCCAAACCGATGTTTCCAGTCAAAGCGCCGAAAAAACGTTTATTAAAATTAAATAAAAAAGCCGCCGGTTTTATCAACCGGCGGCTTTTTGAAGATGCAGAGATTTTTCATCATTTGATTGAAACGGTCATTCGGTAACTCGCGTTGCCGCGCGTTCCGCCGACGATAATTTTGTAGTCGCCGCCGGTCGGCAATTCGCCCGACCAGTTCGTCGCGTCGTCGCCTTCGCCCGCGCCCGCTAAAAAATTTCCGCCTGAGTCTTGAATTTGAAACACGGCGTTTTTTTCGTTTGAAGCGATTTTGAGGCGCAACATTTGTCCGGCTCTCGCGCCGAACGTGTAAGTGTCGCGGTCGCCGCGGACGACCGCGCCGGAGACGACCACCGAAGATTTTCCTCTGGCAAATCGCAGCCGTTTGTTCACGCCGTCAGCCGCGGCGCCGTTCGCCATAGACAGCGCAAACGCCAGCAAAATGAATGTGGCAAAAGTTTTAATTTTCATTTTCCCGATTAAAATTTCTCGGACAAAAACTAAGCCGATTTTGCCGTCGCTTCCATGTCCGGCTTCCAGCGCAAAACGGGTTTTCGGGCGGCTGTCGCTTCGTCGAGTCTTCCGATGCGCGTGGTGTGCGGCGCGCCGATGACCAAATCCGGCGTTTCGACGGCTTCTTCGGCGATTGATCGCATCGCGTCAATAAACGCGTCCAAATCGGCGCGTCCGACCGATTCGGTCGGCTCGATTAACATCGCGCCTTCGACGATTAAAGGAAAATAAATCGTCATCGGATGAAAGCCGTAATCAATCAAACGTTTGGCGATGTCCAAAGTGTGAACGCCTTTTCTCGATTGTTTTTTGTGCGAAAAGATGACTTCGTGCATCGAATCGGATTCAAACGGTTTGTCGTAAGCGTCGGTTAAATGATGTCCGACATAACGTGCGTTTAAGACCGCCGCTTCGGTCGCTTCGCGCAAGCCCTCCGCGCCGTGCGTTTGAATATAAGCAAGCGCGCGAATCATCATTCCGAAGTTGCCGAAAAACGCTTTGACGCGCCCGATTGATTCGGGGCGGTTGAAATCAAGTTTGTAATTTTCGCCATCTTTGACGATGCGCGGCGTCGGCAAAAATGGTTCGAGTTCCACCGTACAGCAGCACGGTCCGCTGCCGGGTCCGCCGCCGCCGTGCGGCGTGGAGAATGTTTTGTGCAAATTCAGGTGAATCACGTCCACGCCCATATCGCCCGGACGCGCTACACCGACGAGCGCGTTCATATTCGCGCCGTCCATATAAACCAAGCCGCCCGCGTTATGAATCTCGTCGCAGATTTGCCGGATATTCGTCTCGAAAAGTCCGACCGTGTTCGGATTCGTCAACATCAATCCGGCGATGCCGCCCTCGCCGCACAAAGTTTTGAGATGCTCCATATCGGTCAAACCCTCGCTAGTCGAGCGAATCGTTTTAACCGTGAAACCGGCAAGATGCGCCGACGCCGGGTTCGTGCCGTGCGCCGAATCGGGAATCAGCATCACGCGCCGCTCTTTGGATTTTTCGCCGTCGCGCTTGTCGAGAAACGCGCGAATCAACATCACGCCGGTCATCTCGCCGTGCGCTCCGGCAGCGGGCTGCAAACTTACGCCTGGCAAACCAGTAATCTCTGCCAAATCTTCCTGCAAATTGTAAATCAACTCCAACGCGCCCTGCGCTTCCCGTTCGGGCGCGAGCGGATGAAGATTGGCAAAACCGACGATTCGCGCCACCTTTTCATTCAGCCGCGAATTGTATTTCATCGTGCAGCTTCCCAAAGGATACATTCCCAAATCAATCGAATAATTCCACGTGGACATTCGTGTAAAATGGCGAATCACATCAACTTCGCTAACTTCGGGAACGCCTTCCAGATCGTCGTCGCGGCGTAACTCCAAAGGCAAAATCTCGTCGAGATTCGTTTCTTCGATATCGAGTTTCGGCAGCCGATAACCGACTCTGCCGGTTTGCGAACGGTCGAAAATTAATTCTTCATTTTGTGTCGGATGTGACGTGACTTTTTTAATGCTCATTTTGAAATTAAATAACTGTTTGTAATCCTTCTACTAGAGTGTCAATTTGCTTTTTAGAATTTAATTCGGTCACGCAAACCAAAAAATCATTTGGGTTGTCGTCGTAATAACGCGACAAAGCTAAACCGCCGATGATATTTTTATCTACTGACAGTTTCGACAAAATTTCTTCGGCGGCTTGCGGAGCGCGGACGACGAATTCGTTAAATCGCGGCGCGGAGAAGGGAAGCGAGAAGCCTTCGATTTCGGAAATGCGGCGAGCGGCGTAAGCGGCTTTTTGCGCGTTTTGCATCGCCACTTCCTGCAAGCCGCGCCTGCCCATCGTTTCCATATAAATCGTCGCGGCGAGCGCGATTAAACCTTGGTTGGTGCAGATGTTCGACGTGGCTTTTTCGCGGCGGATATGCTGTTCTCGCGTTGCCAAAGTCAAAACGAAACCGCGATTTCCTTTTTGGTCGTAAGCGATTCCGGCGAGTCTGCCCGGCATATTACGGACGTATTTTTCTTTGCAGGCGAAAAGCCCGACGTAAGGACCGCCGTAACTTAAAGGCACGCCGAACGATTGCCCTTCGGCGACGACAATATCGGCGTCGCACGCGCCCGGCGATTTTAATAAGCCGAACGAAATCGCTTCGGTTACCACGACGATTAGAAGCGCGCCCACCGCGTGCGCTTTCTCGGCGAGCGATTTTAAATCTTCGACGCAACCGAAAAAGTTCGGCGATTGAACGACGAGCGCGGCGGTTTTATCGTCGAGTTTGTTCAAATCATCAGCCAAAGTTCTGCCCGATTCTTTATCGAAATGAACCGTTTCAATCG
Organism: uncultured Pyrinomonadaceae bacterium; assembly: GCA_902805935.1. Taxonomy (GTDB): domain Bacteria; phylum Acidobacteriota; class Blastocatellia; order Pyrinomonadales; family Pyrinomonadaceae. The sequence goes on from CADCUR010000303.1 coordinate 14,994, forward strand.
TCAAATCGCCGTGCTGCGTGTAGGTTTTCGCCACCGCCAGATACTCGGGATGAACAGTTTCGGCGATGACGACCTTATCGCGGCGCGTGACTCTCTGCGCCATCAAAAACGCTTCCGCCATTGCAGTCGAGCCGTCATACATCGAAGCGTTCGCCACGTCCATTCCGGTCAATTGGCAAACCAAAGTTTGAAACTCGAAAATATATTGCAAGGTTCCTTGCGTGACTTCCGGTTGATACGGCGTATAGCTCGTAAAAAATTCTGAGCGCTGAATCAGATGGTCAACGACCGTCGGCGAGTAATGCGAATACGCGCCCGCGCCGAGAAAAGAAGTTTTGCGCGAAGCCGTGTTTTTCTCAGCCAGCTTGTCCATCGCGCTGATGACTTCAATCTCGGCGAGTGGTTCGGTTACATTTAGCGCGCGGTTCAGTTGAACATTTTGGGGAATCGAACGAAAAAGCTCGTCCGGCGAGTTTAAGCCGACGACTTTCAACATCTCGTCGCGTTCTTCGGGTGAATTTGGAATATATCTCATTTGGATTTTGGATTTTGGATTTTGGATTTTGGATTGGTTCATTTTTGGATTATTAATCGTCTAAACAGACGGTTTTTAATAATCCAAAATCCAAAATCTAAAATCCAAAATTTTAAGCGTTGGCTGATAAGTATTCTTCGTATTCGGCGGCGTTGAGCATCGCGTCGGCTTCGCCCTGGTTTTTCATTTTAATTTTGATCATCCACGCCGCGCCGTATGGGTCGGAGTTGACGGCTTCGGGCGTGTCGTTCAAACCTTCGTTGACTTCGACGACCTCGCCGGCGACGGGAGTGAAAATTTCCGAGACGGCTTTTACCGATTCGACCGAGCCGAACGCTTCGTGCGATTCAAGCGTGTCGCCGACCGCCGGCAATTCGACGTAAACAACGTCGCCGAGCGCGTGCTGCGCGTAATCGGTAATCCCAATCGTCGCCACTTCGCCGTCAACCGCCACCCATTCGTGGTCTTTGCTGTAATGTAAATTTTCTTGAATGTTTGCCATAGAATTGATTCTGAATTTTAAGTTTTGAATTTCGGATTGAAAACGCAAATCACGATGAAAATTATTTTTCTCTTTTATAAAAAGGAATCGGCACGATTTCCGCCGCTAAATGTTTGCCTCTGACATCAATTTTAATCCGTTGCCCGACATTTGCAAATTCAACCGGCACAAAAGCCAAACCGATATTTTTTTTCAAAAAAGGCGCCGGGCTGCCCGACGTGACGACGCCGACCTTTTCGTCGTTAATATAAACGTCGAAGCCGTCGCGAGCGATGCCTTTGTCAATCATTTCAAAGCCG
>CADCUR010000303.1:16339-16989 GCA_902805935.1 uncultured Pyrinomonadaceae bacterium
AACCTTTTTCCTTCAGCCTGAGAAGCGCGTCACGTCCGATAAATTCGGTGTTTAATTTACAAATCCAGCCTAAGTTCGCTTCAAGCGGCGTAATTTCGTCGGAGATTTCGTGACCGTAAAGCGACATCGCCGACTCCAATCGCAGAGTATTTCTGGCTGCCAGACCGCACGGCAAAATTCCGTTTTCGTCGCCGTAGTTTCCCGCTTCGAGAAATTTATTCCAAAGCCGTTCGGCGTAATCTCGATGGGCGTAAACTTCAAAACCGTCTTCGCCCGTGTAACCCGTGCGGGAAATTATCGCGTCCACGCCGTCAACTTTGCCGACCGTGAAATGATAATACTTGATTTCCTCGAGGTTTGTGTCGGTCAGTTTTTCGAGAATTTTAATCGCATTTTTCCCCTGCACGGCGATTTGACAATAATCCGCGCTGGCATTCGTCAGCGTGATGTTCTCATCGGCGACGTGCGTTGTAATCCAATCCCAATCTTTCTCGGTTGTCGAAGCATTCACCACCAAAAGCAATTTGCCCTCGTCAAAACGATAAACCAACAAATCGTCAACGACCGTGCCGTCTTCGCGTGTGAAAGCCGAATATTGCGCTTGTCCGTCAACGAGTTTCGTGACATCGTTGGTCGTCAATTTATCCACA
>CADCUR010000304.1 GCA_902805935.1 uncultured Pyrinomonadaceae bacterium
ACAAAGTAATCCAGGTAATTGACTTGGCTGATAAATGGAACGAAAAAACGGTTATTAACGAAGTTTCTGCAAATGTTTTTCTAAGCTCACATGACGATTGCTATTTGTATCTTGAAACGAGTGACGAAAATCTCGTGCTTGAATTAATTGGTCTGCAAATTAAAATTCTTGTTACGACAGTTGCGGATTGCCCTATCAACAAACTGAAATTTGACCCAAAAGACCTAATCACCAAAGAGGAGTTTTCATTTATTATTCCTCAAAACCCAGTCAAGACATCTGAGCGAACAACTTGGAAAATTCTTGAGGGAACATTTAAGGATTTCGTTTATTCAAAGGAAATGACCGAAAGTGAATTCGAGTTAGTTTTTTATGAACCAAACAATGCCATAAAAATCGAAAAAGTCCGAAGCCTTTCGACTTCGGACAATCCAGAATCCAAAACCTAAAATCCAAAATTAAAAAACGTATTTGTTCGCCGCAATCAGCGTATCGGCAATTTGCTGTCTGGCTGCAATCGTGTTCACCGGCGAATTGTTTTTCGTAAATCGCTTGAGCGCGACGAGCAGCATTTTGCCTTCGTCGCCTTCCGACATCGCCGCAATCGTGTTTTTCGCCGTCGCCTCGATGCGCTGCATCGTGTCGTTACAAAAGACTTGCGCCATTGCAATTTGATTACCGGCGTTGCCTTTTTCCGCGAGTTTCTGCGCCCGCAAAATCGCCGTTTCCATTGCGTAAGCGTTCATAATAATATCCGCCGAATTCAGCAAAATTTCCTGCTGGTTTTGCAGTTCGGTCATATATTTCTGCGCCGCCGTGCCGACGACCATCAACGCGATTTTCTTGGCGTTTTGCGCCAGCTTCATTTCCGCAGCGAGCGTGCCTTCGTCTTCGTCAAACGACGGCATCGGCGGATTCAAAAGTTCGCCCTGCAAATCTTTCGCGGCTTTCAATAATCCGAGTTCTCCTTTCATCGCGCGCTTCAAAAGCTGTCCCGGAATCAAAAGGCGATTGATTTCGTTCGTGCCTTCAAAAATGCGGTTGATGCGCGAATCGCGGTAGGCTTTCTCCGCCGGATAATCCGCCGAATAACCCGCGCCGCCGTAGATTTGAACCATCTCGTCAACGACGTAATCTAAGGCTTCCGAACACCAAACTTTGTTTATCGAAGATTCGACCGCGTATTCTTCAATCGAGCGCAATTTCTTTTCCTTGTCGCCGCCGTCTTCGCCGATGAGCGCGTCAATCATTCCGACCGTGCGATACGACATTGATTCGGCAACCCAAGTGCGAATCGCCATCTCAGCGAGTTTGTGTTTCATCGCGCCGAAACTCGAAATCGAAACTCCAAATTGCTCTCGCTCATTCGCATAACGAATCGAATGATGAATCGCCAATTTCGCGCCGCCCGTTACCGACGCGCCTAATTTGAATCGCCCGACGTTCAAAATATTGAAAGCGATTTTCGCGCCGTCGCCGACTTCGCCGATTAAATTTTCAATCGGAACGTGGCAATCCGACAAAATCAGCGGCGTCGTCGAGGAAGATTTGATGCCCATTTTATGTTCTTCCGCGCCGGGACGACAGGTTTCGCTTCTCTCGACGACAAACGCCGAAAACTTTTTCTTTTCGCCGTCAACTTTCGCAAAAACGATATACATATCGGAAAAACTGCCGTTGGTAATCCACATTTTCTCGCCGTTCAAAACGTAATGTTTGCCGTCTTCCGAAAGTTTGGCATTTGCTTTCGCGCCTAGCGCGTCCGAACCCGAACCCGACTCGGACAAACAGTAAGCCGTGATTTTCTCGCCCGAAACGATGCCGGGAATATATTTTTCCTTCAGATAATCCGAGCCGAAATAAAGAATCGGCAGCAGTCCGATTGAAGTTTGCGAGCCGAACGTCACGCCGAAACCCGAAGCGCGTCCCATATTTTCGGCGACGACCACGCCGGTCGTTTGGTCTAAATCAAGCCCGCCGTATTCTTCGGGAATGTTCGCGCCCAATAAACCCAGTTCGCCCGCTTTGTGAATGAGTTGCCGCGCCAGTTCCCAATCGTGATTCTCCATCGCTTCGAGTTGCGGAATCACTTCATTGTCAATAAAATCCCTGGTCGTTTCGCCAATCATTCTTTGTTCTTCCGACAAATCTTCGGGCGTGAAAATCTCGCTCGCGTTTCGGTCTTCAATTAAAAACGCGCCGCCTTTAACGTAATCCTTCTGCTGTGCCGCTGCATCCATAGTTTTTCTCCTTAAAATTATTTTGATTGTTGCTATTTGTTTCGAGGATTATAACTGAATGAGCATTCATTCAGCAAGAGAAATTTATTAACCAGCGCAAATTTGCCGCTTAATTAAATGCGCCGGTCGCGTTTATTTCTCGAAATTCATTTGTAAAAATTGTCGCTTTCGATTCCGAGCGCGTGATTAAATCTCGCCCGGTAATTCTCAAAGGCGATGCTCGCCGTCAATTCGACAATCTGTTTCTCATCGAAGTAGTTTTTCAGCCGCGCAAACATTTCGTCGGAGACTTTAACGGGCGTTTTTGAAATCGCTTCCGCATATTCGAGCGCGACTTTCTCTTTGATTGAAAACAAATCGCTGTCGAAGTAATGCGAAACCGCGTTTATTTCCGCATCGGTTAAAACGCCGCTTTTCATTCCGAGCGCCGGAATAATATCAATGCAGAACGGGCATTCGATTATTTGCGCCGCCCGCAATTGGACAAGAAAATGAATTCGCCGTTCGACTTTACCCGATTTTTCAATCGCCAGTCCGAAAAGATTTCCAAACCAAGCAATCGAAGGACGATGCGCCGAAACTTTCAACGAAGTTCCAATCTTTCCCGCGATTCGCTTGAACCCGGCGTAGAGCGGCTTCAAAATAATCGGCGCATCCGTTTCTTCGATTGCTTTGATTCGCTGCATCATTTAATCCAATCTCTCGAAAATTCCCGCCGCGCCCATTCCGCCGCCGACGCACATCGTCACCATTCCGTAACGCGCACTACTGCGTTTCATTTCCTGTAAAATCGTAGCGGTTAATTTCGCGCCGGTGCAGCCCAAAGGATGACCGAGCGCGACCGCGCCGCCATTCAGATTGACTTTTGCCGGATTCATTTCCAACGCTTTCATCACCGACAGACCTTGAGCGGCGAACGCTTCGTTGAGTTCGATAACGTCAATGTCTTTCAAATTCAAACCAGCCATTTTTAACGCTTTCGGAATCGCATAAACCGGACCGATGCCCATTTCTTCCGGCAGACAACCCGACGTTGCATAAGAAACAAATCTGGCAAGCGGTTTCAAACCCAACTCTTCTGCCTTTTCCGCCGACATAATCACAACCGCCGCCGCGCCGTCCGACATCTGCGACGAATTGCCCGCCGTCACCGTGCCTTTGACGTGAAAGACGGGTTTCAGTTTTGCAAAACCTTCCATCGAAGCGTCGTAACGCACGCCTTCGTCAGTTTCAAAAACGACTTCCTTGCGCCGCACGCGACCGTTCTCGTCGAGTTCGTCAACTGCTACCGTGAATGGCACGATTTCGTCTTTAAATTTTCCTGACTTGATTGCTTCCGCCGCTTTCTGATGCGACTGCAAAGAAAATTCGTCCGCCTGCTCGCGCGTGATTTCGTATTTTCTGGCTAGATTTTCGGCGGTCAAACCCATATTCAAATAATAATCCGGGTAATTATCAACGATCTTCGGATTAGGACGCACGACGTTGCCGCCCATCGGAATCATTGACATCGTTTCCAGCCCGCCCGCGACGATAATCTCCGCGCCGCCCGTGCGGATTCTGTCCGCCGCAATCGCAATCGTCTGAAGTCCCGACGAGCAGTAACGATTAACCGTCATCGCCGAAACTTCGACCGGCAAACCGGCTTCAATCGCGCAGGTTCGCGCCACGTTCATCCCTTGCTCGGCTTCGGGAAACGCGCAGCCCATAATCACGTCGTCAATCTGCGATGCGTCCAAACCTTCGGCGCGATTCACCGCTTCCCGAATCGCTGCCGCGCCCAAATCATCGGGACGAGTATTTTTCAAAGTCCCTTTCGGCGCTTTTCCGACAGCCGTCCGCACGGCTGATACGATAACTGCTTCTTTCATAATTTTTTCCTTTTATTCTGAGTCTTCTTCTGTAATAACTGCATTTTCCCAAATGTAATGATATTTACATTTTTCAGTCGGTTTTATCGTCCGACTTGCCCGCCAGCCGTTTTCAGCTTTTGACAATCCGTTTCTAACCGTAAAGTTATCAAACTCAGGAAAATTGTTAGCTAAAATTTGCCTCGCCTTTTTACCTGTCAATTTTTTGTCAGAATCTCTTTCAACCCAAATTGTGCGAACGAGACTAATTTCTCCTTTCGCATTGTTTTCGTGAAAAATTTGAATTTTTACGCGAGACACGTTTTCCTCTCTATTTTACCAATGAATTTTGTTTGAAAACCTTGCCGTTTTTCATCACAAAGCTAACCTTCTTGAGCGTTTCGATTTTGTCGAGCGGGTTGTCATTAACGGCTATAATATCGGCTCGCATTCCAGCCTTTAATGAGCCGCGAGTTTTTTCGACGCCTAATAAATTAGCGGCGTTTGTCGTTAACGATTGCAAAATCACGCTTGGCGAAATTCCGGCTTCTTTCCAGTTATCAATCGTCTCGATTGAAAGCCGTCCGCGCGGATATTCCTTCGTGCTGAAAATCACGTCGGGACCGAAAACGAGCGTGACGCCAATTTTATTTGCGCGTCTTACAACGTCTGCAAACCACTTTTTATCAATTTCTTTTAAGCCGCCCGAATTCCCGCCTTCGCGGGCGTCGGTTTCGGTGAACGGCGTCGGGACGAGCGCGATGTTTTTGCTTTTGGCGATTGCCAGCGTTTCGTCGTTTATCCGAACGCCGTGTTCGATTGAATCAACTCCGGCTTCCACCGCGTTTCTGGCTCCTTTTTCCGTCCAGGCGTGCGCGGCGACTTTCAGACCGGCGAGATGCGCTTCTTCGATGACGAACTTAATGTCGTCAACCGAATAAATATATCGCTGGTCGTCAACGACGAGTTTGATAACTAATGCGCCGTAGTGGATATTTTCGCGGACGGCTTTTTTTAGTTCGTCGCGCGTGTCGGCGTAAAAATATTCGGGATTACCTAAATCCTGCTTGTCAGCCTGCATCTGAAATTGCCCGCCGTATGGCGCGATAATGCGCCCGGCATTGATGATTGTTGGACCCGGAACGAGTTCCTGTTCAATCGCCCGCCGCAAATCCGTGTCGGCGTAATTCGCCGCGTTTCCGATGTCACGCACTGTCGTAAAGCCGTGTTCGAGCATCGAACGCGCATTCGCCACGCCTTGAATCGCGCGCAGTCCGGTCGAATCGCGCAGCGTTGTGATGTAATACCCGTTCGCATCGCGTTTATGCTGCATATTCATACATAAATGCGTGTGCGCGTCAAAAAGTCCGGGCAGCACGAATTGTTTCGACAAATCAATCACGGTCGCGCCCGCCGGAATTTTCACGTCGGCACCGATGGCTTTGATGTCGCGCCCTTCGACTAAAATTATCTGATTGGTTAAAACGGTTCCCGTTTCCGGGTCAATGACTTTGCCGGCACGAATTGCCGTTACTTGCGCGTTGGTATAAAAAGCGACACATAACAATAGCAAAACGGAGACGATTGTTTTTCGCATCATATTGATAATCTTCGCATTAAGATTCATTTCTCTTCAGTTGCTTCTCCAATTCAATTCTCTCAATCACATCCGCTACACGGGGATTTTTCGCCTGCAAAATTCGGTTTTGAATGTAAATCTGGCTGTCCTTCGTATTAAACTTGTAACCGTAATCAGCCAGAACTTTCATTACTGCCCAGCGCTTTACATTTAATTTGCGCGGCGGCTCGAAATACGCGCCCATATCAACCATCGGTTTCGCGCATTCGGGACATTTGCGAGGATTTTCACTCACGTCCTTCGCAAAACTTTTGCGACAATCGAAGCAAGCCCAATGCGTGAACATAAACTTTTTTTATCCAGTCGTGCGATTTTCTTTTCCACTCTTTCGACATTCATCAATAGCTGCAAGCCTTCGCCGCTGCCCGTCGCTCCCGAAGCGTAAAGATAATAATCGGCACGCGCTTTTTCGTAATAATTTTTCCGTTCGTCTTTGCTTTCCGCAGCATCGCCCCAGTTTTCGTAAAACCCGGCGCGACTAACGACTTCGCAGCCGTGAACAACATTCGCCGTATCATCGAGCATCAGTTTTTCGGCATCGGCAAATCTTTTTTGTTTGACCAATTTCCGCCAGTCGTTCATTTAATTTTCGCTTCCGCTTTTTGTTTGATGAGCCGCAGCATTTCCTGTCGAATCAAACCGCTGAACGGCTGGACGAATCGCCAGTAAAATCTAAAAGTTGACAGGCTCGCTTTGTCCAAACACTTCACGCGCGTTTCCGTTGTCAAAAGAATTTCGTCTTTGCCGACTTCCTTCAAAGCGAAATTCCAGGCGGCTTTGGCGTAGCCTTTTGTGTCGAACGCGCGGAAATTCTCCGCGTTGACGTTTTGCAGACAGCCGGAAGGCGTCCAAAATTTCCCCGCGACTCCGAGTAGAACTTCCACGTCCGGTTTCTCGCCCAAAACGGCGAAACCGTCTTTCGTCATATCGTGTAAAGTCAAGGTTTTCGCTGACTTACGACCCAAGCCGCGCAAAGTTAAAAGTCCGCTGATAATCCACGATTCGGCAAGATCAATCGAATTGACCGTTGTATATACTTTTTCGGCGGAAGCGCGAATGTTCGTTTCGTGCTTTTCGCTGAAATCGTAACCGGGCATAAAATCCTCAATCAGCATTTTTCAACTCCAAACTTTGGATGCAGAACCTAATATCTACGTTTCGCGCGTCAGTTTCATTCCCTGCGGCTCGACGACGACAATCGGTTCGTGTTCGATTTCGACATTGCTCGCATCCAAGCCGTAAGCGGCGTCTTCGCGGATGCTAAACCAGTGGCGCAGGAAATAATAGGCGCGCATTATAAAATTCTGCTTGAACGGCAAATCGTTTTCGTGGCTCAAAAACGAGCTGTGCAGCACGAAGCGGATGTCGCCGCGAATGTTGTATTTTTCCAGCGCCGGATGACGGCTCGTCGCCGTTACTTCGTTGTTTTTCACCATATCGTCGAGCGCGAGTTCAAAAAAGTAATTCAGACGCGGCTCGATGCGAAAACCCAAGTTAAACGTCAGGTGATAAACGTCGTCTTTGGCAATCGTCTTGACGCAGTATTTCATCGTGAACGGCTCGTTGTCGGTTTTCACATGAACGAACCAGTAAACGTCAGCGCGTTTCGGCGTTTTCTCCAGAATCGAGCGCATCGCTTCTTGCTCAAGTTCATCGGGCGTGTCTGAACCGGTCAGATAAACCAGATGCGTCGCGTATTGCGGCAAAGTTTTATCATTGCTCAGTTCTTGCAGCGTCTGAAAAAACGGCTGAGTTTTTTCCATTACCGTCAAACTGCGGCGCAGCATTCTGCCTTGGTACCACAGCCACATAATCGAAATCAGCACTAATCCGCCGAGAATTGTAATCCAGCCGCCTTCGGGAAACTTGATGAGATTGGCGACGAGAAACGCCGATTCAATCGCAAAAAAGAAAGCCGGAACGAGAAACGAGACGAGCGTCGAAAATCCCCTGACGCGCAGAAAAATCGACAATAAAATCGTCGTCATCATCATCGTCAAAGTAACGGACAAGCCGTAGGCGGCTTCCATATATTTCGATTCGTGAAAATAAAGCACAACGATGACGCAACCGGCGAACAACAGCCAGTTGACCTGCGGAATATAAAGCTGACCTTTGAAATCGGTCGGGTAAACGATTCTTTGGCGATACCAGAAATGCAGGCGAATCGCTTCGCCGATGAGCGTGAATGCGCCAGAAATCAGGGCTTGGCTGGCGATAATCGCGGCGGCGGTCGCAATGGCGATGGCGAACGGCAAAACCGGGCGCGGCACAATCGAATAAAACGGAGTCGAGCCTTCCATTTTCGAGCCGAGATGGTGCATCAAAAACGCGGTCTGCCCGGCGTATGACAAAATCAAACAAATCTTGACGTAAATCCAACTCCAGCGAATGTTCGTGCGACCGACGTGACCCATATCCGAATATAATGCTTCCGCTCCCGTCGTGCAGAGAAACACCGCGCCCAAAAGCCAGAAGCCGCCCGGGTATTCGACCAGAAAACGATAAACCCAAACGGGATTCAGCGCCTTCAAAACCGAAAAATCCGAAGCGAGCGAGAGCAACCCGATTCCGCCGATCATCGTGAACCAGAGCAGCATTACGGGTCCGAAAAATTTCCCGATAATCTGCGTGCCGAACTGTTGCGCGAAAAATATCAGCAGCAGAATGAAAAGCACAATCGGCACGGTCGGCAAATTCGGCGAGTAAATTCGCAAGCCTTCGACCGCCGACGAAACGGAAATCGGCGGCGTGATAATGCCTTCGGCGAGGATAAACGAGCCGCCGATAATCGTCGGATACAAAATCCATTTACCGGCTTTCTCGTAAATTAGCGTGTAAAGCGAGAAAACGCCGCCTTCGCCGTTGTTGTCCGCGCTCAAAACAATCGAAATATATTTAATCGTCGTCTGTATCGTCAGCGTCCAGAAGACGGCGGATAACGCTCCCAACGCGAGCGTTTCGGTAATCTCGCGCTCGCCGACGATTGCTGCGAAAGTGTAAAGCGGCGACGTGCCGATGTCGCCGAAGACGATGCCGAGCGCGACGAGCAAGCCGGCGAACGAAACTTTATTCAGATGTTGATGATGATTATTCTGTCCGGTTTCCATAGCTAGACAATTTACCCGTCTTTCGTCGCTGCTGCAACCTTGTTTACTTCTAAAACTTGCTCTAAAACTCGCGGCGCAATCTCGATTAAAAATCCGCGCTTGCCGCCGTTAATGTAAATTCGCGGCAAATCGAAAATCGTTTTTTCCGCATAAATCGGCATTTTCGTCTTTAAGCCGAACGGCGAAGTTCCGCCGATTAAATAACCCGTTAATTTATTGGCGCGTTCGGCGGACGCGGGCGCGATTGTTTTGACCGCCAAAATTCTGCCGAGTTCTTTCGTCGAAACCTGAAAGTCGCCGTGCTGTAAAACGATTAAAGCTTTTCGCTCGTTCGTCTCAAAAACTAAAGTTTTCACAATGCTGTGTTCGTTAACGCCTAAAACTTCCGCCGAATGTTTCGTTCCGCCTCGCTCGACATAATCAAAGACGTGCGGCGCGAAATCAATTTTTCGCTCGCGCAGAAATCTGACGGCTGGCGTTACCGGGTAATTCATTTATAAATTGTCAATGTGTCTCTGCCGGAGATAAAGAAAAAGCGGAAAACCGCACGACACGCCCGCGCCGAATGTTCCCAAAAGAGCTGCGATGAAAATTAGTTTAGGCAATTTCAGTCGCGCCGTTTCAAACCAAGCGAAAATCAAAAGCACCGTCGTCGAAACGAAAATGTCCATCCCGAACGAGCCGCTGACCGGATTGGCGAAAAGCTCGGCGAAAAACTTCTCGACGTTCAAGCCGTTTTTCGTAAACCACGGCGCAATCTGCCAATACGGAAGCCCGATTCCAAAGATTAAAAGTAAAAAATAAACGTGCCGCAGTTTCATCAAATTCGTTCGCGCCGTTCAAACTTGTATTAGAATTTCGTTCCCGTTCGCCAAAAATGAATTATCAAAGCGGCAATCAATAAAACAATCGCTCCGACATCAATCAAAGCGACTTGTCTGACTTCGGCAGTGTAATTCGATTGGGTAAAAGTCAGAAAAACGAACGCGAACTTGCTGATGAGAGCCAGCGCAATCGCCAAAATCCTGAATTCGGGTTTGACCGCCGACGCAATCAAAGCCAAACCAACCAAGCCTAAAAGCACCGCGCGATGGCGCATTAAAATCATTAGACTTTCGCCCTCAATCGGTAAGCCGTAAAGTTTGACTGTTTTGGTCGCATCAAAAAATACGATGACTGGCAAAAGATTAATCGTTCCGACGATGAATAAAATAACAGCCGCGATTTTGTCCGCCATAATTTAAACTTGTTCGTGCCGAAAACAACCGGTCAGATGGTCGTTCACCAAACCGCAAGCCTGCATAAACGCATAGCATATAGTCGAGCCGACGAAATTAAAACCGCGTCGTTTCAAATCTATGCTCATCGCATCCGACACGGAAGTTTTCGCGGGAACTTCCGACAAACTTTTCCAATTGTTGACAACCGGCTCGCCGCCGACAAAACTCCAAATATATGAATCGAACGAGGCGAACTCGTCTTTGATTTTCAAAAAACTTCTCGCGTTTGAAACCGCCGAGGCGATTTTCAGACGGTTGCGGATGATTCCTTCATTCAATAAAAGCTCGTTCAATTTTTTCTCATCGTAAACGGCAATTTTTTCCGCCTCGAAGTTGTCAAAAGCGGCGCGATAGTTTTCGCGTTTTCGTAAAATCGTGTCCCAACTCAAACCCGCCTGCGCGCCTTCGAGAATCAAAAATTCAAACAGCCGCCGCTCGTCGTGCGCCGGAACGCCCCATTCTTGGTCGTGATAGCGAATCGCCAAATCATTTTTTGCCCAGCCGCACCGAATCATCTTTTGTGGTTTTCAGCCGCTCGCCGTTTGCGTTTCGTCTTCCGGCAGATATTTTTCAATTAATTCGCGCGGCTTTAAATTACTGAAATCGGCGTGCGCCTCAACCACCGAATCGAGTTTTAAAATATCTTCAATCGAATTGACCGTCGCAATGCCGACGGATTTCATTCCCGCGCGGTGCGCCGCTGCAAAGCCGTTGACGGCATCTTCAAAAACCAGGCAATGTTTCGGTTCAATGCCGAGTTTCTCTGCCGATTTCAGAAAAACTTCCGGGTTCGGTTTGCCGTTTGAAACGTCCGCGGCGGTCGTAATCGCATCGAAAAATCTCCGCAAATCCAGACCGTCGAGAACGAATTCCATATTCGCCACCGGCGCGGCGGTTGCCACCGCCATTTTCACGCCGAGCTTTTTTGACGCCTCCAAAAATTCAATGGCGCCATGAATCGCTCGTCGTTCGGACAAGAAGAGTTCTCGATAAATGGTTTCTTTGCGAAGCCCGAGTTCAAGTAGCCTTTCCTCGGTCGCGTCTTTGAAGAAATGCGGAATGATTTCGCGGTTCGTTTTGCCCGCCGTTTTCACCAGAAATTCGGAAGCATCGGTTTCGACTCCGTTCTCCGCGAGCATCTTTTGCCACGCCGCGCCGTGAAACCGCATATTGTCAACGAGCGTTCCGTCCATATCGAAAACAAACGCTCTGTTTGAATAATCAATCATTTAGTTTTTGGGAAAATCATCTGCGTTCAAAACTCTTTCCGCCTGACGAACGTGCCGTTTTTCGTGTTCGACGATGACTTGAAAGCCGTCGGAGAGTTTGTAAGTAATCAGCTTCATAAACGGCGAAGTGACTTTAACTTTACGCCAGTCCGCCGTTTCGGTTCGTTTGATTTTTTCGATTAAATCCGTCTGGTGCGCGGCGAAAAGCTCGACGATATTTGCGTCAATCTCGCTCGGCGGCACGATTTTCTTGGTTGGAGTTTTGAATTTTCTGGCGTCTTTTTTCAAAGAATTTATCAGCAAGTTGCCGAATAATGAACTGAGCGGCGAGTAGTTTTCGAGAAAAGAATTTTTGCGGTCGCCACTCGCAATTCGTTCGAGGTCGTCGTAAAAAAGCACGTTCGATTTAATCAGATGTTCAAAACACTGCCCGACGCTCCAACCGTCCGCGCTCGGTTTCCAGTTGATTTGCGTCGCCGACAGATGACCAAAAGTAGATTCGGCTCGTTGCCCGATTTCCGTCATCTCGTCAATGACATTGTATAAATTTTGATTCATGATAACTTTTAGCTGCGTTAATAATTTTATCTGCCTGTAAAATTTCCGTCGCGCCGTTCGACGAACGATTGCACGCCTTCGCGTGCGTCTTCGGTTTTAAATAATTTCAAAACCTGCGGCATTAAATCTCGCGCCGCCTGGTCGAAACCTTCGCGCTGTAGTTTTCTCGCCGATTCGATTGTCGCTTTCACGCCCAAAGGCGCTTGTTTCGCAATTCGCGTCGCAATTTCGATTGCTTTATCAACCTGCTTGCCGTGTTCGACGACTTCCTGAACCAATCCGATTCGCAACGCTTCGTTCGCGTCGAATTCATCGCCCGTCAGCAGCCAGCGCATCGCGTTGCCCCAACCGGCGACTTCTGGAAAACGCAAAGTCGCGCCGCCGAACGGAAAAATTCCGCGCTTAATTTCAATCTGCGCGAACGTCGCGCTTTCCGATGCAATACGAACGTCGGTCGCCAGCAATAACTCGATTCCAACGGTCAGACATTTTCCCTGCACGGCGGCGACAATCGGTTTTGTCCGTGTGCGGTCGCCGTATAAATTCAACGGGTCAATTGAATTTTCGGGATAGTTGAATTCGCCGCTCGAAGCAATGGTCGGCGCGAGTGCGGCGAGGTCTAAACCGGCGGTGAACATCTCGCCTTCCGCGTATAAAACGCCGCAACGCACATCGTCGCTGTCTTCCAATTGCGCGTAAGCCGTCGCCAATTCGTCGAGCATCTGCCGGTCAAAAGCGTTACGCTTCGCCGGGCGATTTAAGCCGATCAGCAGAATGTGCCCGCGCCGTTCGATTGAAATTTTTGATTCTTCGGTTTGCGTCATAGATTTAAATTTAACTCTGCGTTCTTTGCGAAACCTTTGCTTGCTTTGCGGTTAAATCCTCCGCTAATTTCTCAATGGCTTGCCAGTTTTCAACATTCCCGCAATTCTTTCTTGCGTTTTGCGCTCGCCGCACAAAGATAAAAACGCCTCGCGCTCCAAATCGAGCAAATATCTTTCCGATACAAAACTCGTGTGATTCAAATCGCCGCCGCTCATGATTTTCGCCAGTTTTTTGCCGATCAGATGGTCGTGTTCGGAGATAAATCCGCCTTGCCGCATCATATGAAGCGCAAGTTTGATGGCGGCTTGCGCCTGTTCGCCCAAAGCTAAAATATCCGTTCGCTCGACCGGCGCGACATATCCGGTTGACGCCAAAGCTAAAACATCGGCTTTCGCGTCGGCGATTAAACGGTCGCCGTTCATTGAAATCGCGTCGGACGGGCGAAGAATCCCCCAACTCTTTGCTTCCTGTGCCGAGGTTGCGACTTTGCCCATCGCAATCGTTTCAAACGTCTTTTTCAAAAATGCGAGCGGGTCGGCGTCCGGCGTATTTTTCGCCGCGTCCATCGCCCGCATCGTTAACTCTTTCGTGCCGCCGCCCGCCGGAATCAAACCAACTCCGACTTCGACCAAGCCGATATAAGTTTCGCCCGCCGCGCGGACTTTATTGCCGTGCATCGCAATCTCGCAGCCGCCGCCCAAAGTTAAACCGTAAGGCGCGGTGACGACCGGCTTCGCCGAATAGCGCAGCCGCATCACCGCGTTTTGCAGCGCGCGAATCATTTGATTGATGTCGTCCCATTCTTCTTCCTGCGCCGCGAGCAGCAGCAGCATAATGTTCGCGCCCGCCGAGAAATTTCCGCCCTGATTGCCGACGACTAAGCCGACGTGATTTTTCTCGACTTCATCAATGGCGAAGTTCATCATTTGCACGGTGTCGCCGCCGATGGAATTCATTTTTGAATGAAATTCCAGACACGCCACGCCGTCGCCAATGTCAACGAGGCTCGCGCCCTGGTTTTTCTGGATCACGCCCGTGCGGTCTTTGACCGATTTCAAAAAGATAACGCCCTGCTGGTCGGCGATTTCCTTGTAACCGCCGTTGACCAAATCGTAAAACGACTTCACGCCGTTCTCGTATTTGTAAAATGTTTCCGCGCCCGACTCCAACATTTTTTCGACGTTCGCCGGAATCGCCTGACCTTCGGCTCGCATTCTTTCCACCGATTCACGAACGCCGATTGCGTCCCAGGTTTCAAACACGCCGATTTCCCAACCGAAACCCCATTTTATCGCGTTGTCAATTTCGAGGATTGTGTCCGCGATTTCAGGAATGCGGTTTGCCGCGTAACGCGAAATGCGCGAGGTCGTCTTCCAAAGAAATTCGCCGACGTTATCTTTGCCCCAGACAAGAGTTTTAATTCGCTTCGGCAAATCTTCAATCGCTTTCGCCGCATCAAGAGACGGAAATTTCGTTTTTGTCTGCGGCTTATATTCAAAAGTTTCTAAATCTAGTTCGAGAATTTCGCGCTTGCCTTCGGCGTTCGTTGATTTTTTGAAAAATCCGCCTTTAGTTTTGTCGCCCAACAATTTTTTGTCGAGCAAAGTTTTAATCAAATCGGGAAGCTGGAAAACTTCACGATCTTCATCATCGGGAATTGCGGGATAAAGATTACTAACAACGTGCGCCGTGACATCCAAACCGACTAAATCGGAAGTTCGGAACGTCGCGCTCGAAGCGTGTCCGATGGCTTTTCCGGTAATCTGGTCAACTTCGGTCGGCGTCAAACCCATTTCAATCATTTCTTTGATCGTCGCCATCATCGAAAAAACGCCGATGCGGTTGGCGATAAAATTCGGTCGGTCTTTCGCCGGAACGACGCCTTTGCCCAGGCGTTCATTTAAAAAGCCGGAGACCGCGCAAGCGACTTCGCCGTTCGTGTCCGCCGTCGGAATCACTTCGACGAGTTTCATATAACGCGGCGGATTGAAGAAGTGGATGCCGAGAAAATTCTTTTTGAAATCGTCGGAAAACGGCGCGGCGATTGATTCAATCGGGATGCCGCTCGTGTTCGACGCGATGACCGCGCCCGGTTTTTTGTGCTTTTCCACCTCGCTGAAAAGTTTGTGTTTGATTTCCAAATTTTCGACGATCGCTTCGATGACGAAATCGCAATCTTTGATTTTGTGCAAATCGTCTTCAAAATTTCCCAAAGAAATCAAATTCGCGTTATCGCCGAGCATAAACGGCGCGGGCTTCAATTTCTTCGCCGCCTCGAACAGCGAATTGACGATGCGATAACGAACCTGCGGCGCGTCGAGCGTCAAGCCTTTTTTCTGTTCGTCTTCGCTCAACTCACGCGGCGCAATATCAAGCAGAAGCGTCGGTATTCCGGCGTTTGACAGATGCGCGGCAATCGCCGCTCCCATTGTTCCCGCGCCTAAAACGGCGGCTTTTCCGATTTGTAGCATTTTTGTATTTTACCTTGTTTTGAAATGGATTTTTGTTTTGTGGATTATAACTGAATGAGTATTCATTCAGCAAGATGAGAAGTTTATAATTGTGAATTGATTTAAGTTTCTTGGAAAGACTGCAACTTAACGGCTGAGATTGTATGTTGACAGATAGCCGTCAGAGCCGCAAACTTTGATGGCTTAGGGGCGACGATGAAGCCGTGGTTGAGATATGACCCGTTAAAGAGTCAGCACGTCAGATACGCTCTCGTCGCCTTACTTGCCATCGCCAAAAGCTCGCACAGTATCCGAAGCCGCTTTCTTTGAAAAGCAGAGCTTGCATCTACAAGCTGGAGCCGGCGCACGCAAGCATCATCAATAATACAAGGAGTCTAACCATATGAATTTACCTATCGTTGCTACTACTGCGCTCGGCATTGATATTGCGAAACTCAAGTTCGATGTCTGTCTGATCAAGCCTTCGGGACGCGCCAAACACAAAGTTTTCGCCAACACTCAGCACGGCTTTGAGCAGCTCGTCGCTTGGCTCAACTCGCATCAAGTTAGTGAACTGCATGCCTGTTTAGAGGCGACCGGGACCTACGGCGAAGCACTTGCTTTGTTCCTGCACGATGCTGCACTGGTAGTCAGCCTGGTCAATCCGGCAGCCGTCCGAGCTTTTGCCAATGCCGGTTTGTCGCGCACCAAGACCGACAAAGTTGATGCTGAACTAATCGCCCGTTTTTGTCTGGCGCAGCAGCCGAAGGCGTGGCAACCGCCCGCGCCTGAACGGCGCGAACTGCAAGCCTTAGTGCGACGGCTCGAATCTTTGACAGAGATGCGCGTGGCGGAAGAAAACCGTCTTTCATCAGGCACCTTAACCGCTGCTGTTAGGCATAGCCTTCAACAGCATATCGCTTACTTGGTCGAAGAAATCAAACAGACCGAAGCTCTGATTCGGCAGCACATTCACAATCACCCCGACTTGAAAGAACAAAGCGATCTGCTCGACTCGATTCCCGGCATCGGCGAAACAACTGCCGCCCTGTTACTGGCTGAAATCGTCAACCTCAAACAATATACTAGTGCGCGGCAAGTGGCGGCTTACGCCGGACTGGTTCCGCGCGAGCGGCGTTCGGGCAGTAGCGTGAGCGGGCGAACTTGCTTATCAAAAATCGGGAACGCGCGACTTCGCAAGGCGCTTTACTTTCCGGCAATCACGGCTCTCAGATGCAGTGACTTTTTCAAGGCTTGGGCGGATGGCTTACGGACGCGTGGCAAATCGAAGATGTCAGTCATTGGAGCAGCAATGCGAAAGCTGATTCATCTTGCTTACGGAGTGATCAAAACCGGAAAACCGTTTAATCCAAACTGGGCAAAAGCGATAGAAGTCGCTTGACAATGCAACACAGTATCTGACGTGGGCAAAAACCGGTTACGCGCAAGTTTAGGTTAAAAAGACCTGTTCGATAAAAAAGTCGTCGCCCGCGCCCTCACGTCCATTGGTAGGATGAAAGACGGGCTTGCGACTTCCATTGAAGTCCGGCTTCCATCGGCGTAAAATAATTACGCCCCGGGGCGTTTCCGTTTGTTTGATAAAGAACCGATT
>CADCUR010000305.1 GCA_902805935.1 uncultured Pyrinomonadaceae bacterium
AATTCAATGCCCTGTAATTCAAAGGTTTTGTCCATAAATCAAACGGCTATTAGTTTCAGTTCAATTCCGTTGACGGAAATCGTTTGGTCTTCAATTAAAATATCGGCGCGTCAATCGTCAGCCGCCGTTACAATTCGTCCGTTTTTGATTAGTGTTTTCATAATTTTTTGTTTCGTATTTTCACCATTAGGCGGCTTTTTTGAAATTAAAGTTTCGGCAATGCAAAGCGCCTGTTAATTTTCGCGTTGGCAGACGGTCGGTTAAAATCTGCATTTAAAGGATTTCAGTCACGCCATTTTAATTTAAATTTTCTGGATGACAAAGTTTTCGCGCGGTCGGGTCGGGCGAAAGTTGTAAAAAGCGGCAGGGCTTTTCGGCGGGATTGATTGGCGGCGGGCAGGCGGGACAAAAACGAAAAGCGCCGATTGGCATTCGAGGCTGGCGTATTTCGGCGGCGGATGTCTCGCGGGCTGCGCCTTATTGCGGCAGCCCGACGCGGCGCACGAGGTCCTGGAAGCGCGCTTCGGTGCGCAGGGCGTCGTAGGTCGGCTCGACTTTGAGGTATTGCATCTGGGAATCGCGCGCTTCGTAGGCGCGTTCGAGCGCGTCGAGGGCGGCTTCTTTGTCGTCCAGTCCGGCGTAGAGCGTGGCTAACTCGGCGGGCGAGACATGCTCTTTCGTCGTCTTCAGCTTGCCCAGAATGGCGAGCGCCTCGTCGCGCTTGCCCGACTTGGCGTAGGCGTAGCCCAGATAACAGAGCGTGCTCGGAATCTCACCTTCAAGGTCAATGTCCTTTTGATAGGCGGCGACGGCTTCCGCGTACTGCCCCTTCGCCGCATACGTGTAGCCGAGATAGACGTGCGCGTTGGCGTAGTCCGGCTGCATCGTGATGACGTTCTGGAGAACTTGAATCGCCTCGTCATACCGGCGCGCGAAGTATAAAATCAACCCCTCACCTGATTTAATGGCGATCCTGAGCGGGTCAAGCTCCTGCGCGCGTTTGTTCTCCGCGAGCGCCTCTGCCGTCCGCCCCATTATTAATAAATAGCTCGCATAGTTGGCGTGTGCTGCCGCCAGATTCGGATTCAACTCGATGGCTCGCTTGAATCCGCTCTCCGCGCCCGACCAGTCCCACTCATTCCGTTTGATTGTTGCCATCGCAGCGTGCGCCTCGGCGAGCGAGTCGTCGAGTTCCAGCGCCTTCTGCGACGCCGCCCGCCCCTTCGCCAGCAACTCTGCGGGATCCGCTCCGCTTTGCGAGAGGTTGATATAGGCTGTTGGCATACTGGCGTAGGCGAGCGCAAACTGCGGGTCGAGCGCCACCGCCTGCGTGTAGTAGTCGAGCGCCTTTTTGTTATTCTCGAAGCCTCCCTTCCGGGCGTAGAACAGTCCGTTCAGGTAAAGCTGGTAAGCCTGCGGGTTCTGCGTGGGCTGTTTCGCCAGTTGCTGCTCCTGCGCGCCGGTCAGCCGCAGCCGCAGCTTCTCGGCGATCTCTCTGGAAATCTCCGCCTGCACCGCCTGCAAATCCGCCGCCCGCCGATTATACTGCTCGCCCCACATCTGCGTTCCTTCGCCCGCGTTGACCATCTCGACGCTGATCTGCAACTGCTCGCCGCGCTGCACGATTCTTCCGGTCACAATCGCCTCGACGCCGAGTTTATTTGCCGCCTCCTGCACGTCAACTTCTTTGCCCTTATACCTGAACGCGGAACTGCGCGCGATGACTTTCAACTGCGGCAACTGCGAAAGATTATTAATCAGCGTTTCGGTCAAACCGTCCGACAGATATTCGCTCTCGCCGCTGCCGCCGACGTTTGTGAACGGCAGAACGGCAACCGAATTGATGCTGCCGCCGGCAGACGAGCGATTTAAGAACGTGTAGCCGAAGCCGACGGCGACGAGCAGCAAAATCGCCAGCGCGCCGAGCGACAGGAATTTGTGTTTTTTGACTTCGCCGACGACATATTCCGCGCTCGACGTTTGATGCGAACGATTATTTATCGAAGCCGACGATTCGGCGGCGAGGCGGTCGGCGGTCGAATTCGCCGTTTGATGAATCAGCGTCGCGTTTTCATTCGGCGGCGTCGTGCTGACGTGCGCCGATTTCGCAAACGTCGGAATGTGCGAGCGTTCGAGTTCTTCGGAAAATTCGAGCTCGCGTTTGAGATTCTTCACGTCGAGCAGAAAGTCTTTGACGGTTTGATAACGCTCGTCCCGGTTTTTTTGCAGCGCTTTCTTGATGATGCGCTGCAACTCAAACGGCGTGTTTTCAGCGAGCGCGGCGGGTTCTCTGGTCAAAATCGCCGCGATAGTGTCGTTGGTCGTCTCGCCCGCAAACGGCGTGCGCCCGGTCAGCATTTCGTAAAGCACGACGCCCAAACTCCAAATGTCCGAACGCGCATCAATTTCCTTGCCGCGCGCCTGTTCCGGCGACATATAGCCGGCAGTTCCCATCACCATTCCAGGCGTGGTTTTTACTTGCGCGCGCGTTGCGTCTTCCGATTCGCTAATTTCGGTTTTCTTCTCGGTCAGCTTCGCCAACCCGAAATCGAGAACTTTCGCCAGCCCGTCGTCGCGCAAAATAACGTTTTCCGGTTTGATGTCGCGGTGAACGATGCCTGCTTCGTGCGCGGCATTGAGCGCGGCGGCAATTTGCAGCGTGACATCAAGCGTTTCGCGCAAATCGAGCGGCTCTTTCCGCATCCGGTCGCGCAAAATGTCGCCTTTGATGTATTCGGCGGCGATAAAATGTCTGTCTTCAAATTGCCCGATTTCATAGACGGTCAAAATGTTCGGATGATTGAGCGCGGAAGCCGCCTTTGCTTCCTGCATAAAGCGGCGCACGTGCGTTTCGTTTTCGGCAACGTCGGCGAGCAGAAACTTCAGCGCGACAAAGCGTTCGAGCCTGGTGTCTTCCGCCAGATAAACCTCGCCCATCCCGCCCGCGCCGAGAACCGAGTGAATTTTGTAATTGCCGAAATCCTTATTGGCAGCAGCCGTCATAATTTAGTCGGGAAGCGATAGATTTGATTAGAACTTACCACAACATCTTCTATTCGTGAAGAAGTCAACATTTGTTCATTTGATTTTGCTCGAATTGAAATCCGCTTGGGTCGAACTGTCGAGATGAAAAAAAGATTGACGCAAAGTTTTAACAGGACTTTCAAACCGGCTTCTCAATTATCGTCGGCATTTTATCGGTTGCCGGCGTCGGCGCGGTTTCCTTTACCGCGTCTTCTTCGCCTTTTTGTTCCTGTTCGGCAAGCACGGTGTCGGCGGCGTCGGCGATGCGCTCTTCGATGTTTTCGCTCGGCGCGGCGAGCGGATGCAAATCTCCGGCGTGATAAAAATGCGAAGCCTGATAAAGCTCGCGCAGGAATTTGAAAAAGACTTTGCCGATGGCGATTGCCGGAATTGCGAGAATAATGCCCAAAAGACCGAAAAGTTTTCCGCCAATCAGCAAACCGAGAAAAACAGCCATCGGATGCAGATTCAATCTGCCGCCCAAAATTTTCGGTGTCAAATAATATCCTTCCAAACTTTGAACGGCGACGAAAATGCCGAGAACCGCCGCCACGTCCCACACGCCGCCGCCGCCCGCGATGGTAAACCCGCCCGCCAGAATGATGCCGAGAATCGTTCCGACATACGGAATGGCGTTTAATAATCCGGCAATCATCGCAATGCCCGCCCACGCCGGAACGCCGAGAAACCAGAATCCGGCGGCGTAGAAAATTGCCATAATCGCGCCGATCAGAAGTTGTCCGCGCACGTAGGATTCTAAAATCCGACCTGATTCGTCGAACAGACGGCTGAACGCCTCGCGGAAACGCGGCGGAATCAGGTCTTCCATCGAATCGCGCCACTTTTGAAAATCAATCAGAATATAAAAAACGAAAAACGGCACGAGCAGCAAATCGAGCGACGAAACCAGCGTCGTCAAAATCACTGAGCCGCTGCCGTTCGTCGTGGCGGTGATTTTTCCTTCTTCATCAACGGTCGCTGTCGCCTGGGTCGTCATATTCTCGTTATAGAATTTCGTCGGGTCGCTTAAGAACTTCTCGATTTTATCGCCCGCCACGGCTTCGAGCGGCGGCGAGTAACGCCGGAGGTACATTCTCTGCCGCGCGGCGTTTTCCGGCGTGAAGTTTTCGGCGATTTTCGCGCCGGCTTTCGTGCTTTCCGCCCACAAATCGGGAACGACATACGCCATAAAAGCCGCGATGACGAGCGTGACCAGCAAAATGGCGACGATTGCCGACATCGTGCGCGAAAGCCCGCGTTTTTCCGCTTGGTAAACTACCGGATTAAGCAGGTAAGCCAGCGCGAACGAAGCCAGCGCCGGCACGATGGCGACGCTGCCGGCGACGTAAAGAAAATAAATAACCAGCGCCGAAACGACGACGGTCGGCACCCAGCGTAGCCACCAAAACGGCGACCGCTCTTCGGGCGATTTTGATTTGAGCCAGAGATTCTTCATAAGCGAATTTTTTACAAAGCGGCAAAGCCCGCATCGAGCGCGGCGACGAGTTCGTCAACGTGATCGCGCGTCGAATTGAGCATCATTCCCGTGCGAATGACGTTGCCGTAAAGCCCGCCTTTGCCGATCAGAACGCCGCGCCGTCTTGTTTCTTCAAAAACTTTCAGAACGGCTTCGGGCGCAGGCTCTTTCGTTTCGCGGTTTTTGACGAGTTCGAGCGCCTGCATAAGCCCGCGCCCGCGCACATCGCCGACAATCGGATGTTTCTCTTTTAATTCCTCAAACTTTTCGCGCAAATAATCGCCGACAACGCGGGCGTTTGTCTTTAAATCTTCCTCTTCAATCAATCGGACGACGGCGAGCGCCGCGGCGGTCGAGACGGGATTGCCGCCGAACGTGGCGAACGTCAAGCCGGGAAATTTATCGGCAACCGCCGCTGTCGCAATCGTCCAGCCGATTGGCACGCCGTTGCCCATTCCTTTCGCCGACGTGATGATGTCGGGTTTCACGTTTGAGTGTTCGATGCCGAACCATTTACCGCCGGTTCTGCCCCAGCCGGTTTGCACTTCGTCGGCGATAAACAGCCCGCCGTGTTTGCGGGTGATTTCCTCGACGCGCTCGAAATATCCGTCGGGCGGCACGATGAAGCCGCCGACGCCTAAAATCGGTTCCGCCATAAACGCGGCGATCTCGCCGGTCGTCGCCGTTTCAATCACGTCTTTGACATCTTCGGCGCACGCGCCGCCGCAGCTTTCCGGTTTCAGATGAAACGGGCAGCGATAGCAATACGGCGCGCGGGCGTGGACGATGCCGGCGACCTGCGACGGCAGCGGTCGCCACGTCGAATGTCCGACCGACGAGAGCGCCGTCGCACTTCTTCCCGAATAGCTGTGACGAAGCACGACGATTTCGTGCCGTCCGGTCGCCAGTTTCGCCGCCGTAATCGCCGTATCGTTCGCTTCGGTTCCGCTGTTTGAAAAGAAAGATTTTTTCAAATCGCCCGGCGTGATTTCCGCTAGCTTTTCCGCCAAATCCGATTGCGGCTTATTCGCATAAAGCGCCGAAGCGTGTTGAATTGTATTAACTTGATTGACAATCGCTTCGTTGATTTTCGGATTCGCGTGTCCGACGCTGACCGTCAAAACGCCGCCGAAACAATCGAGATAGCGGTTGCCTGCGTCGTCCCAAACGTATTCGCCTTCGCCTCGGACGAGCGCGACGGGTTCTTGATAATAAGTGGCGACCGCCGGAAAAAGAAATTCTTTATGTTTACGAACGGTCTCGGAGATTGCGGTTTTTTGTTCTGTTGTTGGATTCATAATTTTTATTTCAAAACTTGCGCGTCGTGGACGATTTTTCCGCCGACGATGGTTAAAATGCTTTGTGTTTTTGGCAGGTCGGAAACAGGCATACTAAAAATATCCTGCGACAGCACCGCCAAATCCGCGAGTTTGCCTTTTGCCAAAACTCCTTTCTGCGTTTCGGCAAATTCCGCGTAAGCCGAACCGGAAGTGTAGGCGCGGACGGCTTGCTCGCGCGAAATTGCCTGCGATGGATTATCAGGATGAATCGAGGCGAGCATAATGTTCAAAAACGGATTTAGCGGTCCGTCAGAGCCGAGAGCAAATGGAACGCCTGTTTCAATCATAGTGCGAATTTGGCTTTTGCCACCGCCCCAACGCGCTCGTCCGAGTTCGCCGTCGGTAAAATGAGACGGGTTTTGCACAATGACGACGCCGAGCTTTTTAGCGCGCGCAAGCAAATCGTCAATGACCATTTCGCCGTGTTCGACGCGGACGCGCTTTTTCGTCCAATCTATTCTTCCATTTCCGACTTTTTCCATCGCGTCGAAAACCGCTTGACAAGCCCAATCGCCGACGCAGTGCAGCAGAAGCGGTTGGTCAAATTTGAGCGATTCTTTGACGATGTTTTCAATCTCGCTTTCGGAAAAATTTAGCCGCCCGCGCCAGCCGGGTTTGTCGTTGTAATCTTTACGCAAAGCCGCGCCGCGCTCAATCGGCGTCCCGTCCACGATCCATTTAATACCGCTCGCGGTTATTTTCGCGTTTGCAGATTTTAATTTAGACAGCCCGCCAATTTCCGACAAATCGCGTCCTTTCGCGCTCGTCGTCGAAAACGTCATCGCGCGGACGCGCACCGGCAAGTCGGCTTTTTCAAGCAGTTTGACAAACTTTTCAATCCGAGTAGTCGGCATAATCTGCATCGAGGTAATGCCGAAACGCACAGCGTCATTAGCCTTTTGCTTCAATCTTTTAACCGCCTCTTCGTCAGAGGTCATTTCCGCCAGCAGACGAAGCTGTCGCCAGTGGGCGTATTCAAACATTCTGCCGTTTATTTTTTTCGTCAAAGCGTCATATTCAAAAAAACCGCCGAGCGGATTCGCTTCATTTTCGCCAATTTTCAAAAGCGTCATCGCCTTCGAGTTGACGATTAAGCCGTGTCCGAAATAAGTTTCGAGCATCACCGGATTGTCCGGCGCGATTCGGTCGAGCGTCGAGCGATTGGCTGCGCTTTCCGCGATGACGTTTCCGCCGATTTCACCGAAAATCCATTGACCTTTCGGCGTTTCCCTGACCGCATTTTTAATCGCTTCGACGGTTTCCGCCCAACTCGGCTCCAACTCTGTCAGCCGCAAATTAAAGCCCGGCGGCTTGGGCATAAAATGATTGTGCGCGTCGTTGAAACCTGGCGTAACCAGATGATTTTGCAAATCAACAAGACGAGTTTTCGCGCCGGCTAATTTTTTAATTTCTTCGTTTGATCCGACGGCTAAAATGCGTTCTCCGCGAATGGCAATCGCTTTGGCGTTCGGCTGAACTGTGTCGGAAGTAAAAATCTTTCCGTTATACAAAATCAGTTCGGGCGCGGTTTGTTTTGCTAAAACCGAAAAATTAACGAAAATTCCGAAGGTTAAAAGAAGTGTCAATTTTTTCATTTGTATTACCAAATCAGGTCGGCGATTCATAAAGATACGCGGCGTCATAACGCTTATTTTCTCGTCCGTCGTGCGCGATGTAAGAAACGCATTCGCGGTCTTTTCCCGTCCCGCCGCAGTTCCACAAACTAGCCGCGCCGTGTGCGCCGTTTTTGTTGACAGCTTGAAAAATAATCATCATCTGGCTGAGTTTTTTCAAATCATTGTTGTAATTTTTCGACACCCGCTTGATAGCTTCCAGACAAGCATCTTTCGGCGACATTCCGCGCCGCATCATTTCGACAATCGTATGCGCCCCGTTTATTTTTATGCACTCTTCGCCTCTTCCGGTCGCGCCCGCCGCGCCGACTTCGTTATCCACAAAAAGCCCGCAGCCAATAAGCGGCGAATCTCCGACTCTGCCGGAAATTTTGAAAGACAATCCGCTCGTCGTGGTCGTTCCGGCAATGTCGCCGCGTTGGTTGACGGCAAGCATATTGATTGTTCCGGTCGGGCGGTAGCGAATTATTCGGTCTGCCCGCGCCAGTATTTCACCATCTTTAGAAAGATTTTCTTTTTGCAGAATTGATTGTTTGTCAGGGCTGGCGAGTCCGGATCCCCATGCGTCGCCGTTGCTCATTGTCTCCTTCCACCGCAGCCAAACGACGCGGGATTCTTCGGTTAAAAGTTCTTCTTTTTTGAAACCGTGCGCGAGCGCGAAACGAAGCGCGCCTTCGCCGACGAGCAAAACGTGGTCGGTGCGTTCCATCACGAGTTTGGCGACTTTTGACGGATTTTTGATGTAGCGAAGCGAAGCCACCGCGCCCGCCCGTTTAGTCGGTCCGTGCATTACGCTCGCATCTAGCTCGACTTCGCCGTCTTCGTTCGGCAAACCGCCATAACCGACGGTTATGTCTTGCGGGTCGTCTTCATAAACATTAACTCCGGCAATGACGGCATCGAGCGGATCGGCTCCGGCGCGAAGCATCTGCATTGCTTTTTCCGCTCCTTTCAATCTGTCGCCCGGATACAGAAACTTCGGCAAGCCGCTGGAAACGACGACCGGCAGTGAATTTTTAGTTTGCCCTTTCGCCGAGGTCGCTGAACTTAATCCCGCGACCGCTCCGGCTAGAACACTATTGCGAACGAAATCGCGGCGATTGATACTCATATTAAATTCTCCTTGTTGCTTAGCAATCGCATTTATTTGATTTTTCTTTCAATACAAATTACCTTCACGTTTGCGCCCTGTGTAATCCACGTAAACGACTTTCAGCTCTGTGTAAAAATCGAGCGCGGTCGAGCCTTGCTCGCGCTCTCCGATGCCGGTCATCTTGATTCCGCCGAACGGAATGTGCGCTTCGCCGCCGGTCGTCGGCGAGTTGATGTGCGTCATTCCGGTTTCGATTTCTTGGACAAAACGGAAAATTAAATTCGGGTCGCCGGTGAAAATCGAAGATGTCAAACCGTATTGCGAATCGTTGGCGACGACCATTGCTTCGTCAAAGTCTTTCACGCGCAAAACCGACAGAACGGGACCGAAAATTTCTTCCTGCGCGATTCGCATATCCGGCGTAACTCGGTCGAACACGGTCGGCTCGATGAAATACCCGTTTTCCAAACCGTTGCCTTCGGCGTGTTTACCGCCGCAGAGCATTTCTGCGCCGTCCTCGCGTCCAATGTCAATATAGCGGAGAACCGTGTTGAATTGTTTTTCGTCCACGCTCGGACCCATTTCGGTTTCGGGGAGCGCGCCGTCGCCGAGCCGCATACGTTTCGCGCGCTCGACGATTCGCTCGACGAATTCGTCGGCGATTCGATCAATGACGACCGCCCGCGAAGTCGCCGTGCAGCGTTGTCCGGTCGAGCCGAACGCGCCCTGCGCGGTTGATTCGACGGCTAAATCCATATCGCAGTCTTCCATCACGACGACCGGGTTTTTCCCGCCCATTTCGCATTGCACTTTCGCGCCGCGCGAGGCGCATTGACCGTAAAGTTTTACCCCGATTTCGGTCGAGCCGGTAAATGAAACGGCTTTAACCGCTGCGTGATTGGCGATCTCTTCGCCGATTTCCGCGCCAGCTCCGAGAATTAAATTTAAAACGCCTTTCGGAACTCCGGCTTCTTCAAAAATCTCGACGACGCGCACGGCGGTCGAAGGCGTTGATTCGGCGGGTTTGAAAACAATCGTATTTCCGGCGACGAGCGCGGGCGCGATTTTCCAGACGGGAATGGCGACGGGAAAATTCCAGGGCGTAATCAACGCGACCACGCCGTGCGGCTGCTTTATCGTGTAAGCGAAATTGGCGGGCAATTCGGATTGAATCGTTTCGCCGTTGAGTCGTCTGGCTTCGCCGGCGCAAAATTCGGCGACGTTGATCGAACGCTGCAATTCGCCGCGCGATTCCCCAATGGTTTTGCCTTCTTCGCGTGTCAAAATTTGCGCCAATTCTTCTTTGTTGTCTTCCAAAAGTCGCGCCGCTCGCATCACGATGCGCCCGCGTGTCGGCGCGGGCGTGTTTTTCCAATCACGAAAAGCGTCGTAGGCGATTTCGACCGCTCTTTTGGCTTCTTCGCGGGTTGATAATTTAACCGTACCGATAACGTCTTTGACATTTGCCGGATTGATATTTTGAATGGTTTTGTCCGATACGGATTCGAGCCATTCGCCGTTAATATAATTTCGGTAGTTGTTCATAAAGAAATTTGGAGTGGAAATTTCGAGTTGTGTTAATTTATACGAGATGACTGCAAAAAGCAACGAAAATTTGCGCGTGCTGCTTGAACAAAGAGCCGCAGAAAACGCCGGTAAAATCTTTTTATTTTCCGAAGCCGACGGGCGCCGTTGGACATACGCCGAGTTCGACGAATCGGTCAATCGCGCCGCGAATATGCTCAAAGCGAACGGCATCAAAAAAGGCGATGCGGTCAGTTTGCTGCTGCCGAACAGCGCCGAATACATCATCGCTTATTTCGCCTGCTGGAAAATCGGCGCGATTGCGAATCCGGTCAACTCTTTGCTCAAAACCGAAGAAATCGAATTCGTCGTCGGCAATTCAGAAGCCGAGTTGTTAATTGTTCACTCGGAGTTTCAGGAAATCGTAAAAAACATCAATTTGAGGAAAATCGTCTTCGACGACGAAGCCGTTGCAACACAAGGTTTCGGTGAAGTTTTAGAAGAAACGGCTCTCGAAAAAGACGACGAAGCCGTCATCATTTACACATCGGGAACGACCGGCAAACCGAAAGGCTGCCTCTTGACTCACGGAAATCTGATCGCCAATGCTCGACAGATTACCGAATGGCTCAATTTTGATGAAAACGACCGGCTTTTAACGATTATGCCGCTTTTCCATATGAACGCCGTTTCGGTGACGACGATGACGGCGCTCTACGCTTCGGCTTCGACGGTCGTTTCGCCGAAATTTTCCGCCTCGCGCTTTTGGCAAATCATCGCCGATTATAAAATCACGTCGTTTGGTTCGGTGGCAACGATGCTTTCGATGCTTTTAAAAAGTTCGAAATCCGAAGTCCAAAATCCAAAGTCGAAAAATCCCAAATTCCGAATCCTGAATTCCGAATCAGAAACGCTTCGTTTCGCAATGTGCGGTTCTGCGCCGGTTCCGACGGAAGTTCTACGAAAGTTTGAAGAGACTTTCGGCTGTTTGGTAATTGAGGGTTACGGCTTATCCGAATCAACCTGCCGCTCGACGTTCAATCCGCCAAACGCGAACAGAAAACCCGGTTCGTGCGGCAAACCGATTGGCAATGAAATGAAAATTTTTGACGAAACGGACGCGGAAGTTCCCGTCGGCGAACTCGGCGAAATCGTTCTTAGAGGCGAAAACATTTTCAAAGGTTATTTCAAAAATAAAGAAGCGAGCGCCGCGGCTTTTCGCGGCGGCTGGTTTCACACTGGCGACATCGGTTACAAAGACGCGGACGGATTTTTCTACATCGCCGACCGCAAATCCGATATGATTATTCGCGGCGGCGAAAACATTTACCCGCGCGAAATTGACGAACTTTTATACACGCATCCGGCAATCGAAGCGGCGGCGGTCATCGGGGTTCCCGATGAATTATACGGCGAGGAAGTCGCGGCGTTCGTCGTTTTGAAAACCGGCGCGACAGCGAGCGAAGCGGATTTGATAAATTTTTGCCGAGCGCATCTAGCGGATTTCAAATGCCCGAAGCGAGTTTATTTCGTCGCAGACATTCCGAAAGGCGCGACCGGCAAATTGCTGAAACGCGAACTGGCGCGAATTTATAGCGAATTAAAATAACTCTCTTTAAATTGAAACTGGCTTTACTTTTAGCTCGTAATTTTTATTTAACTCTCTTGCCTTTTAACTCTCTGCCGCTCGGAATAACCAACGTCAAACCGACGACTTTTCCGCCTGCATCTCGCTCGAAGGTGAGCTGTACGCTTGCCGTTTGCGCGGCGAATTTATCTTTTGCCGCCGCATCAGCCGCGAGTTCGAGGCGCTCGCCTTCGGGCGAAACGCCGACGAATTTTTCGCCTTCCTGTTGAAACGTCAGCAAACCCATCGGCGTTTCAAATTGCCCGACGTAATCGGCGAACTTTCCGTTTGTCACCGGCTTCGGCGTTTCGACTTTCGCGTCGGTTATCGGGAACGACGAGCCGGGAACGGGCAAAACAAACGAACCGTTTCCGGCTGTCGTTTTGACCGCCGGATGCGCCGGGAAAACGGGAAGTTTCGGCTGATTCGGCTTTAGTTTAGCGATTTCCGTCATTGCCACCTCGACGGCTTTTTCAAGCTGCGCGTCTTTCCCCGCCGCGTAATCCTGCGGCATGATTTCAACATCGTAGTCCGGCGCGACGCCAAGATTTTCGATTCCCCAACCGCTTCCGTCCGGGTTGTATGCCGCTCGGTTCGGCAATTGGATTTGTCCGCCGTCAATCAGACGCGGCGTGAAAAAGTACGGTCCGATGCCTGCGCCGTAAGTTCGCTTTCCGACGATTTTTCCGACCTTGCCGAGTTGGAACATAAACGCGCCCGTCTCCGCCGCCGAGCCGTTCCATTCGTTTATCAGCATCACTTTGACGGGCGGCGCGGGATTAACGGGCGTGGCAATGTCGTCGCCGCCGCGAAAATGATAATAATAAAGCGGCTTGCGCTGCATCCATTCGATTAAATAATCGGGCGTGATGCCGCCGCCGTTGTAGCGTTGGTCAACGATGATTCCCTGCCGGTCGGCATATCCGGTCAGTCCGCGAATCGCGTTCATAATTCCGTTTGGGTCATAGTTTTCGATGAAAATATAACCGAGTTTCCCGCCCGACATCTGCTCGACTCGCTTTTGATTCGCTTCCGCCCAATTCGCCCGCCGCAGACGGTTTTCGCCCGCCGCCGGATAAACCGTAAACGCGCGCGGGTTGTTTCCGTTAACGTCGGAACTGACGACAATGCGCGTCGGCTTGCCGATGGTATTTTCAAAATAGCTGTAAAAATTTTTATTTGTTTCAACTTTGTTGCCGTTCACTTCCAGAAGATAATCGCCTATCCGAACGTCAACGCCCGCTTGGTCGAGCGGCGCGGAAAACGAGCCGTTTGATGAAGCGTAGGAAGTCGAACGATAAATTCTCTTGAAGCGAATTTTCCCATCGGCGATTTCATAATCTGCTCCCAACAGTCCGACGCGACCGCTACCTCCGCCGCCTTGCAGCACGGTATCACCTCCGCCGACTCCGAGATGCGAAACCGAAACGTGACCGAGCATCTGCCTGATCAGCGCGTTCAAATCGCCGCGTCGGGTCGTCGTCGGCAAATAAGCGGCGTATTCGCGTTCGAGCGCAGCGAGATTTTGCCCGTGATAGTTCGGGTCGTAAAACCAATCGCGCATAATTCTCATTGACTCGCGGAACATCTGCCGCCATTCTTCCGCCGGATTAACCTTAACTTCCATTTTCGATAAATCGAGTTTTCCTTCGTCAGTTTTTGGCGCGGCATCGGTCGAAACTAAAAACCAATCGCGTCCTTTCTGATACAAAATGCGCGAGCCGTCGCCAGTCAATTCATAGCTGCCGATGCCTTCGATGAATTTATCCATCTTTGCGGGCTGCGCCGCGTCAACCGAATAGATGACCAGGGAATTTTGAATCGAAACATCGCCCGGCGCGACAGGAAATTCGCTGGCGACGAGGTGAATTTTGCCCGGTCGTCCGGCGAGAATCCGCGAATAATTTCTCAACGGCAAAGGCAAATCCACAAATCGCCGTAGCAGATTTTCAAAATCAATTTTCGTCTGCGGCGCGGCTTCGTTCGGTTTGGCGTCCGGGTTCGGTTGATTGTTCGGCAAAAGCAGCGACGGCGTATCAATCGCTAAACGAAGCGCGTGAACTCTTTTAACAACTAACGGGTTTGCCAGCACGCCGTTTAAAACGCCCCATTCAAATTCGCTCGTTCCGGCGTTCGGGCTGGACGCGAAATAAAGATATTTCCCGTTTGCGTCGAACACGGGCGCTTCGGCGTGCGCCACGCCGTCGGTAATTTGAATGTTTTTGCCCGCCGCTAAATCGCGTATGTAAACGGTTCCGGCGCGATTCTTCAAACGCTTGGCATAAGTCAAAAATTTGGAATCGGGCGAGAAATTCGCCGACCAATTTTCCTGCGCCGAATAACCGGAAGCGTCAACTTTCGCCGCCGTCGCCCGTTCAATATCAGCCAGCCAGAGATTCAACTGCCGGTCGGAGAAAACGAGTTTTTTGGAATCGGGCGACCAGGCGAGTTCACGGTAAAACGACGGTTGTTTTTCAATCGAGATTTTCACAACCGAATCGTTTTCCAAAGAGCGAACGTGAAGCGCGTATTCGCCTGACTCGTCGGAAAAATACGCGACTGATTTTCCGTCGGGCGCAATCGTCGGATAGCGTTCCGCCGCGCCGGAAGTGTTTGTCAGGTTTTTCGATTCATTGTTTGATTTATCGAAGATCAAAACTTCGCCGCGCGCGCCGAACGCTGTTTTTTCGCCGTTTGCCGACGGCACGAACGATTCGACAAAACGCATTGCCGGAACTGTTTTCGGTTTTAATTCCGAAGTGTCGGGCGCTGTAACGGAAACGTCAATCGTTTTGCTTTGACCAGCCGCTGTATCAAACAAATGAAGCCGTCCGTTTTGGACGAAAACAATCGCGTTGCCGCTTCCGGCGGCGGTTCTGATGCCTTGCCCGTCAAATGTTGTCAGTTGTTTGGCTTGTTTCGTCTTGCGGTCAATCGAAAAAAGGTTGAAAACTCCGGTGCGGTCGGAAACAGTGTAGATTTTATCGCCGAGCCACATCGGAAATCGGTCGTTGTAGTTTTGGTTCGGCAATTTTTCCACTGCGCCTGTTTGCAAATCGGCAATCCAGACGGGAGCGGTCGCGCCGCCGCGATAATATCGCCACTCGCCGAAACCCGCGCGCGGATTGTATGCGATTTGTTTTCCGTTGGGCGAGAATGAACCTTGAAACGCTTGCGGCAGCGGTAGCGATTCGTCTAAGACGCCGCCGTTTGCCGCAACTTTGTGCAGGCGCGTCACGCCTTCTTCATCACGCGTGCTTTCAAAAACAACCGCCTGACCGTCCGGCGTCCACGCCACCGGAAAATCGTCTTCGCCTTGGAAAGTCAGACGCTTTGCTTCGCCGCCCGTCGCCGCCGAAACGTAAACGTCAAAATCGCCGCCGCTCCAACGCGCAAACGCAATCTGTTTTCCGTCGGGCGAGAAAACCGGATTTGTCTCCGCGCCCGCGTCGTTCAACTTTCGCGCCGCGCCGCCCGCGCGTTCGACCAGCCAGATTTTCCCGGCGTAGGTGAAAGCAATGTGCGTCTTATTAACCGCGACGCGCCCGATGAACAAAGGCGCGTTTGTCCTCTGGGCGAAAAGGCTCGCCGCGGATAAAAGCAGAATCAGTAAAAAAGCGTAGAATCTGGACATAAAAATTTCTCCATTTTATTTTGTAACTAGCCGGGAAGACGGCTGATTTCAATGGGAATTTTATATCACGAAACATTTGCGCGGTCTTGAACGAACTGAACATTTTTGCACGCGGCTAACACGAACGCGAGATTTTCCTGTATTCGCCGGGCGTTACGCCCAAATGATTTTTGAAGGTTCTGGCGAAATGACTCTGGTCAGTGAAACCAGCCGCCAGCGCGATTTCCGTCAACGAATCGGTTGAAGCGGAAATACGCCGACTGGCGTATTCGACGCGTTGCCGCCGGACGTATTCGCCAATCGTGCAATCGTATCTACGGCGGAAGACGCGGGCGAGATGAACCGGATGCACATCGGCGATTCGGGCGACATCTTCCAAAACAATGGGTTCGGAAAAATTAGCGTGCAGAAAATCTCTGACCTGCTTAAGCCAACGCGGAGAATTTTTCTCGCCGGTTGAAACTTTGCTGCGGGCGGCTTCGGCTAAAACCTCGAAAATAAGACCTTCTATCGCTAACCCGGAAGCCGCATCCATCCGCCGGAATTCCTGATAAATTTTGTTTCCGAGCCACGCCGTCGCTTCGGTTTGCGAACTCGCCGAAGCATTCAGAGTGACGCTTCGCTCGCGGATGTAGGCGAATCGTTCGGAACCGAATTGGACGCTCAAAATTCTGGCGCCGCTCTCGAAATCAACCGCGTGAGATTCGTGCGGCGGATGAAAAACGACGGTCGAAGGCTGGCGCGCGGCGATTTGTCTGCCGTAGTTTTCGACGTAGCTGCCCGCTAAAACAAAACTGAACGAAGCCTCTAAATGCGTATGGCGCGCCTGTTTCAATCGCGGCGGATAAACGGATTCGGAGAGCGTATAACCGTGTATCGAGTGTTTTTTCTGAACGTGCGTCATATATTATTCTTGTGCAAAAACGCGTTGTATTCTATTTTTGGAATGTAAAAATCAATGGTTTTTCTTCCATTGATTTTCAACCCAACTGTTCTTAACGCCCGCGCCGAACGCGAGGTTAACGAGCAAATGGATTTTTTACAAAACAGCAAAGGAGAGTTGTTTGTTGAACGACGAAAAAACGAATAAGTTCGGTTTGTCGTAAATCGTCGAAGATTCAGGCAGAGCGAAAAGC
>CADCUR010000306.1:0-15000 GCA_902805935.1 uncultured Pyrinomonadaceae bacterium
ATCGTGACGGCAAAAACCGTTATACGCTCGAAGTCAACGCCACCGATTTGCAATTTCTCGGCGGCGGACAGAACGATAATCCATCAGATACGAACTCGGATCATGAATATTCACAAACGAACGATTTTCAATCGGACGCAAGCTCCGCTGCCGCCTCGCCAACCGATGAGGACATACCGTTTTAATAAAACTTCTCTCAATTAACAAGTCTCACAAAGCTTTCGATAAAAATGTCGTAACGCTCCGCGTAAACGGAAGTTCGGCATTTTTATTTATTTCCCGAATGATTTTTTCTGATTCAAATAACCGTTTGTATTTCCGTATCAAATCCATTTGCCCATTTTTCTAAATTTAGCGTATCTGGCGGATTGCCTTTCGTCGTCGCTCATTTCAGCCAGCAGCGCTAATCCGTTTGACAAAGCCGATTTTAGAGCCGCAACGGTGGTGTCAAATGAATTTCGAGTCTCAGAATTTTCGAGCGCGGCGGGTATTTTCCATCCGAACGGCTCTTCGATTATATCGTCGATCAAATCGAATCGGATTAAATCCTGCGCGGTTAAACGCAGGCTCGCCGCCGCCCGTCCGGATTGCGCGGCATCCTTCCAAAGAATCGCTGCGCACCCTTCGGGCGAAATCACCGAATAGACGG
Organism: uncultured Pyrinomonadaceae bacterium; assembly: GCA_902805935.1. Lineage (GTDB taxonomy): Bacteria > Acidobacteriota > Blastocatellia > Pyrinomonadales > Pyrinomonadaceae. The sequence goes on from CADCUR010000306.1 coordinate 650, forward strand.
CGTTCTCAAGCATCACTACACGGTCGCCGACGCCGATTGCCAGAGCGCCGCCCGACCCGCCTTCACCCAATACGACCACGATTATCGGAACATTTAGATTCGACATCTCGCGCAGGTTATAAGCGATGGCTTCCGCCTGCCCGCGTTCCTCGGCGTCTATGCCCGGATACGCGCCGGGCGTATCAATAAACGTGATAATCGGTCGCTTGAACTTTTCCGCCAGCTTCATCACGCGCAATGCTTTCCGGTAGCCTTCAGGCTTCGGCATCGCAAAGTTTCGGTGTCGCCTCTGATTTGTGTCGCGTCCCTTCTGTTGACCGATCACTGCTACTTCTCGCTCGTCTAATTTGGCGAAGCCGCAAACTAAAGCCGCATCATCGGCGTATCGGCGATCGCCGTGAATCTCGACAAATTCGCTGAAAATCGCCGCCAGCAAATCCATCGTGTATGGTCTCTCGGGATGTCTCGCCAATTGAACACGCGCCAAAGCATCTTCGTTTTCCATCATAAAAAAAATCGTGTCCTTGTTTCTCCGAAAATCACTGATTTGCCCGCGAGCCGCTTACAAAACCCATTCCACCCGACAATCTTTCTCCATCAACTCGCTCTGCAGACGGCTGCTCCCCTGGATACGCACAGCTGGCGAATTTATCTTAACCTCCATTCCGGGTCCCAGTCGAAAGCTGAAGTTTACTTCGCACGTTCCTCTGTTTTTGTTTAGAACCGTCACTAATTCTTCCAAATAGGCTTCGTCAAAATCCTTCTTCTGAACGTCTATCGCCAAGATTCTGGCTCGTATCGGAACCGCGTCGGCAAGTTTTTTCACCTCTTCCAAAATCACTGTAATTTCCTGTCCCTCGGTGGATTCGACTTTGCCGTCCACAATCAACAGTTCGCCGTCCTTTAAACTTTCCGAAAACTTACCATAAGCTTCTGACCACGCCAGACATTTCACGCCCGATGACCGGTCTTCAAGTTTGAAGATACAAAACCGATTGCCTTTTTTACTGTATTTGACTTGCAAGCCGGTCGCAATTCCGGCGAGCGTAATTTTATCGCCCGGCTTGATTTCCTCGTAATCGGCGACGTTGATAATTCGCAAATCCGCCAGAATTTGCCGATAATCGTCCATCGGGTGATTCGATAGAAAAAACCCGATTGCCGCCTTTTCCTGATTCGCCAGTTCAATCGGCGACCAGGGCGGCGTCACCGGCAATTCGACTTCAAAAACCGTCTGACCTTCTGCTTGCCCGCCGAAAAGCCCGGACTGTCCCTTCATTTTATCGGTCCACATTTTTTGTCCGTTTGCCAAAGCGCCGTTGATGCCGGCAAAGAGCTGCGCCCGCCATTGATTTATCGTCGAATCGGACAGGTTCAGCGAATCGAACGCTCCCGCCGTCACCAAACTCTCCAAAGCGCGCTTGCTGACGGCGCCGCCCGCTGCAAGACGCACCGCGAAATCATACAGGGAAGTGAATTTCCCGTCGGCGCGGGCTTCGATGATCGCCTGCACGCTCGCCCAACCGATACCTTTGATCGCGCTCAATCCGAACCGTACGGCGTTATCGAGCGGGGTGAAATCCGCGCCGCTCTCGTTAATATCGGGCGGCAGGAGTTCTAGCCCCAGACTTCGCAGCTCGTTTGAATATTTGTAAACTTTCGCCGCGTCGTCGGCTTCGTGCGATAAAACAGCCGCATAAAAATAAGCAGGGTAATGAGCCTTAAGATATGCAGTTTGAAATGCTAAATAAGCATACGCCACGCTATGGCTGCGGTTAAATCCGTAATCGGCAAATTGCGCCATCAATTTAAAAATTTCCGTCGCCTTCTCCGGCTTGATGCCCTGCGCGACCGCTCCGCCGACAAACTTCTCCTCGTGAACCGCCATCTCCTCGCGTTTCTTCTTGCCCATCGCTCGGCGCATCATATCCGCCTCGCCCAAACTGTAGCCGCCGAGCTTTTGGGCGAGCTGCATAATTTGCTCTTGATACACCAGAATGCCGTAGGTGTTGTTCAAAATCTCTTTCATTTGCGGCACGATATACTGCACTTTTTTCTCGCCTCGGTGTCTAGCGATAAAATCGTCAACCATTCCGCCGTCGAGCGGTCCCGGACGATAGAGCGCGTTTAAGGCTGCCAAATCTTCCAATTCTTTGGGTTTTAAGCGGCGGCAAATCTCCTGCATGCCCGGGGATTCGAATTGAAAAATCGCTTCCGTTCGACCGTCGCCGAACAGCGCCATCGTCTTCGCGTCGTTGAGCGAAACGGCGCTCCAATCAATTGTTTTGCCGATTTTCTGCTTAATAGATTTTAAGCAGTCGCTTATGATAGTTAAGGTGGTTAAGGCGAGAAAATCCATCTTAAGCATCCCGACTTTTTCTAAGTCGTTCATCGTGTATTGGCTGGTCAATTCGCTCTTACCGGAAACCGATACGGGAACCAGTTCGTGCAGCGGTTTGGGCGAGATGACGACGCCCGCCGCGTGAACCGACGAATGCCTGGCGCAGCCTTCGAGTCTTCTGGCTAAATCAACCAATTTTTTGACCGCCGGGTCGCTCTCCATCGCCTGCCGCAAATCAGCGACTTGTTCGAGCGCTTGCGAAATGCTGATGTTGCGCCCGCGCACCGGCGGCGGCAGCAATTTAGCGATTTTTTCAACGTCGCCGTAGGGCATATTGAGCGCTCTGCCGACATCTTTGATCGCCGCTTTCGAGGCGAGCGTGCCGAAGGTGATAATCTGGCAGACCGATTCGCGTCCGTAGAATTCCGTCACGTGATTGATAACCTCGGCGCGCCCGCGAACGCAGAAATCTATATCAATATCCGGCATCGAAATTCTTTCGGGATTCAGAAAACGTTCAAAAAGCAAATCGTATTCGAGCGGGTCCACGTCCGTGATTTCCAAACAATAAGCCACGAGCGAGCCTGCCGCCGAACCGCGCCCCGGACCGACCGGAATCTCTTTTTCGCGCGCGTAGCGGATAAACTCCCAGACAATCAGAAAATAGCCTGGGAATTCCATGTTTTTAATCGTCAGAATTTCCCGCTCGACGCGCCTGCGGTATTCTTCCGCCGAATACTTTAACTTGCCCTTTTCGCGCAGCGGATTCCAGACTTTACTGCTGCGCTCAGCGAAGCCCTCCATCACAACTTTTTCAAAATACTCGTCAATCGTGCGGCAACCCGCCTCCGGCGGGATCGGAAAATTCGGGAGCGTTAAATTATTTCCCGACGGAAATTCAACCCGGCAGCGTTCGGCGATTTTCGTCGTGTTCTCCAGCGCTTCGGGTATCTCGGCGCCGAAGATGTCCCACATCTCCGCCGCCGTCCGCAAATGAAAATTCGCGCTCCCGAGGGTCGTGCGCGTGCTGTCATTGATGGTTTTCCCTTCGCCGATACACATCAAAATTTCGTGCGCCAGCGCATCTTCCGGCGTTAGGTAATGAGCTTCGTTGGCGGCGACGATCGGAATCCCGGCTTTACGCGCGAGTTCGATTAAATCTCTCTGAACTTTTTCCTCCAACGGCAAATCCTGATTCTGAATCTCGATGTAAAAATTTCCGTCGCCGAAAATCTCATTCAAAAGACCGACGTTTTCCATCGCTCGCGCGTGATTTTCCTGCTTCAGGAAATGCCATACGGCACCGCTTCTGCCGCCTGACAAAGCGATTAAGCCGCCGCTTCGTTCGGCGAGAATTTCCAAATCAATGCGCGGTCGGTGATACAAGCCTTCCGTATAGGCTTTCGACGCTAGGTGCGCTAAGTTGTAATAGCCTTCTAAATTACGCGCCAGCAGTACGAGATTGTAGAACGGTCGCTCGCCTGCTCCGAGCCGCGCTTCTCGTTCGTGCCGGCTGCCAAGAGTCAGATGCGCTTCGTAACCGATAATCGGATGAATTTCCTGGGCTTTCATCGCATTGTAAAAGGAAATCGCTCCGAACAAATTGCCGAAGTCGGTAATGGCGCACGCTTTCATATCCATCTCGCGGAGCCGTCTGGCAAGCGGCTTGAGTTGGATTGCGCTCTGCAAAAGGCTATAATCGGAATGCACGTGCAGATGTACGAAATCTTTTGACTTAAATTCGATATTCATTGATTTTTGTATTTTGCAGATTATTTTTTTTTGGCGAATCTCTCGAAAAATCGCAAGAACTTTTCTATGAAAAAAGTTTACCTCGAAACCTTCGGCTGTCAAATGAACGTCTCGGATTCCGAGCGCGTCGCCACGCGGCTTGCGGCGGACGGCTTCGAAATTACGCCGGATGAAGCGGCGGCGGATGTCGTTTTATTAAATACTTGCTCGGTGCGCGAGAAAGCCGAGCATAAACTTTTCACGCGCATCGGACAAGTCGGCAAAGCAGCTGCCGACCGGGGCGATAAAAAACCGCTGCTCGGCGTCCTCGGCTGCGTCGCGCAGCTCGAAGGCGAAACGCTCTTCGGCAAAACTCCGGCGATTGATTTCGTTCTCGGAACCAGAGCCGTCGGGCGCGTTTCAGAGGCAATCGATAAAGCGTTCGGCGGAGCCAATCAATTCGCCGATTTGGGCGAGCGCGAAGCCGCATATGACTGGTCGGTCGCCGACGCGCAGAGGCATTCGCCGTATATCGCCTTTGTGCCGATTATCGAGGGCTGTAATAAATTCTGCACGTATTGTATCGTGCCTTTCTCGCGCGGTCGGGAAAAAAGCCTGCCCGCTACGGAAATCGTGCAGCACGTTTTGCGTTTGCGCCGCGAAGGAATCAGAGAGGTTCACCTGATCGGTCAAAACGTCAACAGCTATCGCCCGAAAACCGATGACGGACTGGAAAATCAACCGGGCGCGACGCCGTTTTCAAAGCTGCTCCGCGCCGTCGCCGCCACCGGCATCGAACGCGTCAAATTCACGACTTCATTTCCGAGAGATTTTCACCCGGATATTATCGAAGCCATCAACGAACACGAAAATCTCTGCAACTGGGTGCATCTGCCGGTGCAGTCGGGCAGCAGCCGAATTCTAAAATTAATGCGGCGCGGTCACACCGTCGAAAATTATCTGGAGCGGATTGAACGCATAAAAGCCTCGCCGCGCCGAATTGCCCTGACGACCGACATCATTGTCGGCTTTCCCGGAGAGACCGAAGCGGATTTTCAGGCGACGCTTGACCTTGCAGAATATTGTCAATTCAACAGCGCGTATATTTTCAAATACTCTCCAAGACCCGGAACGCCCGCTTTCGAAATGCCCGATGACGTTTCCGCTGCTGAAAAAACCGAACGGTTTCTGCGCTTGGACAATCTCATACGCTTTCACCAACAAAAAGTTTTTCGCGCATATATTAATCAGACAGTCGAAGTTTTAGCGGAAAAAATTTCGGAAAAACATTCAAATCAAATCTCCGGTCATACGAGCTGCCAAATGGTCGTCAATTTTGAAGGCGCGGCGGATTTGTTGGGAAAAATCGTTAAAGTTAGAATTCTCGAATCGAAAGCCAACACTTTGTATGGTAAAATTTGTTAAATTTTAATGGTCTTGATAATCTAATTTACAAGTTATGTTAGTTGAAGTGAAAATCGGCGCGTTAATTATGGACCCGAACACCAATACGCCGATTGTTGTTCTAAAGGGAATTGATTCGGATACGATTCTGCCGATTTGGGTCGGCGCGTATGAAGCCAATGCCATCGCTCTGGAAATTGAAAAAATCGTTCCGCAGCGACCGATGACTCACGACTTGCTGCGTAATTTTATCGTTCAAGCGGGCTTCCGCGTTTCGCGCGTTACAATTACCGATTTGCGGGAAAATACTTTTTACGCGACCATCGAACTTCTGGATGAAAACGGAGGAAAAACAACGCTCGACGCGCGTCCGTCGGACGCCATCGCGCTCGCTCTGCGGATGGATTCGGCAGTTTTTGTCGAACAGAAGGTTCTCGACATATCGGCTTCGACGACCGCCGCGACCGCGAACTCGGAATTCGATGACGAAACCGTTCCTGCCGCCGAAGACTGGCCTGATTTAATCGGCTAACTTTTCGCCCCGTGTAATTTTCCGTATATCGCTTTTGTAAATAGAATGATAATTGTTATAGCCAACCAGAAGGGCGGCGTGGGAAAAACCACCACCGCTATTAATTTGTCCGCCGCCTGCGCCTTGTCGGACAAAAGAGTTTTGCTAATTGATTTGGACCCGCAGGGCAACAGTTCTCTCTCTTTTGTTGAGCCGCAAACCGTGGACGGCAGCGCTTTCGAACTTTTCACCGAACCGAATGAACCCTGGTCAAATTTCATATACCCGACGAAAGTTGAAAAACTCGACATCGTGCCTTCGAAAATCAGCCTGGCGAAATTAGAAGCAAAATTGGTCGGCGATTTCGACGCGATTTTTCGACTGCGCGACCGCCTCGAAGAAATTCGCGCGCATTACGACTTGATTTTTATAGACACGCCGCCGACGCTCGGCTTGATTACCGTCAACGCGCTGGTTGCCGCCACGCGCGTTTTGATTCCGATTCAGTCTTCTTATTTCGCTCTGGAGGGAACTGACGACCTTCTGGAGACAATCGAAAAAGTTCGCTCGCGCCCGAACCCGGATTTGGAAATAATTGGAGTTTTAGTGACGCTTTTCGACAAGCGCACGTCGCTCTCGAAAGATGTCGAGGCGCACATCCGCCAAGTCTTCGGCACAAAAACCTTTGAGACGCTGATTTCGCGCAGCGTCCGTCTCGAAGAATCTCCGGCGCATAAGGAAACGATTTTTACATACGCGCCGAAATCATCCGGCGCAAACGAATACCAACAGTTATCAGCGGAGGTTTTAAAACGTGTCTAAAAGAGGCTTGCCGACCGGCATAAAAATGCGCCACGACGCTCATTACGTCGAAGAGTTAGCCAGAACGCATCGTTCAATCGGCAGTGTTATTCCGATTGAAAAAATCGCGCCGAATCCGGAACAGCCGCGCACGGAAATCGGCGATTTAACCGAATTGACTGATTCGATCAAACAAAACGGCGTTCTCGAACCGCTGCTCGTTAAACCGAAGGGCGACGGAACGTGGATGATTATCGCCGGCGAGCGGCGTTGGCGCGCTTCGAACCTCGCCGGTCTGACCGAAGTGCCGTGCATCGAATTTGATATTGACGAAAAAACCATCGCCGAGATCGCTCTCATCGAAAATCTCCAACGCAAAGATTTAACCGTCTGGGAAGAAGCCGACGGCTTGGCTTACCTGAGCGAGCGGTTCGGTTATACGCACGAGGAGATCGCCAAAAAAATCGGCAAAAGCCGCACCACAGTCACCGAATCGATGGCTCTCGCCGGTCTGCCCGAACCAATCCGCGCCAAATGCTTTCAAGCCGGTATCTCTGCCAAGTCCACTTTATTGGAAGTCGCCCGTCAATTCGACGAATCGGCGATGCATGAGTTTCTCGACAATATCGCAAATACCGGAAAACAAAATCTCAAACGCGAAGATGTGCGTCGCGCTGCGCGCCCCACCTTAAAAACCAAAGCAGCATCGGGCGCGGTGCATCAAAATTCTTCGAAATCATTCGAGAATAATAAATCTTTTCGATACGATTCGGAGGGCAAAGATTTTTGCCTGGAAATTCGCTTTAACAAATCCGGAGATTATGAAAAAAAAGATATTCTGCGGGCATTAAAAGAAGTATTTGATAAAACCAAACGTCAACTGTAATCTATGCAATCATTAAACTCTCGAATTACAATTTAACTGAACATTCAGCACATAATCTTTATTATCAGACTCAAAATGTATTATGTAACTATTCAGGTATGCCGGTAACTTTAGCGGCATCAATGGTTTAAAGCTATCACTTCTCTGTTGCGTTTTCAACTTTTCTTGTCTTTTTCCGGGAAGTTTTATATTTTATTGACATTCTTTATTTCAGATTTTCGATGAGACGCAGTTTTGAGTTTACACTTCAGCACAATCGGTCGTCGTTATGAGCAAGGACTTGATTCGATTGTCCGGCTCGTTACCGGGCTCGAAGATCGCATCGAAGATTTAACGGCAATGCAGGTCGCCGCACCGCAACGACTGATTCGCACACAGGCGGCAACGATCAAGCGCCTTGAACAAACCATTACCAATAAAGATGCGGAACTAATCGAGGCGCATCAACTCAATCGCCAACTCCAGACGCGCATTCGTAAGCTTGAAAAGTCCATCGAAGCTGAGAACCACACGATTACCGAACTGCCGATACGACGCGATTCGCATAACTCGAATCAGCCGCCCTCGCTCGATTTGCCTTGGACAAAGCCCAAACGCACTAGAAGCTTGCGAAAGATTTCAGGTCTGAAAGTCGGCGGTCAACCCGGTCATCAGGGCGTAACTTTACAAGCGGTTAATACACCAAACCGGATTATCGTTCATCAGCTTGATAACTGTCAGGAATGTGGAGCTTCGCTCGAAGATTGCGAACTGTCACGTTTTCTCAGGCGGCAGGTTTTCGAGATCGAGAACGGGACTTTGTCAGTCATCGAACACCGCACGCCGCAGAAGATTTGTCCAGCTTGCGGCAGTATCTTCAAAGGGCATTTCCCTGCCAATATCAAAGCGCCTGCCGAGTACGGCGTAAGCGTCCTTTCACGTGCTCTTTACCTGCATTTATATCAACTGCTGCCGGTTGCCAGAACTCAGGAAGCGATGCGCGATCTGTTCGGCTGCGACATCTCGCAGGCTTCGATTCAGCGCGCCGCGCGACTTTGTTCCGATAAGCTCATCAGTTGCGAACAGCGTATTAAAGCAGCGATTCGTGAGTCGTCAGTCATTGGCGCAGACGAGACCGGCATCAGGTTGGGCGGAACAAACGCTTGGGTTCACCTCGCCCGGACGGAGACTTTGACACATCTCGCCTCGCATACCAAACGCGGCAAGGCAGCCTTCGACGCCATCGGCATTCTCAATCAATATAAAGGCACTTTGGTCAGGGACGGCTGGTTTTCCTACAAATGGTATCAGCAATGCCGGCATAGCCTCTGTAATGCCCACTTGCTGCGAGATTTGACTTATATCGGCGAGGCGGAACCTGCTCACGAAGAATGGACTACTTCGATGGGAAAGCTGTTGATTGAGATTAAAGACGCGATTGAAGCGGCAAAAAGTAGTTCACAGACAGAGTTGGACAGCCAATTGCAAAAAGATTTCTGCGCCTCCTACGATTTGCTTATCGCTCAAGCGGAAGAAGCAGTTCGCGGCTCGCCTGCACAAAAAAGCAATGGGCTGACCGCCCCTAAGCTGCTCAATCGTTTTATTAAAAACAAGACGGAAGTGCTGCGCTTTATGACCGATTTCGCAGTTCCGTTTGACAATAACGGCGCGGAGCGCGATTTGCGAATGCTGAAATTGCAGCAGAAGATTGCCGGTTGTTTTCGCACAACTGAAGGAGCGACGACTTTCTGCCGCGTGCGCTCATATCTTTCATCGGCGAAAAAACAAGGCAAAAATCTGCTTACGGCAATCGAATACGCTCTAAAAGGCAAGCCAATCGCTTTGACTACCTGAATAGTTACGTTAAAATGGATGATAATAATTGATGATTGACTACAGCATTGAAATTATTAACAATCCGGCAAAATTGGTAAAATTAGTCGAACGTCTTTCCGCTGTTTCGGTCTTCGCACTTGATATAGAAACTGTCGATTGGTGGAATCGGCACCAAGAACGCATTGCACTCATTCAAATTGCCTTTCGCACAGCGCGTGGAGTGAAGATCAACGTCATCGATGCGCTTGGCAATTTTGATCTGGAAACTCTCAGACTTCCATTCGAATCAACCTCAACAACCAAAATCATTCACAATGCCGCTTTTGATGCGACTCGTTTGTTTAATCATTACAAATTCAAAGTTGCCCCAGTTCACGACACGATGCTCGCTGCCCGCCGCAACAGGGAAAAAAAATGCTCGCTCCAAACACAAGCAGCCACTCATTTGAATTTACATCTCGACAAGCGAGCACAGCGTAGCGACTGGAGTCGGCGCCCGCTCGACATCAAACAAATCAGTTATGCAGCGCAAGACGCCTATGCTGCACTACGGCTTTACGAACTACAAGTGGAAAGGAGTTTGGACGGTTTATACCGCCTAAAAGAACCTTCTTCGTCTATTCAAGGACATCTTCCGCTCAATAATTCGCCAGAATCAGTTAATCCAACAACAAATCCAGGTGTTCTTGATAGGCAAACCAACCTATTGCAGGTGACTAATGCCTCGACTTTCGACTTGTCCAATTCATCGACCGCTGTGCTTGGAATCGTTAGCGAACTGCCAACCCGCTACGGACCCGAACAGTTATCAGTATCGGTTGGTAAGGACCGAGTCGGACTCGCCGGTTGGATTATTGACTGCACGATCGGCAAGGAGGCAGATTTTGATGAGGGAACGGCTCGGTTGGTTATTGCTGATTTGCTCGAGCGGGAACTAATTAAATTAACCGAAACCCAACGACTTGAGGCGACACCGAAAGGAATTGATATGTGGCATCAATTAAAAACAACTTAATAGGCTGACGGACGAAAACTTATAAACACTAAGAATGAGTACTTTAAAACTACGAAAGCCTGCTCAAGTTTGAACAGGCTTTCGTCTTGAAATTCAATCCGGCCAATTTCTAAAACTGGTAAATATCAAAATGACAACTGATGCAATTGTTATTAAACAATTGCGAATAGATAATCTTTACAAATTGCGATTTGAACACATAAATTTGCTAGTCAGAAAATTTTATGGTCAAGCCTTGGGACTATTAGTGCTGGTCAACTAAATATATTACTACACTTACATCTCCAGTCTATCAACGTGGTAGTCTTCCACGAGTCTCACTGGCAGAATTAATCTTAGGTCTGGCTTCACGCTTAGATGCATTCAGCGTTTATCCATGCTCGACATAGCTACCGTGCGATACCGCTGGCGCGATAACACGTACACTAGAGGTCAATCCAACCCGGTCCTCTCGTACTAAGGTCAGATTCCTTCAATTCTGCTGCGCCCACACCAGATAGGGACCGAACTGTCTCGCGACGTTCTGAACCCAGCTCACGTACCACTTTAATCGGCGAACAGCCGAACCCTTGGGACCTTCTTCAGCCCCAGGATGTGATGAGCCGACATCGAGGTGCCAAACCCTGCCGTCGATGTGAACTCTTGGGCAGGATCAGCCTGTTATCCCCGGCGTACCTTTTATCCGTTGAGCGACGGCACTTCCATAAGCGACCGCCGGATCACTAACTCCTACTTTCGTACCTGCTCGACGTGTATGTCTCGCAGTTAAGCTGGCTTATGCGTTTACACTCTACGGCTGATTTCCAAACAGCCTGAGCCAACCTTCGAGCGCCTCCGTTACTCTTTAGGAGGCGACCGCCCCAGTCAAACTACCCGCCTGATAATGTTCCTGAACCGGATTACGGTTCGAGGTTAGAGTTCAAACAAATAAAGGATGGTATCTCACCGTTGGCTCCGCCAAGCCCAAAAGCCTGACATCAAAGCCTCCCATCTATCCTGCGCATTATTTGCCCGAAATCACTATCAAGTTGTAGTCAAGGTGCACGGGGTCTTTCCGTCTTGATGCGGGAAACCGGCATCTTCACCGGTACTACAAGTTCGCTGTGTCCCTCGTTAAGACAGCTTCCAGATCGTTACGCCATTCGTGCAGGTCGGAACTTACCCGACAAGGAATTTCGCTACCTTAGGACCGTTATAGTTACGGCCGCCATTCACTGGGGCTTCGATTCCGAGCTTCGCCTTGCGGCTAACAAGTCCTCTTAACCTTCCAGCATTGGGCAGGCGTCAGCCCCCATACGTTGTCTTTACAACTTTGCGGAGACCTATGTTTTTGTTAAACAGTCGCCTGGAACATTTCTCTGCGACCATGTTCTTGGTGAACACGGCTATCCTTCTCCCGAAGTTACGGATATATTTTGCCGAGTTCCTGAACGAGGGTTCTCACAAGCACCTTAGAATTCTCATCCCACCTACCTGTGTCGGTTTGCGGTACTGTTGATTAACAGTTGAGCTGAACGAAGCTTTTCTTGGCAATTGGGGTCAGCAACTTGTTCCGGAACCGAAGTTCCGTACTTTCGTCTGTTTATTTACCCTTGTGCCGCCCGGATTTACCAAAGCGACGGGCTGTTTACTTCAACGGCATCCATCAGCCGTCTTGCCTACCCTATTGCGTCACTCCACAGCACTGTTACTCAGTTCCGGAATATTAACCGGATTTCCATCGACTACGGCTCTCGCCCTCGCCTTAGGTACAGACTAACCCTGCGCAGATTAACTTGACGCAGGAAACCTTAGGTTTTCGGTGCGTATGGTTCTCACATACGTTATCGCTACTAATGCCGACAAAGTCTTTTCTGATTGCTCCAACGGATCTTACGAAACCGCTTCACAGCTACAGAATGCTCGCCTACCATATTAAAAATATCCAAAGCTTCGGTATATAGTTTGAGCCCCGTTATATTGTCGGTGCAGGGCTACTTGACCAGTGAGCTATTACGCTTTCTTTAAAGGATTGCTGCTTCTAAGCAAACCTCCTGGCTGTCAGTGCTTCCCCACGTCCTTTTCCACTTAACTATAATTTTGGGACCTTAGCTGTTGGTCTGGGCTCTTTCCCTCTCGACCACGAATCTTAGCACCCGTAGTCTGACTCCCGGACATTCATTTACGGCATTCAGAGTTTGATTGAATTCGGTAACCTTGTGAGGCCCCTAGTCCATTCAGTGCTTTACCACCGCAAAGATAAATCCGAGGCTAGCCCTAAAGCTATTTCGGCGAGAACGAGCTATCACGGAATTTGATTAGCCTTTCACCCCTAGGCACAGGTCATCCAAACAGTTTTCAACCTATACTGGTTCGGTCCTCCACGTGGTGTTACCCACGCTTCAACCTGCCCATGCCTAGATCATCCCGTTTCACGTCCAAATACCACAGACTAAGCGCCCTATTAAGACTCGCTTTCGCTTCGGCTTACTTATCGTTTAACCTTGCCTGTGACATTTACTAGCCGGCTCATTATGCAAAAGGCACATAGTCAGAGTTTTAACTCCTCCTACTGCTTGTAAGCAAACGGTTTCAGGTACTATTTCACTCCCCTCACTGGGGTTCTTTTCACCTTTCCCTCACGGTACTGGTTCACTATCGGTGACTTCGGAGTATTTAGCCTTACCGGATGGTCCCGGCAAATTCATGCAGAATTCCTCGTGTTCCGCATTACTCGGGTGTCAAACTAGAAGTCGAAAATTTTCACATACGCGACTATCACGCTCTATGGTGTGCTTTTCCATACACTTTTGTTAATCTTCTTCTCCCGTTATGTCTGATCCCACGACCCCGACAGGACATGTCCTATCGGTTTAGGCTTTTCCGCGTTCGCTCGCCGCTACTAGCAGAATCACTATTGTTTTCTTTTCCTCGAGGTACTGAGATGGTTCACTTCCCTCGGTTTGCTCTGACTACCCTATGTATTCAGGTAGCAGTTATTGGGTTCCCCCATTCGGAAATCGACGGTTCATCGAATGAGTGCTTCTCACCGTCGCTTATCGCAGCTTTCCACGTCCTTCATCGCCTCGAAGTCCCAAGGCATCCACCGTTTGCCCTTAGTAGCTTGACCATAAAATTTACTCACGAGCAAATTTCATTATGTTCAATTCTAAATTGCAACTTGTATTTATATATAAACTTACATTTATATATCTTAAGATTATCTATTTATTCAGTTGTCAAATATCTTTTTCCGACTATTGTCGAAAACAAAACTCTCTAAATTGTAAATAAAGAGAGCTTGATTTTCCAACAATATATTGCCCGTTTTTTTTCGAGCTGTTTAAGATGAATCGGCTTCTTTTCAGGTTGCCAATTTCTTTTAAAGAATTTATAAAGAACTAAAAACTCGTTTGATGTCTCAAAACTAGATATGCGTCGTGCGTCCTGCAACTTAAATTTGTTAATAAAAGTTGCCGTGTTATTTATTATAAGGAGGTGATCCAGCCACAGGTTCTCCTACAGCTACCTTGTTACGACTTCACCCCAATCATAAATCATACCGTAGTAACCTGCCTCCCCGAGGGGTTAGCCCAGCTACTTCTAGTACAACCTACTTTCGTGATGTGACGGGCGGTGTGTACAAGACCCGGGAACGTATTCACCGCAGCATTCTGATCTGCGATTACTAGCGATTCCAACTTCATGAAGTCGAGTTGCAGACTTCAATCCGAACTGAGAACGGTTTTCGGCGATTAGCTCACTCTTGCGAGATTGCGACGTTTTGTACCGTCCATTGTAGCACGTGTGTAGCCCTGGACATAAAGGCCATGATGACTTGACATCATCCCCACCTTCCTCCGTTTTA
>CADCUR010000307.1 GCA_902805935.1 uncultured Pyrinomonadaceae bacterium
ATAGGATAAGCGTCGTTGAGGAAGCGATTATAATTATGAAAGATTTGCTTGTCAGCCACGATGAACGTCTCGAAAGTTACTTTAACGCCTTGAATAGCGAGCGGAGTGAGCGGGAGAACGCACTGAACGCCGAGCGCAATGCGCGGGAGAACGCATTGAACGCCGAGCGCAATGCGCGGGAAGAATCGCGTAAGGATTTTGACTTCAAACTCAACGCTTTAATTGACGCTCAAATACGAAATCAAGACGAAATCAGCGAACTTAAAGAAGTGTCTAAATCAATTTTGAAAAGAGTCGAAGGATTAGAGAACCAGTAATACGAAGAAGCTAGGGCGAAGGCTTTGAAGATATGCGGCGAAGCGTTCCCTTTCTCGCAAAGGCAAAGCGTTTAAGCGGCTGCGAGCCAACCCGAACGCTCGAAGAAATCATCAATGACGTAGCGCGGGAATTTCGTGACGAATCAAAATCGGAAACAGCGAGCGCATAAAATTTATGACTTTTTTCAATAGTTTTTTTATAGCCGCCGAGAACACAGAGAAAAGAGAGAAAGAAATTCGTTTTGTCCGTCCCGAAGTTCTTTTTTCCTCCGTATTCTCGACGGTTAATTTCTTTCTGCTTTTTGTTTTGTCGAGCGTGTTCGCCATCGCCCAAGACACAGGCGGCGTAAAAGGCAAAGTTCGCACGGCGAAGGGCGACGGCATCGCATCGGCAACCGTCACCGCCCGGCAAAACGGCGCGGACGTTAAATCCGCCGTTTCGGATGCGAAAGGAAATTTCGTTTTGGAAAATTTGAAACCCGGAAATTACAACATCGTTTTTAACAAAAGCGGTTACAGCTCCGGCGTGTTGTACAACGTCGAGGTGAAGCGAAAGAAAGTCAGCGATTTGGGCGAGCGACTCGTTTTGTCAATTGACCAAGGAACGCAGGTGATTATTAAGGGAAGCGTTTTTTTCCAAGACGGCAGAAGCGTCGGCGGCGCGAAAATCGAGATCGAAAGAATTTCAAGCGACGGCTCGATTAAAAAAGTAGGCTCTTCGGTTTCGACTTACAGCGGCGAGTTTACGTTTCGGTTCGCCGAAGGCGCAGCGAAATATCGAATAACGGCGTCAAGAAACGATTCGACCGCGAGCAAGGAGGTCGAGGTTGACAGCGCGGCAATCTACCGGCTTGCCATTACCTTAAACCCGTCGAAAAATTAGATAAAAATTCGTTTATCACAAACGCAAAAGACACGAAAACATAAAGAAGAAATTATTTAAAATCTTTGTGACCTTTGTGTTTTCGTGCCTTTGTGGTGAATTTTAGTTTACCGTTTCCGAGATTTCCTCAGCCGTCTGCATTCCCGCCACCGTTTCCGCGTCGGTGACAATCAGCGGAAATTCTTCTAATAAAATCGTGTTCGCCAGCGTTTGCACCCAGTAAGTTCCGGCTGCCGGGAAAACGACGTTGACGAAAAAGCTGACGTTATCGGTGAAACCGCCGGGCGCGAGTTCGATTGACGTGGGCTGCGAGGAAACGACCGTATCGTTTTTGTCTGGAGCGACGATTCGCACTTCGGTTTGATGAACGCCGTCGCCGCGCCAATGATTGACGACGGCAAATTTTATCAGGGAAATCGGCAGTTTCTCGACCATTATATTTTGAAAAACGCCCATCATCGAAATTTTATTGCCCATCTCCAGCCGCACGTCGTCGCACAGAAGCGTATAAACAAGTTGTAAATTTTGAGGTGTCATAAGTTTTAATTAAAAAGTTTGAATCGAATTTTAATTTCAATTTAAGATTTCGAGACTTGAGATTTCTATTTAGCCGGCGCAAAATCCCAAATCCGCGCATTCCAAATCAATATGCTCCGTTTTTCTTAAACCAATCAAGCATTTTTTTCCAGGCGTCTTCCGCCGCTTCCTTATTGTAATTCGGACGATAATCGGCGAGAAAACCGTGGTCAGCGTTCGGATAAACGACGATTTCCGATTTCGATTTGCCCTTTTTCAATTCGTCCTGCATTTTTTGAACGCCGTCGAGCGGAATGCCTTTGTCCAAGCCGCCGTAAAGTCCGATGACCGGAACTTTCAAATCTTTGGCGTAATCAAACGGCGTGGTCGGCTGCGCTTCGTTTTTCGGCGAATTCACCGTCGGCACCACTCTGCCATACCAGGCAGCGCCCGCATCTACATTTTTGTTGTGCGCCGCGTAAAGCCAAGTTATTCTGCCCCCCCAACAAAAGCCGGTAATCGAAAGTTTGTTCGTATTGCCGCTGTTGTTTTTCGCCCACGCGACGGTGGCGTCCAAATCCGACATTGATTGCGTATCGGGAATGCGCGAGAAAATCTGGCGGTTCAACTCGCCCGAAGTTTGAATCGTCGAAACTTCGCCCTGACGAGCATACAAAGCTGGCGCGATCGCCATAAAACCCAATTTGGCAAAGCGGCGGCAAACGTCCTGAATCCATTCGTGAACGCCGAAAATTTCGTGGATGACCAGCACGACCGGAAATTTTTTATTTTTTTGGTCGGGCATTGCTCGGTAAGCGGGAATCTCGCCGTTTGCTACGGGGATTTTCACTTCGCCGACCGTTAAATTACTCGCGTCGGTGACGATGCGCGTCTGCGCCTGAATCGGCTGGACGGCTAAGGCGAACGCGCCAGCCAGAATTGACGTGACGAGAAATTCGCGCCTGTCCAAAGACGCCGGGGACGCGAGCGAATCGCTGCTTTCTTCTTTCATTTATTTTCTCCGTTGATGTCTAATATTAAAATATTGGCTTTTCCTTTGCGGTTTGTAAAGAGTATAATCGGATTTTAGATTCAGGATTTCAGATTTGATTGATCGCTCTAAAATCGACGACCGCAAAAACTGTGTTTTCAAATCCGCAATCCGCAATCTAAAATCCGAAATCGCTATGATGTGGTATGTTTTAATCGGTCTCTCGCTTTCGCTGGCTTGTGTAGTCGGTCTGCAATTTTTTTATATGCTTTATCTCGAACGCATCAGCGACGAGCGAAAAAAACGAATTTCCGAACTCGAACGCCACTCGAAACAACTGACCAGACGCCTCGCCGAAGCCGAACGGCAAATCGCCGACCAAAGTGAAATTCTCGAAACGATGTTCGACGAATATGAGGAAGAAGAAATTTGGGCGGACGTGATTGAAGACAGATAAATTTATTTAAACTCAGCGATCGTCGCGCCGCGGCTGCTGAAAAATTCTGGCGCGTTTTTAAACGATTTAACAAAATCGGTTTTCGCTAAAACTCGCCTGACCGTATCGCGCTGCACGCCGATTCCCTTGCCGTGAATTATTCGTACGATTTTAAAACCTTTTTGAAAGGCTTCTGACAAATAAGTTTCCGTCACCGATTCCACATCGCGCGGCGCAAAGGCGTGAAGATCAAGCGTGTCGGTGATTTCCAACTCGAACGGTTCGGGAAACGGATTTTCCAAATCAATGTCTTCGTCCATAAAAAGTGAAAATGTGAAAATGTGAAAAAAGTGGAAAAGAAAAGAGTCTCGCTAGCCGGCAAACTTTTTCACATTTTCTTTTTTTCCTTTTTCACTTTACTTTCCGGTCGCAATGCCGTCCGGCACGGTTAGTTTCAAACGTCCTTTCGGGTCTTTGAAGGTGACGAATCGCTTTTCTTCCATTTCTCCGGCGGCGTTGCGCAGGTTCAGAACGAAAATTTTATTGTCGCCCGTGCCTTCGACCTTCAGCGGCAGGCGACCCCAAACTTCGGGGCTGCGATACGCCATATAATGTTCCTCGTTGTATTTGTCGTAAGCCATCACCTGAATTCCGTCAAAATCTGGCTCGATGCCGTCCTGCGCTTTGACGACGTTGGTGCGCGATAAAACGACCCAACTGCCCGGCTTTGCAGCTTTCGTCTGATCGCTGCTTCTCGACAAAGATTTATCGCCCGCGTCAAAATTGTCGAGCCGCTGCCAGGCGACGAATTTTCTGTTGTTGTGCTGGTAGAAAACAATGTCGTCGGGCATTTGAAGTTCGACCTGTCTGCCGAAAATCCAACCGGCGGGCGCGGGCGAAACCGAACGGTCGAGCCGCACTTTATACCAAATGTCGTATTTCTCGTCCATTTTTTCCGGCTCGCCCTGTTCTTTCGCCGCTTCGATTTCGGCGTTTTTCGTTTTGCCGCGCGTCTGCTTTTCTTCGCCGCGGCGGGCGTTGTCAACGTCTGAAGCGTCCTGCGATTTTGGAACGTATCGCCAGGAAACAATTTCAAAGGTCGAAAGATTGTCGAGTTTGACGAGAATGTTGTCGTCGCGCTGTTCGGGCGAAAGCCGTAGATTGGTCGCAGCGCGCAGCTGCGCGGTCGCTTGCGGCTGAGAATCTCTATCTTCTTCGGCGAGTTTTTTCGATTTTTCGAGCAACGCGTTCGTGATGATATTCTGCGCTTCAATCCAACCTTCGGTTTTGTAGCTGTCCAGCGCGCGGACGCGATACCAACGCACTTTTTCAAAATCAATCTCGTCCAGAATTTCCAGAGTTTCGCCGCGTTTGACTTCCAAAAGGTCAGCCGCAACTACCGCGTAAGAGCTGCGAATCTGCGCGACTTTGGCGATGACCGTGCCGGTTTCGTTTAGCCCGACGAGTCCAGTCACGTTATCCACCGCGCTGTTGACCACGCCGCAGCCGCCCGCCGCCAGTGTAGCGAGCGTAATCGCCGCTAATAAAAATAATTTTCTCGTTTTCATTTTCGTCTTTCGGAAAGTTTCCGCCAATTATTATAACCCAACTCGTTCAATAAATGCTTTTGTTTTCCGTTCAGTTTTTTTTTGACGCTCAATTTCGTCGTGAGATTGTCTTCGTTCGCTTCGATGCCAAGGCTCTCCAGACTCGTTTCCCAATTTATTTTTTCCGCTCCGGCAACGTATTTTTCGACAACCGAATTGAGTTCCGAATAGGCTTTCAGAATTTTTGTAATCGCCGCGTTTCCGTCTTCCGGTTTGTTCGGAGCGCGGTGCTGCCGGTAGATTTCCCGAAACACTTCCGCGATTGAACGCTTGCCTTTGCTTTCGCCGAGCAGCGCGGCGTCGCACAAAAAAGCCGCCAGCATTCCGCGCGCGTAAACTTGGCTGCTCGCGCCGCTCCAGCGATTTTTCGACGACTCGACAAGCGACATTTTACGATTTTGCAAATTATCGAGATTGTAGGCTTGCGCCAGCGTGTCGAGGTAATCTTCAAACCGAATTTGATTCATCGCAACGCCCGTCCGCAACGCCTGATAAATTGTAAAACCTTCGTAAAACCAATCGTAACCGCCCGTCAAAGCCAGACGATTCGGCATCCATAAATGAAAAATTTCGTGGCGCAACTGCTCGTGAAGTAGCTGTACGGATTGAGTTTGAAACGGCATATCGGCGGAAAGAACGGTGACGTTCGCGCCGCGCGTTTCCGCCGCCCAGCGTCCGAATTTTGTTCCCTTTGGTAAACGAATCAAATTGATTTGCACTTTATCGGTCGGGGCTTCACCAAAAAGTTTTTGGTATTCCGCGTAAATTTCCCCTGCCGCGGTCAGCGCCTGCTCGTCCGAAAATTGCCATTCGCCGGCAATCGCCAAGCTCAAACTGGTTTTCCCATTGACGAGCTCGCGTTCGCGCCATGTTTTCCCGACGAGAAAAATTCCTTTTGCGGCGTTTTTTACGTCGAACGTATTTTCGCCCGTATTTTTCTCGCTCGAAATTATTCGCCAATTCGCCGGTAAATCGAATTTGATTCGCGCCGAAACTGCTTTATTATTCGCGCCCGATTGCGGCAGCAAATCGCCGAGCATCAAAAGTCCCTTTTCATCATCGAGCCACGAGACATGCGCCATCGCTTTTACTTCTGCCGGTAAATTCAAATTGACGCCGTATCGAAAAGCGTCAGCATCGGCGCTTGCCAGATACTCGCCGCCAATCAGCTTTACGAACGGAATCGGCTGATTATTTTCATCCGACAAACTAAAGTCCGAAATTCGCGCGCCGAGATTTTCAATGCCCGCGATTGAGTTTGCAAAAGACCAATTTAGAATCGTTTGATTTGAATTCTCTTTTATCAATCTGCCTTCGACGCTCGCGAACGCGGACGACGCAATTTTAATATTCGCTTCGATTCGCTGCGCCGGAGCAACACAGGCGAAAAGCGTAATTGCCGCGAAAAAAACCTGCGCCGCCGAAAACCATTTCTTTATTATTGACATCGAAACCATTGCGGAACTAAAATAATTTCGCGCTTATAGCTTTTCAGACTCTGATTGTTAAGGATAGAAAATTTGTGAGTCTTATCAAAATAGTCATTTATACGTTAGCATTTTTGCTGAGCCTGTTGTTTCTCGGACGCTTCTTTTTTTAATCGGGCAGGCGCAGCAGAAGTTTTTTGTGGGCGTTGTTAAAAGCGAGGTCTTCAATCTTGCTTTGCACAAATTTACAGATGAGTTCGGCGGTCAAATTTGACCGCTATTTTATTTTACGAAATTATTTTATGACCGAGCTGCGAAAAATAAGGCGCGCGTTAATCAGCGTTTCCGACAAAACCGGCGTTATCGAATTGGCAAGAGAATTGAATGGCTTCGACGTGAAAATTATTTCAACCGGCGGTACGGCGAAGACTTTGCGCGAAAACGGAATTGATGTAACGGAAGTTTCCGAAATAACCGGTTTTCCCGAAATGATGAACGGGCGAGTGAAAACTCTGCACCCGAAAATTCACGGTGCGTTTTTGGGCTTGCGCGACAACGCGCAACATCTCGAAGCGATGAAAACTCACCAGATCGAACCGATTGATTTGGTCGTCGTCAATCTTTATCCGTTCGAGCAGACCATTGAAAGCGAAGACGTACCGCTCGAAGAAGCAATCGAACAAATTGACATCGGCGGTCCGGCGATGATTCGTTCCGCCTCGAAAAACTGGCGCGATGTCGCCGTCTTAACCGACGCACGGCTTTACGAAACGGTTTTAGAAGAAATGCGGGAAACCGGCGGCTCGCTTTCGCTTGAAACACGGCGGCGGCTGGCGACGCTCGCCTACACGCGCACGGCAAGTTACGACTTGACGATTTCGAGTTATTTGGCAAAGCAGCTTTCAACGGAAGATTTGGATTTTCTCGAACCCTTCAACCCGCTCGGCAATTTGTCGTTTATCGAAACCGGCGCTGAAGAAGATGAACCCGATGCGGAACTCGCCGATTACGTTTCCATTGAACTCGCCAAAATCACAGACCTGCGTTACGGCGAAAATCCGCATCAGAAAGCCGCGCTTTACGAAACAGGCGAAAGCGGCGGAATCGCCCGCGCCGAACAGCTTCACGGTAAGGAAATGTCGTTCAACAATTATCTCGATGCGGAAGCGGCGTGGCGCATCGTTTCGGATTTTGACGAACTCGCCTGCGCGATTATCAAACATACGAATCCGTCTGGCGTCGGCACGGGCGAAAATAATGAAGAAGCCTATCGCCGCGCTCTGGCGACCGATCCGGTTTCGGCATTCGGCGGAATCGTCGCGTTTAACCGAACGGTTGACGCGCAGGTTGCCGAATCGGTCAACGAAATCTTCACCGAAGTCGTTCTCGCGCCGGAATTTGACCGGGAAGCGTTGGAGATTTTCAAAAGGAAAAAAAACCTGCGCGTTCTGCGGGTGAAAAAATCAACCGCCGAAGACGCGCTCGAATACCATACGATTTCCGGCGGAATGCTCGTGCAGAACCGCGATGATTTGAAAATCACCAAAGAGGATTTGAAAATCGTCACCGAAAAACAGCCGACCGAAGAACAAATTCGCGCACTGCTTTTCGCCTGGAAAGTCTGTAAGCACGTCAAATCGAACGCAATCGTTTTCGCCAATGAATTTCAAACTGTCGGAGTCGGCGCCGGGCAAATGAACCGCGTTGATTCGGTGAGAATCGCGGCGATGCGCGCCGGACGCGCGGAACTCACGCTCGAAAATTCGGTTCTCGCGTCCGACGCTTTTTTTCCGTTCCGCGACAACATTGACGAAGCGGCGAAATTAGGCATTGCGGCAATCATTCAGCCGGGCGGCTCGATCAAAGACGACGAAGTTATTCAAGCCGCGAACGAACACGAACTGGCGATGGTTTTGACGGGCGCGAGACATTTCAAGCATTGAGGCGACGATTGTCAATTTACTCGCCGACCGAAGAGCGGATTAGAAAATTACGCCTGACGAAAAATCACCTGATTTATGCGGCTGATGTCAGAATTTGGCGGAGAAAAATTTCACCTTGTAAAAAAAGATTGACTTTGTCGTTAGAGTTTAGTAAAACTGAGGACATCAAAGTTTATGTCGGAACGCTCGGACGGTTTTCTTAACAAAAGAATTCGCGCTCGTTTTATTTTTTCAGCGGTAAGTCGTTTTCCCTCTGTAAACCTTTAATTGCAAATCCTGCCCGTCGGTCGAGATAGAAATCGTGCCGTTTTCGCCGGTCGTCAAAACTTTCGCGCCCGAATTTTTCCATCTTTCGACGACTTCCTCGTGCGGATGTCCGTAGGGCGATTCTCTGCCTACCGAGACGACGGCGATTTTCGCCTTCGACGCGCTGATAAATTCCTGCACCGAAGAAGTCCGGCTCCCGTGATGCGCGACTTTTACCAAATCGGCTTGCAGAAATGCGGGTGCGTTCGTCAATTCCCTTTCGGTTTCCCTTTCAATATCGCCGGTCAGCAAAAATTTTCTGTCGCCGTAGACGACGCGCAAAACGAGCGAGTGATTGTTATCCGAAACCGCTTCGGGCGAATCGTCGCGCGGCGGATATAAAACCTCGATTTTCGCCGCGCCGAAGGTTAAAACGTCGCCGCGCGAGAGCGTTACCGATCCAATTCCGCGTTCTTCTAAAATTGAGTCCAGCGCGGCGTATTCCGCATCTTTCGCTGGTGTTCTGCCAAAGATTGCGGCTCGCGCGGAAAAGTTCATTGCCGCTTCAGAAAGCCCCTGAATGTGGTCGCTGTCGGCGTGCGTCGCCAAAATGTAATCAATTTGCGAGTAGCCGCGCGCCCATAAAAATTCCGAAACGACCGCTTCGCCGACGCTTCGCGTGTCCGGCTCGAAATATTCGGGTTCTTCTTTCGTCCCCCAATTAATTTGATTAAAATTCGTTCTTCCGCCGCCGTCAACAAGCAAAGTTTCGCCGTTCGGAAATGTGATTAAAGCCGCGTCGCCTTGCCCGACATCGAGAAAATCAATGTGCAGCCTACCGTCAATCGGCGGCGAGCCGAATGGATGAAAAACGATAAGAGCGAAAAGCACCATTAAGAGCGACGCGACGACGCGAAGAAACAGCGACGCGGAAAAAGTTGCAAACTTCTGGCTTGAAACTTGAAACTTGTAACTAATAGAAAAAGGATTCCATTTATTCAAAACAAACGCCAGGAAAATCAAGGGCGCAAAATATAAAACGTAAATCATTTGCATCGCGCCCGAATACGCCGGCAGTCTTAAATTCGCCCAATTGTTTTCGGTGAAAAAATTCGGAACGGAAACAAGCAGCCAGTTGAGAAGCTCCGTCAATCGAATAAGCGGCAGCGCAATCGTCTCGTTGATGTTGGCGAGACAGACGGCGGCAATTGCCGTAAAACTCTCGCACGCGATAACAATTCCGACCCACAGATTCAAAAAAATGCTCAACACCGGAAAGCGGTGGAAATAAACAACCGTCAGAGGCAAAAGACAAATTTGTACAATTGCCGAAACGAGCAGCGCCTCAAAAAAATACTGAGCAAAAGTCTGCAAATTTTTCGCTTCGAGCCATTTCAAATAAGGCGCTTTGAAAAGATTCGCCGTCCAGAGCTGCCGGGAAACTTCCCTCTCCCAGACGGCTTCGCGCCAGTAGAGCGTTTCGCAAAATCGTTTCAGCCAAACCGAAACTCGCGGTGGAAATGGCGTCTCGGCTGACGGCGACCAACTGCCGATTGCCCGCAGTTTTTCGACAAGGGGAAAAGCAATCGCCACAATCGCCGCGAGGCTGACAAAGGTTAATTGAAACGACGCCGTGAAAATGTCGTTCGGTCGCCAGACGAGCAAAATCAAGGCGCAAAATCCCAAAGAATTGAGCAGCGTTCCGTGGCGGTAAATCACCTGCGAAAAAAGCAGAATCGTGAACATTATCGCCGCCCGCACGACCGGCACGTCCGCGCCGACCGCCAGCGCATAAGCCCACAAAAAAACGCAGGCGATGACGAATTGCCCAAGTCTTTGATTGGTGAAAAATCGTATCAAAAGCAGCGTCAAACCGCCGATGAATGTGATGTGCAGACCCGAGATGACAAGAACGTGAAACGTGCCGCCCGCGCGAAAGACTTCCGCCGTTTGTTTATCGAGAAAATGACTGTTGCCGAGCAAAGAGGCGATTAAAACGCCCGCCGTCGAAACGTTGAAATTGTCCCGAAAATCAACGATTAAATTTTGCCGCCGCTCGTAAATCCAACCGAGCGGCGAAGCGGTTTTCATCTCGCCGATTTTTTCGACGAGCAAAGGGCTTTTGATGATCCCGATTGCGTCAATTTGTTTTTGGTCGAGAAGCTCTGTGCGCGATAAGACGCCTGCGTTCAAATAATCGTCCGCCCGGCGCAGACGACAGGCGGCGCGAATCCGCGAGCCGTAACTTAAATTTAGTTGTTTGTATTCATCCGCGATTTGCTCGTTCGGCGCCGCGGCGAAAAGCCGGACGCTGCCCGAAATTTCCAACTCCGCTTCTTTGTAAATCGCCCGTTCGGTTTTGAGAACGAGAAAAAAACCGCCTACGGCAAGTTCGGGTTCGCTCTGCAAAACGCCTTCAATCTCAATCGGGTCGCCGGACATTATGCGGTTTTCGTCGTAAAGTCTTTTGACGCGGTTTTCGGCAGGCGGTTGATTTTCGATTTGAAAATGCAAACCGCCGACGGCGACAAATGCGGCTGATATAAAAAACAGAGCAGAATTTTGTTTGATAAAAAACGCGGCGATGGCGAAAGCAAAACAGATTATTAAATATATTTTCCAGTCGTGCGTAAGAAAATTTGCCGACAAAATACCGCCCGCAAAACAAATTGACAACCAGAGAAAAGGATAAAGCGTGAAATTGGCGGACGCTGATTGCGGCATAAAGTCATTCAACCTTCACGAAGTTTTTCATTTCTCGAAAACGCTCGTCGCTGATTCCGCGCACAAGCATCAGATGTTCCGGTCGGCGAAACCTGCCGAATTTCGTGCGGTGTCCGACGATTTCCTGTGCCGTCTGTTTGCCGATGTGAGGAAGTCTTTCGAGTTCGGCGGCTGAAGCAGCGTTGACGTTTATTGCCGATTCGACGACTTGGATTTGATTTTCAATTGATAAAATTTGTTTTGTTTTATTTTGCTCGCTACAAGCAGACAAAAAACAACAAATTAACAAAAGCGTAAGTTTACGAAGTTGCGCGTAAGCGTTGAAATAATGTGGGTTACGGATTTGCACTTTCTTATCAAAGCGATTTAAAAAACTGATGCCACTTTAAGATGCAAAATGCTAGAAGTCAAAAACAATCAACTGTTTGAGTGTGTGGAAAAGCGGTTTTCCACAGACCTTTTCCACAGAAACTGTGGAAAACTTTCGAGCGAAAAAGTGAGAAAGATTAAAAGTGAAAACGGGAAAAGTTAAATCAAACAGAAGTTCAGCACTTTTTCACTTTTTAACCTTTCTCACTTTTCCACTTTACAACTCTCTGCCTTCCTCAGCTTCCTGCAAATCGTCGAAAGCCTTTTGCAAAATCGGGCGGGCGCGTTTGCTGCCGTCCATCTCGCCGATATAGCCTTCGCGCACCATCGCGTCTAAAATTGCGGCAGCGCGTCCGTAACCGATTCTCAAATGGCGTTGCAGAAGCGAGGTCGAAGCGCTTTTGTTAGTTGTAACCGTGCGCAGCGCGTCAACGAAAAGTGGGTCGCGCTTGCCCGGAAGGTCATCCGTGTCATTCATTTCCTCTTCGGTTTTCGTAATCGTCACGTCGTATTCGGGTTTGCCCTGCGCGTTGATATGCGAAACGATGCGGCTAATTTCTTTTTCGTCCACATACGCGCCGTGAACGCGGATGATTTGCGAAGTTCCGGGCGGCAGAAAAAGCATATCGCCTTTCCCCAAGAGTTGTTCCGAACCGTTTGAGTCAATAATCGTGCGCGAATCAACTTTCGAGGAAACGCGAAACGAAATGCGCGACGGAAAATTCGCCTTTATTAAGCCGGTAATCACGTCAACCGACGGTCTCTGCGTTGCTAAAACCAGATGAATGCCGACGGCGCGCGCCATCTGCGCGAGCCTGGTAATTGATTCTTCGACTTCTTTGCTGGAGACCATCATCAAGTCCGCCAGCTCGTCAATGATAATCACGATATACGGAAGTTTTTTATACGGCTCGCCGTTCTCGTCAAACTGCTCGTTGGCGTGGCGTTTTTCGACTTCCGCATTGAAACCATCAATGTTGCGAACGCCCCAGCCCGCCAAATCCTTGTAGCGTTTTTCCATTTCCGAAACCGCCCATTTCAAGGAAATCGCGGCGCGTTTCGGGTCGGTGATAATCGGCGTGGCAAGGTGCGGAATGTCTGCGTAGAGCCCGAGTTCGAGCCGTTTGGGGTCAACCATTATGAATTTTACTTCGTCGGGTTTGGCTTTATATAGAATCGAAACGACGAGCGTATTGACGCCGACGCTTTTCCCTGCGCCGGTCGCGCCCGCAATTAAAAGATGCGGCATCTTGGCGAGGTCGGCGACGTAGTTCAAACCGTCAATCGTTTTGCCGAGAGCGATTGTCAACTTCGATTTCGATTCGCGGAATTTTTTCGATTCGACGACTTCGCGCAGAAAAATTGTTTCGCGCTGGTGGTTCGGAACTTCGATGCCGACGAACGCTTTGCCGGGAATGCGGTCAATGCGAATTGATTCGGCTTTCAGCGCGAGACATAGATCATCAGAAAGACCCGTCACGCGCGAATACTTTACGCCCGGGTCGGGTTTGAATTCGTAAGTCGTCACCACCGGACCCTGGCAGATATGCATCACTCGTCCCGTGACGTTGAACTCTTTGGTTTTATCGGTCAACTCCTGCGCGATTGCCAGAAGTTCTTCGTCTTTCTGCTCGATGCGCGGCGGCGGCGGCGATAAAAAATCGGTCGGCGGCAAAACGTATTCGTCGAAATTTTGCGGCTTGCGCGGCTGCGCCGGTTCTTCCGCTTCTTCCGGCTCTTCGGCTTCTTCTAAAATCTCCGCGTCCAATTCGCCGGTCGCGTTAATCGGCGTAATCGGAATTTGGGTGGCAGCGTTTGTTAAATCAATCGGCTTTTCGGTCTTCTCAAAAACGGAAATGGTTGGAAACGCTTTTTCCGGTTCTTCGATGACGGGCGTTTCAATTTCTTCGGCGGCGACTGATTTTTCTGATTCTTTTTCCGGTTCTTTTTCTTGCGCTTGTTTTTTCAAACGCTCAAGAATTGACGGCGTTTTTTCCGGTTCGATTTTCTTTTCCGGCGAACTCGACGCCAACGCATTGTCGCTAGCTGAAATAGTCGCCGTTTTCCGGCTCGTTTTCTCGACGAGTTTTTGGGTTTCCGCTTTTTCCTGTCGTCGTTTTTCTTTAGCGATTTTACGGCGTTCAAGAATTTCGTTCAGGCGAATTTTCAAATTTTCCAGCGGCATCTCAAGCCGGTCGGACAACGAGAAAAAAGACAGCTGGGTGATCATCAAAACCGAAGCGGCGAAAATCGCGGCTAGTAAAATTCCCGCGCCGATGCTGCCGAACAAGTAAGTGAAACTTTGGAAAAAGAATGTGCCGACGATGCCGCCGCGCAGCCTGAAAAGTTCAAACAAACCGGCGGTCGAAGCGATGAAAAGAATGTAACCGGCGACACGGCTCAGCGAAGCGTGTCGGTCTTGGCGGCGATAAAAACGCCACGCAATCAAAGCCGTCAGCGCGGGCAAAAAATAAGCCGACCAGCCGATTGCCTGAAACAATCCGTCGGCGACGAGTGAACCGACGATTCCGATCCAATTATTTTTAACGTCGCCGGCGCGCCCCGTCGAGTTTGGCGACCAATCATCCGGGCTACTGGTTACGAGACACAGAAAAATCAAGACCGCCGCTGCCAGCAAAACGACGGCGGCAATCTCGCTTCCTCTCGAATGCGTTTTTGAGGCTATTTGTTTTTTATCTACTTCAGCTGCCATTCAAAACAATTTTAACGCAGGCGGCGCAAAGATTTTTTATTTGTTTTCTTTGCGTCTTTGCGTCTCGCACCTTCGCGTTATTTTTTTCCATTCATACCTTTTCTAAACAGTAAAAATTCCTTGATAAATTCATCAATGTCGCCGTCGAGAGCCGCTTCGACATCCGACCGTTCAAATTTGGTGCGCGTGTCCTTGACCAATTGATACGGGTGCAAAACGTAATTCCGAATCTGCGAACCAAAGGAGATGTCCTGTTTAGTCGCTTCTAAATCGGCGGAATCAGCCAGACGTTTTGCAAGTTCGAGTTCGTAAAGTTTCGAGCGCAAAACCTGCATCGCCACGGCGCGGTTCTGAATCTGCGAACGTTGGTTCTGGCACGTAACGACGATGTTCGTCGGCAGATGCGTGATTCGTACGGCGCTGTCGGTGACATTAACGTGCTGACCGCCCGCACCCGACGAGCGATAAGTGTCAACGCGCAAATCCTTGTCCTGAATATCTATTTCGATGTTTTCGTCTATCTCCGGCGAGACGAACATCGAAGCGAACGAAGTTTCGCGGCTGCCGCCCGAATTAAACGGCGAAATTCTGACCAAGCGGTGAACGCCCGCTTCCGCCGACAGCAAGCCGTAAGCGTATTCGCCTTCGACGCGAAACGTCGCCGATTTGATTCCGGCTTCGCTGCCCGATTGCTCGTCGAGAATTTCAACCTTAAAGCCTTTGCGTTCCGCCCAGCGCAGGTACATCCGCAAAAGCATCTGCGCCCAATCCTGCGCGTCGGTGCCGCCCGCGCCCGATTGAACCGAGCAAATCGCGTTGTTCGCGTCGGTCTCGCCGGAGAGCAAACTTTGCGTTTCGGCTTCGGCGGTTTCGCTTTCCAATTTCGCAATCAGCGACTGCAATTCGTTCAAAGAACTCGCATCCGTTTCGGCAAATTCAAATAAAACTTCGGCGTCGGAGACGGCGGTCTCGAAATTCTCTTGCTGCGACAAAGCCTTTTCGATACGGCTTCTTTGCTGAACAACTTTCTGCGCCTTTTCCGAATCGTTCCAAAATTCGGGCGCGGAGATTTGCGCTTCTAATTTTTCAAGTTCGGCTCGTTTCTTTGGCTGGTCAAAGAAACCTCCCAAGTTGTTCAACTTTAACTTTTATTTTTTCGTAATTCGTTTGTAAATCTGTTAATTCCATTTTGATTATCTGTGCTGCCCGATGTGAAATCTCATTCCCGTTATCGCGCCGTCAATATAACTCAGCGGGCGGTAAAAATAATAAAGATAAACTTTGTCCTCGAGAAAAATCACGCAAGCATTGCCGTCCGTTTCCCAGATTTCCGTGCGGGTTTGGCGAAACCAAACATAGCTTAAACCGTAAAACACAAGGGCAATTAAAGCCGAAATTACAATAACGCGCTTCGCTTTTAAAGTGTTTTCAATCCGGCTTGTCCGCGCAACTCTGCGGCTAGTTTTCTTCTTTTCCAAAGACTAAAAAATAATAATCCCAAACTGACGATCGAACAAAGCCAAGCGAACCATTCGCCGTAGCGGACGTAAAAAGTTTGCCTGCCGTCGGATTTTGCGATTGTCCAAACGCGCGTCGCTTCGGTATAAACGTCAGCCGCGTCCAATACTTCGCCGCGCTCGTTAATGTAAGCCGTAACGCCGACATTCGTTGCCCGCACGACCGGGCGATTCGTTTCGACGGCGCGAAAAACCGCGCTCGCCAGATGTTGGCGCAAAACTCCGGTGTTGCCGAGATAACCGTCGTTGGTCATCTCGATAAGCACGTCCGCGCCGCGCCGCGCAAACTCGCGCGCGAGCGACGGGAAATGCGATTCGTAACAAATCATGATTCCGCCTTTTGCGTCGCCGAATGGAAATAAATTATAACTCTCGCCGTATTGAAAATTGCCGACGAGCGTCGGAACAAATTCTTGAACAGCCGACGGCACGGGCGCGTATTCTCCAAACGGAACGAGATGGATTTTATCATACTGCCCGATTTTCTCGCCGCGCGGATTGATCATTACCGCCGAATTGTAAAAATTATCGTTCTTCGGATTCGGCTCGGCGGAATTAAACAAAACGTAGGCGTTGTGCCGGCGGGCAAAACCGTTGATGAACGCTCGAAAATCTTCGTCGCGCTCATACATAAAATTCAT
>CADCUR010000308.1 GCA_902805935.1 uncultured Pyrinomonadaceae bacterium
AAGTTGACGAGAATTGATTTTGAAAAAACAATCGAAGTAATAAACAAGATTCCGCGCCGTGACGTGCGAATAGCTTTGCAGTTAGAGGTGCTGGAAAACGGTTGGGAATCAAACTTCAAATGAAAATTTTTCACGGTACGGACAATGCGAACATCACGCGCTCGACAATTTTAACTTTGGGCGTTTTCGACGGCTTGCATCTCGGACACCAGCGCATTATGCAGACGGTTGTCGAGCGGGCGAAAGCCGCACGCGCCGTGCCGACCGCGATAACTTTCGACCCGCATCCGCGTTCGGTTTTGTATCCCGAAAACGCGCCGCCGCTGCTGCAAACGCTCGACCAGCGCCTTTCAAATTTTGAAGTTTTGGGCATCGAGCAAACCATCGTCATTCGTTTCGACAAAGATTTTGCCGGTCAAGACGCGGAGATTTTTCTGCGCGACATCGTTCACGAACGGCTTCAGGCGAAGGAAGTTTATCTGGGAAAAGGTTTCGCCTTCGGGGTAAATCGAGGCGGCAACATCGAACTTTTGCGCCGAATGAGCCGTGAACTCGGATTTGCGGCGGACGAAGTTCCCGAAGTTTGTCTGCGCGGTCAGCGCATTTCATCGTCGAGAATCCGCGAGTTGCTCAAAGACGGGAAAATCAATTTAGCGCGCCGAATGCTCGGCAGACCTTACGGCGTCGAAGGTCAAATCGTGCGCGGCGACCAGCGCGGGCGCACCATCGGTTTTCCGACGGCAAATTTGAAACCGCGCAACCGCGTGATTCCGAAATACGGCGTTTACGCGACGGCGACTTTAATTAATGATGTCTGGCGGCGCAGCATTACGAACGTCGGCGTGCGCCCGACGTTTGACGGCGACCGCGTGCCTTCGATTGAAACTTACGTATTCGATTTCGACGGCGACCTCTACGGCGACGTTTTGCGCGTCCGCTTTCTGCACCGCATCAGAGATGAAAGAAAATTCGGCGGCATCGAAGAATTAAAGGTGCAAATCACTAAGGATTCAAGCCGCGCCCTGAACTACTTCAACCGCTCGGGCGTTAAGAGTATGTTAGATTTAGCGTAAGGTGATTTTATGTGTATTACGATTACAGTCTTAGAAAAAACTGCCGTGAACTAAAAGACAAAGTAAAACTGACAAGCCGCATCGAAAACTTTTCCGCAATTTTACCGAAACATTTTTTAAGATGAGCGAATTAACAAACACGCAGGGTTTAGCATTAAAAGAAAAAACAATCGAGCCGATTACAGAAAACGGCAACGGCGCGTCCTCCGCGCTTCTGCCGACGAAAAACACGCCCGTTTCAAAACAAATCTCAAACGCGGATTTGATCGCCGAAGAGAAATCTCTGGTCGAACGCGAAACTGAAATCGAGAAAAATTACCAAGGTTGGCGCGGTTATCTGCGGCTTCTTCAAGTGTCGCGGGTCATTGGCAATCTTTCGCTTTATCTGTATCTCGATCAATACAACCTTCATCACGCACAGCACGAAAAACAAGCCGAAGTGAGAATGACGACGGCGCAAAGATTGACCTGGCTGGCAATTGTCGGCGAGTATTTATACCGTATCAAACTCTGGTTTTTTCATCAGTTTCTTTTGCTGTTGCGTTTTGTTTACATCGGCAATGAAGCGAACAAAGAAGTCAATCAGGAAAGACAAGCCGTCTGGCTGAAGGAGAATCTGATAAATCTCGGTCCGACGTTTATTAAAATCGGGCAGTCTCTAGGAACGCGCGCCGACCTTTTGCCGCTGCCGTTTGTCAAAGCGCTGGGCGAGTTGCAGGACAACGTGCCGTCGTTTCCGAACGAGATCGCGTTTGCGCGAATCGAAAAGGAATTGGGCAAAAAGATAACCGAAGTTTACGCCGAATTCGATGTCGAGCCGATTGCCGCAGCAAGTTTGGGGCAAGTCTACCGCGCCAAACTTTTCACGGGCGAAGAAGTCGCCGTCAAAGTTCAGCGACCGAACCTGCAAGGCATCATCAAGGGCGACATCGAGATTTTGCGAAAAGTCGCCCGCTTTGCCGAACGGTTTCCCAGCTTGAACGAAAACGCTGATTGGGCGGGAATGCTCAGGGAGTTTGACGAAACGGTTCACGAGGAAATGGATTACGCGGCGGAAGGGCGTAACGCCGAACGCTTTCGAGAAAGTTTCAAAGAATGGACGAACGTTCATGTTCCGAAAATTTACTGGAACGCGACGACGGAAAAAGTTCTCACGATGGAATTTATCAACGGCACGAAAGTCACCGCGCTCGACGAGCTTCGCGCCCGCAGCGTATCGCCGGAAAAAGTCAATCGGCTGCTGATTCGCACTTATTTAAAACAATTGTTGGAAGACGGATTTTTTCACGCCGACCCGCATCCGGGAAATCTGCTGGTGATGCCCGACGGCAGATTAGCGTTTTTCGATTTCGGAATGGTCGGCAGAATTTCGCCGCAATTGCAATCGAAAATGATTGACGCATTTTTCCACGTCGTAGCGAAAGACCCGGCGGGAATCGCGCAGGATTTGATTGACCTGGATTTTATGAAGCCCGGCTCGAACGCCGACGCCGTGCGCCCGATTGTCGAAAAAATGTTTGAGTTTCATCTGAACCTGAAACTCAAAGAAGTGAACTTCAAAGAATTGACTTACGATCTGGCGGACGTGATGTATGATTATCCGTTTCGCCTGCCGTCGAATTTCACGTATATTATGCGCGCCCTGATGACGCTTGAAGGCATCGGCATCATTACCGATCCGGAATTTAATTTCTTTGAAACGGCGAAACCTTACGCCAAGGAATTTATGTTCAAGCGCGAAGGCAAGGATTTGCGGAAACTGCTGACCGATAAACTTCTCGGGCGCGACAAAGACGGCAAAGTTGATCTTGACCGAACCTGGAAACTGGCGAAGATGGCGTTCAAGACAGTTTTCAATCAGAGCAAATAATTTTATATTGACTTAAATTTGAAATTAAACTGGAATTGGCGTTAAATCATTTAACTATGAAATACGTCAATTTCATTTTTTTGATAACGTTCATTTGCTATTACACCTTAAACGTATCAGCGAAAATGACTGACAAAATCAAAATCACGCACGTCAAAAACGATTTTTCGATCCAAGAGCTGAATAATAAATTTTGGAAAGAAGCGAAAGATGTGATCGTTGACAAATATTGGTCAGGCGAAAATGCTCCGGTCGGACGACATTTCAAAACGAAACTTTTATGGTCGGATTCGGCGCTTTATGTTCGTTTTGAAGCGAATCAAGCCGAGCCTCTGGTTGTTTCGGAAAAAGCAAATTTGAAAACGAAAACGCGCGGGCTTTGGGACAGAGACGTTTGCGAGATTTTTCTGGTGCCGAATAAAAACGAGCCGCGCAAATATTTCGAGTTTGAAATCGCGCCGAACGGCGAGTGGATTGATTTAGGAATTTATCAAAAAACAGACGAACGAATTACCGATTGGAATTATAATTCGGGAATGCAGTCCGCCGCGCGGATCGAAAAAGACCGAGTTATAATGGCGTTAAAAGTCGAATGGAAAGCGTTCGGCGCAGTTCCGAAGTCGGGCGATGTCTGGCGCGGAAACATTCTTAGATGTGTCGGCAGAGAGCCGACGCGCGGCTATCTCGCGTGGCAGCCGACTCGGACGAAAGAGCCGAGTTTTCACGTTCCCGAAGCGTTCGGCAATTTTCAATTTTCAGAGTAATTTTTCGACCTACGAAGGCGAAGCGATTTTCACGCGCTCGTTCGCATCATCCGCTGCGGTTTCAACTAAAACAAGCTTTCTGTTTTTGATAACGTCGGCGATTGAATTAACGTTCGACATCATTTCGACTTTTGACGACAGCACGCGCGAAACTCTTTTCGGCAAGAGCATCGGCGCAAGACTCGCCGCCGCGCTTGCCAAACTGATAATATCGCCGCCGCCTTTCCAATGCTGGCGAACGATTGATTCGTCCGTTCGGTTTATCAGGCGCAGCAGAGTCAGCGCGACCAGGTAAACGTCGTCAACCTGTCCGATGAACGGCATCACGTCAGGAATAAAATCGAGCGGCATAATAACGTAAACAATCGCCGCCGCGAAAAGAGTTTTTTCGGCGAACGGAACGCGGCTGTCTTTGATTAGTCTGCCGAGCATAGTAAACATATTCGGCAGAAACATCAGCAAATTTTTCATTCTGCCTTTCGCTTCGCGTTTTTTTATTTTTCGTCCTTCGTCGTTCATCATAAGCGCCTGGCTCATCATTTAACCTCTGTTTATTTTTGTTTCTTCCAGTCTATGGAAAGCGAAGCGTTTGAGCAAGTCTTTACATTTATCGTTTATAATTTATCATTAATTTGTTCGACGAAAATTAAATTATGATCTTGCAGCAAATACGGCAACGCGCCGCCGCCGATCCGCAACATATCGTTTTGCCGGAAGGCGAAGACGCGCGCGTAGTGCAAGCCGCCGAAGTGTGCGTCCGCGACCGAATCGCTCGGATTACGCTCATCGGCGACGAGGCAAAAATCCGTGAAGCGGCGCGAGCCGCCGGCGCAAATTTAAACGGCGCTGAAATTCTCGACCACCGCCAATCGAACGATTTCGGACGAACCGCCAGGCTTTATCACGAACTCCGCCGCGCCAAAGGCGTGACTTTGGAAGAAGCCGAACAGATTGTTAAAGACTCGCTTTTTTACGGCAATCTACTCGTGAAATCCGGTGCCGCCGACGGCTCAGTGGCGGGCGCGACCAACACGACCGCTCACACGGTTCGCGCCGCGCTGCACTGCGTCGGCGCGCGCGCCGAACTTAAAACCGTTTCGTCGTTTTTTCTAATGGTTGTGCCGGACGCGAAATTCGGGGCGAACGGCGCGATGATTTACGCCGACTGCGGCGTAGTCATCAATCCCGATGCAGGCGAACTCGCCGAAATCGCCATCGCTTCGGCTGATTCGTGCCGCGCTATTCTGGCGGTCGAGCCGCGCGTGGCGATGCTTTCATTTTCGACGAAAGGCAGCGCGAAACATCAGCTTGCCGATAAAGTCGTCGAGGCGACGAAAACCGTCCGCGCCCGTTTTCCCGAACTCGAAATTGACGGCGAGCTGCAGGCGGACGCGGCTTTGATTCCGTCAGTCGCTCGGTCAAAAGCGCCGGGTTCGAGCGTCGCCGGGGGAGCCAATGTTTTGATATTTCCCGATTTGAACGCGGGGAATATCGCTTATAAATTAACCGAAAGATTAACGGGCGGAACGGCGATTGGACCTATTTTGCAGGGACTCGACAGACCCTGTAATGATTTATCGCGCGGCTGTAAAGCGGAAGATATTGTTGACGCGGTGGCGATTACGGCAGTACAATCGCAAGCGCGAAAAATAAAATAACCGCACAAAGAGGAAGCGCCGCGAAACAAACCAAAATTTATTTCGCGGCGCTTCCTCTTTGTGGCGTTGAAACTTTTAGTGAATCATTTCCAACTGCTGGCGCGAATGAACCAGTTCGGCGACGACCGCTTGATACGAATAGATTTCCTGTTTGTCGCTCAAGGAACGTTCACGCAAAATTTCCCAATCTTCTTTTGGAATGACTTTGAAGGCGGCGACGACCAACGGGTCGAACTGCGTTCCGGCGTGTTTTTCCAGTTCTTCGAGCGCCTCCTGATACGAGCAACCGCGCCGGTAAACGCGGTTGCTGACCATCGCGTCCAGAGCGTCCACAACCGCGAAAATCCTGGCGCCGATGTCAATATCCTCGCCGCGCAAACCATACGGATAACCGCTGCCGTCCCATCTTTCGTGATGCTGCGCGACGAGCTGCGTCGCGCCTTCGAGAAACGGTATATTGCGGAGAATTCTTTGCCCGTGCAGCGGGTGAAGTTTCATTTTGTCCCATTCTTCGGGCGTGAGCGCGGCGGGTTTTCGCAAAATCGCGTCGGGAACGCCGATTTTTCCGATGTCGTGCAGCAGCGCGCCGAGTTCGAGATTTTTCAGCGCCTCTTTGTCTAATCCTAGCTCGTGTCCGAGCCGCAAACTGAACGTTACGACTCGCTCCGAATGCCCGTGCGTCTCAGAATCGCGCGTCTCAAGCGCCTGAACAAGTGCTTTGAGCGTCATTCGGTAGGAGTTTTCTACGTCTTCGAGAGCTTTGTCGAGTTCAGCAGTACGTTGCGAAACCAATTCCTCCAGATGATATTGGTAGCTGTCCTTCAAGTATCTGACTTCAAATTGGGAAAACGCCTTGGCGACCGCCATTTCGACTTTTTTTAGCGTAAACGGCATTTGAACTACTTCAAATGCGCCGGCGCGAAACGCCCTAACGGTGTTTCCCTCCTCCTTGTTATCGCTAATAAAAATCGGCACGGAGCGCGGCGACGCCGTTTGCAGAAACGGAATCAGTTCGAGTCCGCTGACGCTTGGCAGCGAGAAGGCGGTCAGGATAACGCAGTATTCCTGCTCTTTAATTTTTTCGAGTGCCGAACCAATCGAATCGGCTTCGTCGCAAACGTATTTCGCCGCAAAAAAACTTTTCAAAAGCGTTCGCTTTTCGGCGGTTTGTTCAATGATAAGTAATTTTCTTTCGCTCTTGGGCAAGTCAAACATATAGTTGCGACAACAAATTTAGAACTTTTTGAACCGATTGGATTGACGGATTAGGAAAGACTGTTTCGGACTGCGAAACAGTAGAGTTAATTTATCACACGCGAGCGATACTTGGCAATTACTTTTTCCGGGGCGGGCGTTTGGGCAAGCTCGCCGGTTGACGCATTCGGCGAATAGTTTTATCATTTTTAATTCACGCCGGGGTGGCGAAATTGGTATACGCACCAGACTCAAAATCTGGCGGGAGCAATCCCATGTCGGTTCGACTCCGACCTTCGGCATTTTCATTTTTGCTTTCAGACCGCTCGTAATCGGCTTTATAACAAAAAAAGATTGGCGATAATTGATCGCCAATCTTTTTTTGTTTTTGCCTGCCGCTCGTAACCGACCGGATTATTTGACTGCCGCGTAGCATTCGCAAGCCGAGGCTTCGAGTTTTTGACGATTTAGGACGATGCGCCCGCGAAGATAATCAATACATCCGTTGCTTCGCAAATTTTGGGCGATGCAAGTGACGCTCGGACGCTGAACGCCTAAAACGACGGCAATTTGTTCTTGCGTCAAACGCAGGTTGTTCTTTTTGGTGCGGTCGGCGAGCATCAGCAGCCAACTGGAAAAGCGGTTTTCGATGCGGTGATGGTTGTTGCAGACGGCGCGTTGCATAATTTGTCTGATATACGAATTGGTATAGTCGAGACACGACGTTTGCAAAAAACCGGCGCGAAAGAATTCCTGTTTGAAAATTTTCGCGCTCATTCGGAACGCGCTGCCGGCGATTAAAGCCTGCGTCCAGACGTTGCCGGTTTGAATGCCCAGAACCGAAGCGAGTCCGACGATTCCCTCGCTGCCGATCATTGCCGTTTCCACGGTTTTGCCGTCTTCTAAAATGCTCAACTGCGAAAAAACGGCGGTTTCCGGAAAGTAAACGTATTCGCTCGCGCCGTCGGGTTGATAGACGACTTCGCCGCTCGTGATCGAAACCGGCTGCAGTTGCAGCAGCAGGCGCGCAAACTCTTCGCCGGTTTGCGCGGCGAGCAGACGGTTGGCGAGCAATGCTTTTGTCGGAAAGGTTTTCTCGGAAAACTGATTCCATCTGTCCGACAAATTTTCCTTCAGTGCATCTCCGCCTCTAAAAACCGGTTTGGCGTTCAGATTGACGACGACGCCGTTTTTAGAATAGCTTTTTTCCGCTCCGTAATTATTCATTATATTTCCTCTTAAATTTTAATTTCCCCCGAAATTTCTCGATTTAGGAATTGTTGAATCTGATGTCAACGATGATTAGTTTTTTGTCTTCGTCAAACTCTCTTTCGCTGATGCGCGTCAGCATCACCTTCATTTCCGCCG
Organism: uncultured Pyrinomonadaceae bacterium; assembly: GCA_902805935.1. GTDB lineage: Bacteria > Acidobacteriota > Blastocatellia > Pyrinomonadales > Pyrinomonadaceae. The sequence goes on from CADCUR010000308.1 coordinate 7,928, forward strand.
GACGTTCTTCAAACTGGCAGGTGAAAGTAAATTTTTCTGCCGAATCCGAACCGCACGCGAAATGCCTGAAGCGGCGGCGAAATTCCTCGATGTTTTTAAACGGCGCGACTTCATCAAAGAAGTTGCGCCCGACCAAATCGGACGACGGCGCAGCAGAGGCGGCGTAAACGCCCGGATTGACTCTCGAATACATCACGGTTCCCGCCGTGTCCAATTCAAATAAACCCATATTGCCTGTTGAAACATTTGTCATAAAAATTTACTGACCGTCGCAGCCTCCTTAGATTTAGCGTTTAATCTTAAATGATTTTCCAGCGTTTTTTCCAGCACGCCGAAATCAATCGGTTTGACCATATAATCGTTGCCGCCTGAAGCGAGAGCAGAAGCGCGGGTTTTTTCGTCCGAATAAGTGGAAACAAAAATGATAATCGCCCGTTCGAGCGTCGAAACCTCGCGCATCCGCCTACTGGTGGCAAGCCTGTCCGTTTCCCCGGCGTTGATGCTCATTAAAATCAAATCGGGACGATAATGAATCGCCATTTGAAAAGCCTCGTCGCCCGTTTTCGCTTCAATCACCTGATAATTCCATATCTCCAACAGGTATTTCAGCATCATTCGCGTGTCGGCATCTGCCTCAACGACTAAGATGAGCGAAGGAATTACGCTCGTCCGACGCGAGGTTTGAAGACTTCTCGACATAGTTGGCTCCTCTTTAAAAAAGGTGAGAGGTGAGGAACAAAATTCATCAGTTGTTAGAAACATGCCCATTTCTTACCTCCGGTTTACCGGATTTATTTGCCCTGCGCATATTCGTTTGAGATAAATACGCATTTCGTTTGAAAAAGAGAATATTGTAAATTAAGAAGGCGGGATTTCCGAAGAAACCCGCCTTCTTCCCCCTTGTTCGCGCCGCCGGATTCCATACTAAACAACGGCAACCCCTTCCGAGCTGATCAAAAATGAAAAATCAAATTGACAACTCCAGTTTTTGCATTGAAGTGTTAGTATGCCCTGCGAAAAAAAGTTTGAAAATCGGGAAGTTTGGAAATGTTGCTAGGGATTATCCCTAGTCGGGACAGGGAAGGTTGAAAGTGAGAATGTGAAAAAGGGAAAAGGAGGAAAAGTTTTCGCGCTTAGACGGCGGCGTTGATGGAATTCCAACACCGTCAAACAAATTCAACCCAACTTTTCCCCTTTTTCGCTTTTCCCCTTTTAACCTTTTAGCCTTTATGAATCTTCGAGCCAGCCCTGCAGGATGGCGTAGCGCACGATGTCTATGCGATTGCCGATGCCGAGCTTGCGCATCGCGTTGGCTTTGTGGGCTTCGATGGTTTTGACGCTGAGAGTCAGCCGCTGGGCGATTTCCTTGTTGCTGTAGCCCCAGGCGATTTGTCTTAAAACTTCGGATTCGCGGTCGGTTAAGGTTGATTCGGCAGTCTGCGCTGAAGCGGAACCGGCGCCTCTGCCGAGATAGCCGCCCATCACGCGACCGGCGATGGACGGGTCGAGGTAATTGTTGCCCGCCGCGACGACGCGGATGGCGCGCAGCAGTTCGGCGGACGCGCTTTGTTTCAGGGCGTAGCCGCTCGCTCCGGCGCGCAGCAGTTCTTGCAGATAGCCGTCGTCGGTGTGGCGCGTCATCGCCAGAATTTTCAGCTGCGGCGACAGTTGTTTGATTTTTTTGGTCGCCTGCAAGCCGTTCATTTCCGGCATCGTCACGTCCATCACGATAACGTCGGGCTGAAGTTCCTGCGCCAATTTAACCGCCGTCAAGCCGTCGCCCGCTTCGCCGCACACTTCCATATCCGCCTGCGCGTTGATAATCAGCCGCAAACCTTCGCGCACGGTTTCGTGGTCTTCGGCGAGCATTATTTTAAGCCTTGTCATGGCGTCGGAGCCTCCGATGTCGAACTTTTTTGAAAGTTTGCGATACGAACGAATGTGACAACACCGGGAGAATTGTCTTGGTGCGAATGCCGGAGAACCGATTCAGTCTTACCATCGAAATTTTCTCCTTGTAATATAGAAAATCCGCTGGAACCCCTTGTCGTTTTTGTTGGATTCACAGTATATAACTGCCGAGCCTTTAAAAGCAATAGCCGCCGCTCGCGCCGACAAACAGTTACACGGCGTTACTCTGCCTGAATTTCATTTTCTATCGGAATGCGGACGAAGACGGTCGTTCCCTTCTGCGGCGTGGATTCGATTTGGACTTTGCCGCCGAGCAGCGCGGCGCGTTCGCCCATTCCGAGCAGTCCGATGCCTTTTTCGCGCGTCAGCTTGTCTTCCACGTCGAAGCCAACGCCATTGTCCTCGATAATCAGAATGACGAGCGAGCCGCGCCGTTCGATCATCACGCTCAAGCTGTTTGTCCCGGCGTGTTTGTGCGTGTTGTTTAAGGCTTCCTGCGTGATGCGGTAAAGGTTCGTTTCGGCTTCGGGCGCGAGCCGGACGCGCTTCATACCGGCGGCGTAAAATTCCGCCGGTATGCCTGAGTGCCGCGACCATTCCTTAACGTAATTTTCGAGCGCGGCGACGAGTCCCAAATCGTCGAGCGCGGCGGGGCGCAGTTCCCAGGCGAGAAAATCAACGTCCGCGTCAATCCGTTCGGCGGTTCGTTGAATCTCTTCGATTTTTGCGCAAATCGGCGCGTCGCCGCAAATTTCGCGGACATTGGCGAGTTTTAAGCGCAGGGCGGTCATCTGCTGACCGAGATGGTCGTGCAAATCGCGGGCGATGCGCCGCCGCTCGTCTTCCTGCGCGCCGACCAGCTTTTTCAGAACTTCCTTATCGCGCACGGCTTTCTCCGCCCGAATCTGCTCGGTCTGGTCGCGGCAGATTTTGACGAAGCCCCTGACTTGTCCGTCGAGCAGCGGCTGCGTCACGCCGGAAGCGTAAAAGCGCGAGCCGTCTTTGCGAATGTGCCAGCGTTCGTCTTCGGCTTTTCCGGTTTCGGTAGCGCATTTGATTTCCATTGCGGGAACGCCCCTCTTTTGGTCTTCGGAAGTAAACAGAATCGCGCCGCTTTTGCCGATGATTTCGTCTTCCGCGTAACCGAAGACTTTTTCCGCGCCCGCGTTCCAGGATTCTATGATGTTGTCGGGCGTTACGCTGAAAATCGCGTAATCCGACGCGCTTTCGACGAGCAGACGCAGGCGTTCTTCGGATTGGCGCACGGCTTCTTCAATCGCTTTGCGCTCGGTCGCATCGAACATCACGCCGGTCATACGGATCACCTTGCCCGAAGCCTCGCGTTCGACGACGCGCCCGTAGCCGCTCATCCAGCGCGTGGAGCGGTCGGGCAGCACGACGCGAAATTCGGTTTGAAAAACATTGTCTTGTTCGATTGCCTGTTCGAGCCGTTCCCGCACCATTTCTCGGTCTTCCGGGTGAACGCTCCGTTCAAAATCTTTGTAGCTCAAAACGCGCGTTTCCGGTTCGCGTCCGAACAGGCGAAAATGCTGTTCGTTCCAACGCACCGCGCCCGTGCGCAAATCCCAGTCCCAGGTTCCCATCTCGGCGGCTTCGACGACCAGCCGCATCTGCGTCTCGGATTCGCGCAGTTTTTCTTCGGCTCGTTTGCGGTCGGAGATGTCGTAAGAGACGGCGAGCGCGGCGTAAATGTCGCCGCTCGCCGAACGCAGCGGCGCGCCGCGCGAGACGTAAGTTTTGCCGTGTTCGTCGTGTTCGTGCACGAACGATTCGCCCGCCAGAGCCGCGCGATACAGCGGCTCGTAATCCGCTGCCGAATCTTTCGGCAACGCCTCGAAAATCGTTTTGCCGATTAAGTCTTTGGACTGGATTCCGACTTCGGCGAGGGCTTCGCCTTCGGCGAGCAGATAGCGCAAATCGCGGTCAACGATGAACGCCGCGCCGCCCGGCAGATTTTTTATCAACTGCTGAAGCCGCTCTTCGGACTTGCGCAAAGATTCTTCGGATTTTTTGCGCTCAGTGATGACGCGCGTCGAACCGGCGACGACTTCGACCGCGCCGTTTTCGCCGACGACGGGCGCGAAAATATATTCGTAAAAGCCTTCTTCGCCCGCCGGATTGACGAACGGCGTTTCGTCCGTCACAGGTTTCTTCGTTTCAAAGACCTGTCTGATTTGCGCTTGAAGTTTATGCGCCAAATCTTTCGGATACGGCAATTCGTGGAAAGTTTTGCCCGTGATTTCTTCGAGCGTGATGCCGAGCAAATCGAGCAGCGGTTTGTTGGCGTAGGTAAAACGCCCCTCGCTGTCGAAGGTATATGCGAAATCGGCGATTGATGAAAGAGCGGTGTCGAAAATGCGCGTTTGCTGCTCGCGGCTTTGAGCAATCTTGCTCAAAGCCCGTTCGGACTCGACGCGGTTGGTAATTTCGATAAAGGTTACGACCGCGCCGCTGATTTTATCTTCCGCCGTGCGATACGGGAAAATGCGCAGCAGATACCATTTGCCGCGTTCGGTTTCAAATTCGCGCTCGACGGTTTGCAGCGTGTCGAGAACCGATTCGACATCCGCCTGCAAATCGGCGAAAACGAGTCTGGTCGTAATGTCGGCGAGCGGGCGGTTGATGTCGGCTTCGATGAGGTTGAAAACCGCGCTCGCCTCCGGCGTGAACATTTTGACGCGCAAGGCGCGGTCGAGAAAAATCGTGCCGATGTCGGTCGAGTTGAGCAGATTCTGAAAATCGCTGTTCGACTGCGAAAGCTCTTCGATTTTGATTTTCAGTTCCTGATTGACCGTCATCAACTCTTCGTTGACCGACTGCAATTCCTCGCGGCTCGTCTCTAACTCTTCGGCGGTCGAGCGCAGATCTTCGTTAATCGCCTGCAGCTCTTCGTTCGAGGCGCGCAGCTCTTCAGTCTGAATCTCGAATTGCTCGACGGACGAGCGAAGCTGCGCTTTGACTCGTTCCAATTCCGCTTCGAGCCGTCTGGCGAGCGATTCGTTCGCCGTTGCAGCAACGACGCGCTCGGTCGCGCCGTTGTCCGCATCCGCTTTGTTTTCCGATGACTCAAAAATTACGAGCAGAAAACCGCGCGCCGTATCTTCCTCGTGCAAAACCGGACGAACTTGAATGTTGACCGTCTCGGTTTGTCCGTTTATTTCGACGGTTAAATTCGCGGTTTCGACGTTCTGGCGGTTTTGGACGGCTTGAGCGAGCGCGGCGTGAAGTTCGAGCCGCAGTTCGGGACGAACAAGATGCAGCAGATTTTTCGACGGCTCGCCGCCCGCCATTTGCAGAAATCGTCCGGCGCGTGCCGACAGATGCACGATGTCGTAATTTTCGTTGACGACAATCGAAGGCGCGGCGTATTGCTCTAAAAGCTGCTGGTGCAAATCGCCGAACGAGATGCGTTCGAGCGCCTGGTTTTCGCTTTTCGGGGAAATTCCCGTTGCGGCGTCGTTCGCGGGCGATTTTTTCGCGTCGGCGAGCCGCAGCACGGGCGGCGCGTCCGGCACCGGATACGAAATTCTCGACGCCGCCTGACGGCTTTGATAAACGCGATGCTCTTTGCTGACCGGCGCATACAAATCGCCCGCGCCGTCCACCGATTCGGATGTTCCGAGAAAAAGAAACGCGCCCGGATTCAAAGCGAAATGAAAAGTTTCCATTGAGCGTTCCTGCGCTTCGCCGTTAAAATAAATCAGCAAATTGCGGCACGTCGCTAAATCAAGATGCGAAAACGGCGCGTCTTTCAAAAGATTATGATTGGCGAAAAGAATCATCTTGCGCAATTCGCTCCGAACGCGAAAACCTTCGCCGTCTTTGATGAAAAATCGCCGCAGACGTTCCGGCGACACGTCCGCCGCGTCGTTCAAAGTGTAAAAACCGTCGCGCGCGGCGGCAATCGCCGAGTCGTCAATGTCGGTCGCAAAAATCTGAATATTAGGCGCGACTGCCGATTGCTCGGTTCGCTCGGCAAGCAGCATCGCAATCGAATACGCTTCTTCGCCCGTTGCGCAGCCCGCGACCCACACCCGAACTTCGTCCTGCGCCCGTTTGTCCTGAAGAATGCGCGGCACGACTTCGGTTTCCAAAAAATGAAACGCATCTTTATCGCGGAAAAAATTCGTCACCGAAATCAGCAAATCCTTGAGCAGCGCGGCGTGTTCGTCCGGGTTTTCTTTGAGATAGTCGGCATAAGCCCGAAGGCTGTCGAGTTCGCGGACGTTAAGGCGGCGTTCGATGCGGCGCAGCATCGTCGGGCGTTTGTAATTGGAAAATTCGTGCTTCGTGCGAACGCGCAAAACGGTGAAAATCTCGCGCAGGGCGGCGGTGTCGTCTTCGGGTCGAGATTCAGGAGAATCCTGAATCTCGACCGCCCCCAAATTCGATTTGTAAGCGACGATTTTCGCTGGAATCTCGTTCGCGTTCAAAACCGCGTCAACCAGTTCGGTGTCAATCGAATTGCGCGGCATCTCGCTAAACTCCGCCTCGCGCGGATTCTGAACGAACGTCACGCCGCCGCACTCCTTAACGCGCTTGAGTCCCATCGAACCGTCCGCTCCCGTTCCCGAAAGCACAACGGAAATCGCGCGGGCGCGATGCGACTCCGCCAGCGTGCGAAAGAAAATATCCACGGGCGCGCGCCGCTCCTCCACGCTGACGTTCGGCGACACGGTGAGATGTCCGTCTTCCATTTCAAGATGATGACTCGGCGGCACGACGTAAACGCGATTCGGCTCGACTTTTACTCGTTCCGTAACCTGCGTAACGGGAATCGCCGCGACCGTCTGCAAAATTTCCGCCAGTCGGCTGTCGAAGTCGGGCGACAGATGCAAAATGACGACGTAAGCCACGTCCGAATCGGCAGGCACGTTTTCAAAAAATTCCTTGAGCGCCTGAATGCCGCCCGCCGACGCGCCGATGCCTGCCACGAGAAAATCTTTCGCGCCGCTGTTTTTCTCTGCCTCATTTTCAGCAATTGATTTTGAGGTTTCGGATTTTTTCATAACCTGTTTTTCCGATAAGTCGAGTCGCAAATATAAACGAGTAAGGATGATGAAAAACGAACCAATGTTTTTGCCAAAACGGAATTTATTTCGCCGCGGCGTTTTTGTCTGACAGAATGACTTCGTTCGTTTGCTTAATTGATTTTGGCAAAATTCGGCGGAAAAGAAAACCGACGAAAAGCGGCGCCGCAAAATCCTTCGGCAAACCCGCGCAAACAATCCGAGCGAGAAATTTTTACGGCTTCGATAATTTGAAACTCGCTTGTCAGGAAGTCGCTTATTAAAAAATCAATCGGTATGGACGAAAGTAACTAAAATTATGACAAACGAGCGCGGACTGCAATAAAATCGCCGCGCCGCCGCACGCACGCAAAAAAGCCGACTCGTGAAAGTCGGCTTTTGTCTGAAGCGCGCGAAACTCGGCACGCCCGCGAGCGATTATTTTGAATCGTTTTATTTGCCGCTCGAAAGTTTTCCGATGAGCGTAAAGAGTGGCAGATACATCGAGATGACGATTGAACCGATGGTGACGCCTAAGAACGCAATCAAGACCGGTTCGATCATCGAGAGCAAATCGGCGATTGCCGAATCTACTTCATCTTCGTAGAAATCGGCGATTTTGCCGAGCATCGCGTCCATCGCGCCGGTTTGCTCGCCGACGCCGACCATCTGCGAAACCATATGCGGAAAGACCTCGGTCGCTTTGAGCGGCTCGACGAAACTTTCGCCGCGCTCGACTCCGGCGCGAACCTTCAAAATAGCGTCTTCGACGACGACGTTGCCGGCAGTCTTCGCCGTGATTTCCAGCGACTGGAGAATCGGCACGCCCGAAGAAAGCAAGGTTGAGAGAATCCGCGCGAAACGGGCGACAGCGATTTTACGCAGAATGCCGCCGAAAATAGGCGTCTTTAAAAGCAGCGAATCAATCGCCCATTTGCCCTTCGGCGTTTTGTAGTAAAAACTAATGCCGACCGCGCTGCCGACGATAGTCGCAAGCAAAGACAATCCGCCCCAACCGGCGAGAAAATTACTGATCGCCATCACGATGCGCGTCGGCAGCGGCAGCATTTCGCCCGGTCCAAGCAATCCTAAAAAGATTTGCTCGAATTGCGGAATGACGACGACCATAATCGTCGCCACCGCCGCGATTGCCACCACGACGACCGCCGCCGGATAAATCGAAGCCGAAATGATGCTGCGTTTTAATTTGACGACCTTTTCGATCAAAGTGGCGAGCCGCTGCAAAATCAAATCAAGCACGCCGCCCGTTTCGCCGGCTTCGACCATATGCGTGTAAAGCGAATCGAAAACCTTTGGGTGTTTTTCGAGCGCGGCGGAAAGCGTCGCGCCTTCTTCGACGTTTTGGCGAACTTGATGCAAAACTTCTTTGAAGAAAACATTCTTTTGCTGCTGCGCCAAAATATCAATACACGAGACGAGCGGCAAACCCGCGTCAATCATTACGGAAAACTGGCGCGTGAAAATGGCTAACTCTTTGGCTTTGACTTTTTTGCTGCGTCCGAGTTTCGGCAGACTGATTTCGCGCCCCTTCTCCGAGGCTTGCGTCATTATGATTTGCTCGCGGCGCAGAAGCGAGCGCAACTCATCTTGGCTGGCGGCGATTTTCTCACCCGAAACCATTTCATTTAACCGATTGCGACCTTTAAAGGCGTATGTTGGCATTTCTTTATTCTGCTCCTCTTTCGATTTGGGATTTCGCATTTCAAATCCGAAATCCGAAATTAATTAGCGAACCGGCGGACGCTGACCGACTGGTCTTCCCTGCGCGTATGGGCTGCCCGGCGTTTGACCGTTTAGCGGCGGTTTGCCGCCTCCGTTGTAAGCCTGGTTTAAGCCAGAGCCGCGCTCGATTAAATCTCTCAATTCGTCGGCGTTCGAGGTGCGCTGCATCGCCACGTCAAGAGTGATTTGGCGTTTTTGATAAAGCGTGGCGAGAGCCTGATTAAACGTCTGCATTCCGAATTTATCTTGTCCGGTCTGCATCGTCGAGTAAATCTGGTGAATTTTGTCTTCGCGGATAAGATTGCGGATGGCGGCGTTCGGCACGAGAATCTCTAGCGCCATCACGCGCCCGTCGCCGGATGATTTCGGCAAAAGCGCTTGACACAGAATACCTTCAAGAACCATCGAAAGCTGCGTGCGAATTTGCGATTGCTGTCCGGCGGGGAAAACGTCAATGATGCGGTTGATGGTCGAAGCGGCGGAGTTAGTGTGCAGAGTGGCGAAGGTTAAATGTCCGGTTTCGGCGATTCTGAGCGCCATCTCGATAGTTTCCAGGTCGCGCATTTCGCCGACCAGAACCACGTCTGGGTCTTGGCGTAAGGCAGTCCGCAGAGCGTCGGCGAAACCGTGCGTGTCGGCGTTGACTTCGCGTTGGTTGACGACGCAGTTTTTATGATTGTGCAGAAATTCAATCGGGTCTTCGATAGTCAAAATGTGTTCGTTGCGGTCAACGTTGATCTTGTCAATCATCGAAGCGAGCGTCGTTGATTTACCGGAGCCGGTCGGACCCGTGACCAGAATCAAGCCGCGCGGCTTTTTGCACATATCCGAGATGACGGGCGGCAATCCCAAATCCTTAAAGGTTTTTATCTCATACGGAATCGCGCGGAACACCGCGCCGACCGCGCCTTTTTGATTAAACAGATTGGCGCGGAAACGCGACATTCCTTTTAATCCGAATGAAAAATCGAGTTCCAACTTTTCCTCGAAACGATGCTTTTGCGCGTCGGTCAAAACCGAATAAGCGAGCCGTTTCGTATCGGCGGGCGAAAACGCCGCGAAACCGTCGAGCGCGCTGAGGTGTCCGTGAACGCGCACTTGCGGCGCGGAATTAGTCGTAATATGTAAATCCGAGCCGCCCAAATCTGTCATTCGGCGAAGCAAATCGGGAAGCGTAATTTGGTCGGCTGTGGCTGGTTGTTCGGGATTCATAAAGTTAAGTTTAGGAAGTTTAAGAAGTCTGGAAAGTTTGGGAAGCCCAGGAAGTTTGGGAAGTTTGAGGAAACCTTTTGACTTTCCAGATTTCCTCAAACTTCCTAGTCTTTCCAGACTATTTAAGTTCAGCTTGTTGAGTGCTGTTTGATTTGCGCTGGAGTGAATTGATGGCTTTTTCCGATTCCTGCTCGATGCGCTGCGAGTTATCTTTCGCGGCGTTGGTCGCCACGCTGTAAATGCGTCCGTCAACTTCCGTGAAATAAAACAAACGCGATTGCACCGCGCCGCCCGCGCCCGGCGATTGCGCGACGACAACGTAAACCCGTTTGCCGCCGACCTGTTTTTGATAATCGTTGACGACCCAGCCTTCTTCTCGAATCATTCGGTCAATAACCGTGCGTCTTAAAGCGGAAGTCGAAACGCCGCCGACGGTTTTGTTCGACGGAACTTCATTGTCCGTATTGACCGCCGGACCGACGACCGCAATCGCCGCTGAACCGATGTTCAAACCGCTTTCGTCGTCAACGCGGAATTGAAGTTCGCCTGCCGAAGCCTGACCGCGTTTCCAGCCGCGCGGCGCGGCTTCGCCCGACGGCAAAATCGCCGGCGCGTTGTCTGTGACAAACATCACTTTGCCGCCGGATTTAAGCGCAGTTTTTTGATTCGCGTTGTTGTTGCTGTCGGACGCTGCCCGAGTGTTGGCAAGCCGTATTTGGCGCAGGCGCAAATTACGCTTTCTGGCGTTCAGGGATTTCTGGCGATTCGTTCGCTGGCGATAAGCGCGCCACCATTTTTTCGAGTATTTTTTGTATTTCTTGCTTTTCTTTTTCGCCCGGTTCTGCTTTCGGTGCGAACCGGCTTCGACCTGTGTTGTGACGAGCGGCACAATCGTTCCCAGCCCGATTAGTATTGCCAAAGATAATGCGATTGCCTTGTAAATCATACTTTCTCCTTTTTCTTACAAAACCGTTTCTTTGACGACTTCTTCAATCGTCGTAATCCCTTCGCGCAGTTTGTGAAGACCCGAACCGCGCAAAGTTATCATTCCGAGTTCGATGGCTTTCCGGCGAAGTTCGATGGCGCTCGCGCCGATGATAATCAACTCGCGCAACTCGTCGGTGATTTCCATCACTTCATAAAGACCGACTCTGCCTTTGTAGCCCGTGCCGTTGCAATTCTGGCAGCCTTTACCTTTATAAGCCTTCATTTCGTCAGCTTCTTCTTTTGAAAATCCGATTTCGGTGAACGCTTCAACCGGCAGATGGACTTCTTCCTTACAGTTTTTGCAGATTCTTCTGATCAGTCTTTGCGCTTGAATGATATTGACGCTCGTAGCGACCAGAAACGGCTCGATGCCCATATTGACCATTCGGGAAATCGTTGAAGGCGCATCGTTCGTATGCAGCGTTGATAAAACAAGGTGCCCGGTGAGCGCAGCTTTGATGGCGATTTCCGCCGTTTCAAAGTCGCGGATTTCGCCGACGAGAACGATGTTCGGGTCTTGGCGAAGGAACGAGCGCAGCGCGGCGGCAAAATTCAACCCGATTTGCTCTTTCATCTGCACTTGGTTGATACCGGGCAAGTTGAATTCAACCGGGTCTTCCGCCGTCATAATATTTGTTTCCGATGTGTTCAGAGCCTGAAGCGCGGAATAAAGCGTGTTGGTTTTTCCCGAACCGGTCGGACCCGTAACCAAAACCATTCCATAAGGTTTAGAAATGTTGCGCTGGAAAATTTCCAAACCTTCCGGCTCGAAGCCGAGTTTGGTCATATCGAGCATCAGCTTGTCTTTATCGAGCAGACGAAGCACGACTTTTTCTCCGAACAGCGTCGGCAAGGTCGAGACGCGGAAATCTAGTTCGCGCGAACGGTCGTCAATTTTGACTTTGATTTTGATGCGTCCGTCTTGCGGCAGGCGTTTTTCGGAAATGTCGAGCTTCGACATAATCTTCAGACGCGAAATAAGCGCGTCGCGCATCTTCATCGGCGGGTGCATCACGTCGTATAAAACGCCGTCAATGCGAAACCGTATGCGTAAATCTTTTTCGTAAGGTTCGACGTGTATGTCGGACGCGCCGCGCCGCAGAGAGTCAACTAATAAAACATTGACCAGACGAACGACGGGCGCGTCTTCGCTCGCAATGGCGAGTTGGGCGAGGTCAATTTCGTCATTGTCTTCAAGCAGTTCAAATTCTTCGGTTTCGCTCGCGCCGAATTCAAAGCGGTCGAGCGAGACGGTCAGATCCGATTCAACCAATCTTTGGTCAAGCGTCGCGGCTGCCGCTCCGTTGCTCGGCGCGACTTTGCCGTTTCTGCCTTTGCCGTTTCTGCCGTTATGAGTTTTGCCGTCGGCGTTTTTGCCGATGCTCGGAACAAATCTTTCGATTCCGGTGACAGCGGATGAATCGAAAAGCTCGATTTCGTTAGAGTCGCTGTAATACTTTCCGATGGCAACGACTAAAGACGCTTCCGAAGCGATGACTGGCTCCACGTTTAAGCCGGTCATAAACTTTATGTCGTCCATCGCAAAAACATTCGTCGGGTCAGCCATCGCCAGCGTTAAGGTCGCGCCGACTCTGGAAATCGGCAAAACCGAATACTTGAGCGCGACTTCGTGAGAAATCAATTTGATGGTTTCATTTTCAATCTGAAACAGGTCTAAATTAATAGACGGAATGCCGTATTGTCTGGACAAAACGGCGGTTATCACGTCTTCGGAGATAATTCCAAGATTGACTAAATTCGCGCCCAGCCGCCCGCCGTTAGCGCGCTGATACTCCAAAACCTCGCGTAGCTGCTGCGAAGAGATTAGATTTTCACGGACAAGGATTTCTCCAAGTTTTGCTGACATTAGTAAAAGTTTTCCTTTCGTTTGTTAAAAAAAGAGGATTTTCTGAGAAGAGTTTCGCGCAGTTTACACTACTTAGTGACGCAAAATAAAACGATGATAAACATCGTTGATATAGATAATAGATGTTTACTTTAGAAGTGTCAAGATTCTTTTTGGCTTGGTGTCTTTAAAAAATAAAGAGCCGCGTCTCATCGAAAGGCGCGGCTCTTGAGTCGTTTTAGTTTGCAGTTTAGTTTTTCTTTCGAGTGGTTTTTTGCGGAGTCAATTTCTGCGATTTAAGATATTCGACCGCTCCGGCGACGCTCTCTTTTAATTTGTGCGTGCTCGGCGCGACCTCCGCAAATCGCTGCATGTAGTTCAATCCTTCCTGTTTTTGCTGCGTATTGCCGCTTCTCTCGCCGGCGTCGAAAAGCGATAATCCCAAACCGGCTAAAGCATCGGGGTTGTCGGGTGACGTTTCGAGCGCTTTTTTGTATTCGATAATCGCATTGTCGGGATCGGCGGCGATGCGGTAAACATCGGCTAGAACGACCTGCGCTTCGGCTTTAGCGGCTTTGTCGGTTTCGACCAGGGCATACTCTTCTATCAATGTTTTAATGGCGCTCGTTTTGGTGTTGTCAATTTTCTCGGTCACCACCATATTTTTAGTGAGGTCTTTTGCTCCGCGCAGCGTATCCATCTTGACGGCATCGTAATTCTTTCGGTCGACGATGTCCGTTGCCGGGGCGTTTTTCAAAATGGTTAAAGACTGACTGTAAGCGTCAACGGCATCGGCGAAGTCTTTGGTGACTTTGTTCATGCTTTGCACTCTCGCACTCGCGTCGGTCAATGTTCTGCTTTGATTATACGTATCAACGCCGCGAAATCTTAAAGACAACGCTTTGTTATTTAATAGTACCGGCGCGCTGCCGACAAAATCGTAACTGGCTTTATAACCCTCGTCGAATTTCGCAACCGCCACGTCATAATTTTTAGCAGTGTAGGCTTTGTTGCCTTCGTCGAGAGCTTTTCTAACCAATTCGTCGCTTTCTTTGGATTTTGCGTTTTTGGCATTAACCTCGGCGACTTGCTTTTCATATTCCGCCTGCGCCTTTTTTTGTTCGGCGGTCAATTCGCCGCTCGGGTTCGCAGCCGGAGCAGCATTCAAAGCTCCTCTGGCTTGCTCCTCGGTCAAACGCGCTCCGTCGCCTTCAACCAATGTAATAGTAATTTTTTCATTTCCGGCTTTAACGCCCGGAAAAATTTCCGCTTTCGCACTCGGCGCACTGACGGCAAACATAAACTGCCCGCCAAGCGGAAATCCGGCAAAGCTAAATTCGCCTTTGCCGTTGGTTTTGCCCGACGGCAGTTTTCCTTTGACATCTATCCGGTAAACGTCAATGACGGCATCGGCAACCGGCACAGTCGTGCCGTCCGCTTTTTTCATCACGACGCTCCCCATCACCGGCGCGGTTTGGGCGAGAGCGGCGATGCCGCCCGTCATGAATAAAGCGATAGCTAAAAGAAACGTCAAATAATTTTTACGAAACATTTTAAAATCCTCCAAAAAATCTTTTTATAAAGTCGTATCGAAAAACGCCTCTTTACGATGTTTCCGAAAAAAGAAGAGTTGTTATTTAAGTAAGTATTTTAACTCAACTCGGTCAGAATTTTGAAGCGAGAAACCGAATTTGCCAAAATTTATAATTTTTTTTTCGTGTGTTATCTTAAACTCTTATTATTCAGAACTGATTTTTAAGCAGAGGAGATTTTAATGACCGAGAGGATTTACAATTTCAGCGCGGGACCGGCGGTTCTGCCGCTCGAAGTTTTGCAGCAGGCGCAAAGCGAGATGACATCTTTAAACGGAATCGGGATGAGTGTGATGGAAGTCAGCCACCGCTCGAAACATTTCGCTCCCGTTCTCGAAGCGGCGAAAAGCGGCATCCGCCAGCTTCTGCGCGTTCCCGACAACTATAAAATTCTTTTTCTGCAAGGCGGCGCGAGTCTGCAATTCTCAATGATTCCGCTTAATTTCTTGGGGCAAGATGAAACTGCTGATTACGTCATAACCGGCGCTTGGGGCAAAAAAGCGATTAAAGAAGCGAAACGCTGCGGCGATGCGAAGGCGATTTTTTCCACCGCCGATTCTGGTTTTAAATCTGTGCCGACGCAGGACGAACTCGCTTTCAGCGAAAACGCCCGCTACATTCATTACACTTCAAACGAAACCATCGAAGGAGTCGAATTTAAATACGATTTGGACGGGAAAGGCGTGCCGGTCATCTGCGATGCTTCGTCAAACATTCTCTCAAAACCGATTGACATCGAAAAATACGCTTTGATTTACGCCGGAGCGCAGAAAAACATCGGACCTTCGGGCGTAACGCTCGTTATTATCCGCAACGACCTACTTGAACAAGTTCCCGAAAATCAACATTCAATGCTTGATTACCGCCTTATTGCCGAAAACGATTCGATGCTCAACACGCCGAACACGTGGGGAATTTACATTATCAATCTGGTCTGCCAGCACATTGTAAAACACGGCGGACTCGCGGCGATGGAAAAGAAGAACGAGAAAAAGGCAAAGATTCTTTACGACGCGATTGACACAAGCGACGGTTTTTACCAAGGACACGCCGAGAAGTCGGCGCGTTCGCTGATGAACGTCACCTATCGTTTGCCGACTGAAGAACTAGAAAAACAGTTTACGTCCGAAGCCGCCGCGTGTAACCTCGACGGTTTGAAAGGACACCGTTCAGTCGGCGGCATTCGCGCTTCGATTTACAACGCTTTTCCGCAAGAAGGTGTTGAAGCATTAGTTGAATTTATGAAAGATTTCGCGCAGAAAAACGGGTGATTTTTTAGCCGCGAACAAACACGCGCAGAACACGAAATTAAGTCCAGAAAATTTTTCGTGAATTTTCGTGTTTGTCCGCGGCTAAATATTTTCTAAAATTTCTAAAAGTTCAGCTTCTTCGCTTTCCGAGACTGTTCGCAAATCAATTAGAACCACATCATCTAAAATTCGGGTAATAATCGGCGGATTCGAGAACCGCAGCGTTTCTTCTAATTCTGCCGCCGACATCCGCTCGTGTTCGAGCGCGAGCAAAATCGTTGCGGGCTGCGCTGTCGGCGCGGAACCGCCGCCGACCACCGATTTGCCTTCAGCGATTTCGATTTTCAAATCTTTGTTCGCGCCGCGATTTTTATTCAGTTTTTCCGCAAAACCCGACGAGCGCGTTTTCAATTGTTCAATCGTCGCCGAGAGCATTTTCAAAACGGGAATTTCCTGCACAGCCGCCTCCCTGCGAAAAGATTCGAGCGTCGCTTCGAGCGCGGCGTAAATTAACTTATCAACTCTGAGCGCGCGGTAGAGCGGATGCTTTCTGATTTTCTCGACGACTTCGCCACGCCCGACAATCAAGCCCGACTGCACGCCGCCGAGCAGTTTGTCGCCGCTGAACGTGACAACATCCGCGCCGGCTCGTATCGAATCGCTGATCACCGGTTCGTCCGTCAAACCGTAGCGGCTCAAATCGAACATCGCGCCCGAACCGGCGTCTTCGTAAAGCAGGATGTCTTTTTCGCGCGCGAGTTCGGCGAGTTCGCATAAAGCGGGCGCGTGGGTGAAGCCGACGATGCGGTAATTCGACGGATGAACGCGCAAAATCAATTTCGTATTTTCTGAGACGGCGCGTTCGTAATCAGAAACGCGCGTCCGATTCGTCGTGCCGACTTCTCTTAGACGCGCGCCGGATTGTTCCAACACGTCGGGTATGCGAAAATCGCCGCCTATTTCCACAAGTTCGCCGCGCGAAATAACCGCTTCGCCGCCGCGCGCCAGCACTGTCAAAACCAAAAAAGCAGCCGCCGCGCAATTATTGACCACGAGCGCGTCGTCCGCGCCCGTGAGTTCGGCTAAAAGATTTTCGACGCGCGCGCCGCGCCGTCCACGCTCGCCCGTCGTTAAATCGTACTCGAGCGTGCAGTATCGCGCGGCGTTTTCCGTTAGCGCTTTGACCGCTTCGTCCGACAGCGGCGCGCGTCCCAAATTCGTATGAACGATGACGCCCGTCGCGTTTATAACTCGGCGCAAACCGGAATTACGTTCGTTGCGCCAAAGTTTTTCGAGATTTTTTTCAGCTTCCGCTAATAGTTCTTCGCGCGAGTAATTTTTATCGCCGCTCGGTTCGCCTAACATTTCGCGTCGTAGCGCGTCGGTCAACGCGCGAGCCAGCAAGGTCAAATGTTTCGCGCCTGATTGTCGCCGAATGCGCGCGGCGGTCGCCGTCTGAAGAATCGCGTCAACCGAAGGCAGCAGCCGCAGATTTTCGCGGCGGTCGTGTTTGCTCATAAAATTATTCTAACTGAAAAAGTTCGTTGCAATAATCAAATAAGGAATTGTTTCGGCTTTGAAAGTTTTCTTTTAACTGGAACGGTTCACAAAACGGAAAAAACCAAATGGCAATCTTAGGCAACAAATTATACCGGCAAACGCAGACCAAACGTGAAGAATCCGCTGGTCTCGACCAGCAAATCGCCCGGCTCGAAGACGACATTCGCAAGCTGAAAATTGATTTCGATATTTTTTTCAGTGGCGGCACAAAACGTCCGCCGCTCGAAGCCCGTGCGCGCCTCGACGCGAACATCAAACGGCTCGCCGACGACCGCAACCTGAATTACGCGCAGCGTTATCAGTTCAACACAATCGTCGCGCGCTTTACGTCTTACCGCGAACTGTGGCGCCGAATGCTGAAAAAACGCGGCGAGGAAATCGGATAAAAAAAGGTTTCAAGTTTCAGCTTTCGAGTCTCAAGCGGCGGGAAAACCCGATTAACTTGAAACTTGAAATTTGGAACTTAAAACCTTTTTAATAAACGCCGTCCGGCTTTTTCGCAAAAACCGACCGTTATCATACGATTTAATTTGCCGCGTTAACTCGCCGTTACGTTTTCCGCTTGCGGACCTTTCGGACCGTTGGTGACTTCAAACTCGACATCCTGTCCCTGCGTTAAAGTTTTATAACCGTCGCCGGAAATCGCGCTGTAATGCACGAAGACATCCTGCTCGCCGGGTTGTTCGATAAAACCGTAACCTTTCGCGTTGTTAAACCATTTGACCTTGCCGTTAGTTTTTGACATTTTTTCTAATTCCTCCTACAAACATCAGTGAATTTTAATTTTCTGAGACCTTTTATAAAGGTTTAGTTGTTTTTTAGTTCCGTGCCGGAAGGCATCATCATTCAAAGAAAAACAAAGTTCGCCGTTAACAAAACCTCTTCGGCTTTGCCTTCTGCGAATTATCGAAAATGTAATAAAACTCATTTTCTAACAAGTAGAAAATCTTTAACCGCAAGATTTTTTAAGGGATTGTTTTTCGATTGTTTTTTGATAGAACGAAAGAAAATTTAGCGGAAATAAATTCGCCTGTCAAGAATCTTTTTCGCTTTTTTGCAATCGGCGCAATAATCGCCGTAAAATTGACATCAAACAGGCGATACACGAAGATAAAACCAAAAAAGGCTATGAATAATTACGGCGCGAATTCTCCGCTTTCCTATAACGAATACTTGAAAGTTCCTGAGCTTATTCGTTTGCAAAACGCTTTGTCCGAGCCCGTAAGTCATGACGAATTGCTGTTTATCGTCATTCATCAAACTTACGAGCTTTGGTTCAAACAAATTTTGCACGAGATTGACGCGAGCATCAATTGGCTCAAGGAAAGTCGAACGTTTCGCGCCAATCATTCGTTGAAAACCGTCGCGGCAATCGGCAAAGTCGTCGTCAGCCAGATTCATATTTTAGAGACGATGGCGCAAATCGGCTTTTTGGAATTCCGCGACAAATTAAATCCGGCGAGCGGTTTTCAATCAACGCAGTTCCGCGAAATCGAATTCGTCTCGGGCGCAAAAGACGAACGAATGATGAATCATTTCGCGGGCGATGAATTCGCTTTTGAAAGATTAAAGAAAAGATTCGACGCGCCGAGCCTCGCCGACGAGTTTTGGAATTTATTAAACAGAAAGGGATTTTCGACGGAAACTAATGAAGATCGAGTCAAAACGATTGTCGAGATTCTGACATATCCCGAAAAACACGCCGACTTTTTCATAATGCAGGATTTACTCATCGAACACGACGAAAATATTTCACTGTGGCGATACAACCACGTTTTAATGGTCGAACGAATGCTCGGAATGAAACGCGGCACGGGCGGTTCCGAAGGCGCGGGATATTTGCGGACGACGCTTTCGAAAAAATTCTTCCCCGAACTCTGGGAGGCGCGAACTCACCTTTAAGATAGTCCTAAATTCTGAGTCCCAAGCCGAAGACAGTTTTTGACTTAGGACTCAGAACTCGGATGAACTTGAACCGGCAAACTACAACCTGTATTTCGACTTGGGCATCAAAACCCGCAAAGCCAGCCGATTTTAAGGAGATTTTATGCTTTCGCCGCTACCCAAAATCATTCTGACGATACTCTTCCTTTTCGCCGTTTCAAACGCGCAGACGCCCACGCCGACACCGCTTCAAGAGGATGACACCGAACGAGTTTACACCGAAGAAATCAAATTAAATGTCTCCGCCGTTGACCGCAACGGGAAATTCTTTGCAGGCGTGAAGAAGGAAGATTTGGTGATTATGGAAGACGAACGGCTGCATTTGGCAAGCAGTTTGCGGCGCATCCCCGCCAATGTTTTAGTCGTAATGGACACGGGCGGCGAGATGCGGCGGGCGAAAAGTTTAGACCAAACCAAGAAAACCGCGAAAAGTTTAATTAACGCGCTCTCAAAGGAAGATTCGGTGGCGATTATGCAATACAACGATAAAGTCGAGATTATCGCCGAATGGACGAATAAAGAAGAAGCGTTGAAAACGCTAAACGCGAAAGCGAATTTCGGCAAACGTTCTCTATTCATTAACGCGCTCGATACGGCGAATAAATTTCTGCAAAAAACTCCGCTCGAAAACCGGCATCTTGTTTTAATCACCGATGGCACGGACACTTTTAATAATCTAACCGAGAGAAACGCGGCGATGCGCAATCTCCTGGCGACCGACATCAACGTCCACATTTTCAGTTACACGCAGATGGAAAAAGTCGCTCTCGCGCCGAATAAAAGTATCTTCAAAAAAGGCGAACCTAACCCGAACAGGTTGCCCGAAGAAGTCGTTGCGACAATGCCGAACGGCGTGCGTGATTTGATGAAAGCTCCTCGCCTTGGTTCGATAAATACTGACAGAGAATTTTTGCGAAAAATGAAAGATCGTGAAAACGCTTTGATTGAAAGCGAAAAATACCTGATCGATCTTTCCAAAGACACGAACGGCGAAATAATTCTGCCCGCGTCGAACGAAGAAATGCTGGAGAAAACCGCTCTCATCGCCGCGATTATTGATTCGAGCTACGTTTTAACTTACGCGCCGAAACGCGCCTTGAGCGAATCAAAGACAGGCGAAATCCGCGCCATTGAAGTTTCCTCGCGCCGCCCCGAGTTACAGGTGCAAGCCCGCCGCAAACTCGTCGTGAAATAAGGAATGAAGGATGAAGATGAGGGATGAACAAGAAAGCATAAAGTAATAAAAGCAGAGTTGAAAAGACGCGCAAAAGAAATAAATCTCTTGCGCGTCTTTTCGTTTTATTCATCCGTCATCCTTTATCCCTCATCCCTTCTAAAACGCTTGCGAAAAGCGGAAATGAAGTTGTCCTTGTCGAATGCGGAAAATTCCATTCGTGCCGTTCGGCTGCGGAATCAGAAATTGCGGCGGGTTGAGCAGGTAGCCGTAATCAACTCCGAATTCGCCGCCAATCGGGGCTTTGATTCGCAAGCCTAATCCGACGGTGTGCGACCAGACGGCGCGCAGATTACGCCGAAAAACATCCGTTTCCGGCACGTCGGGCGAATTGAAAATATCTTTGACGCGTCGGAAGACGTTGCCGCCATCGTAAAACGGCACGGCGCGGATTGATTTGGTGAGCGGAACTCTGGCTTCGAGATTGACAATCGCCAGGGCGTTTCCGCCGAACGGAACAGTGAAAGGAGTTAAAAAAACCGGCTCGCCTTCGCTGTTTCTGAAAATTCCCTGCGGCACGACCGCTACGCGCGGACCCGCCTGTTCAAATTCAAAACCTCTGAGCGTCGTCGAACCGCCCGCGAAAAATCTTTCGCTGATCGGCAGAATGTCTTCAAGGTCGGGAAACTGCGTCGGCGAAAACCTATTTTCTCCTGAAAAAACGCTTGCCAAACCGAGAACGCCGCGTCCGGCAAAAGTCGTGTTGCGAAGAAAAGACGCGGTGTAATAAGCGTTGTAACTGCCTTGAAATTTGTGAAAACCGATGTTTGCGCCCAATGCCGGAAGCGAAACGGTGTATTCCGCCGTCAGGTAGTTGCCGCGCGTCGGGTCGCCCGGATTGTAGCGACACGGCTCGCCGGGATCGCCTTTGGCGATGATGTCGAGAATCGTGTTTCTGACCGAGCAGTTTTCCCGCGTATCGAAAACGAAATTCGTGCCGAAACCCGACGTTCTGATTCTTGAATCGGGACGCAGCAAATCTCTAATCAGAAGACTTTCGATGTTATAAAGGCGCACGTCTTCAAAGCGATAGCGGGCGAACAAAATGCTGCGTTTGCTGCGGCTGATGGTGCGGCTGGTTTCCGCCGAAAACGTTAAACGGTTGATAGTCGGCTCGCTCGTTTCCGCGCCGAATTCATCAATCGGATTGCCTTCCTCGTCAACGCGCTGGACGATGCCAAAAGTTCCTCTGTCAAAGGTCGAGCGGAAAAAGCGCGTGACGGTCGAATCGCGTTCGTAGCGCGCCGTGAAAGTCAGGGGCGCGTAACGAATCGAGTTGTCGGCGTTTCTGCCGTCATTCAAAAATCGCGGATTGACAAAATCAATCTGCGCGTTTTGCTGCAAGCGACTGGCGCGGATTCGCGCGCCGCCTTGCAGCAATTTTCCGAACAGGTTGAAGTGGCGAATGTCGAAAAATCCGTTCGCGCCGATGTCGGTCGAGAAACCGCCGCCGTAAGTAATCAGGCGCGGTTTTTGTTCTTCGACGTTGATGATGATGTCGGACAGGCGATTGCCGTCCGCGCGTTCGCCCGCTGGTTCGGCTCTGATTTCGACAAGGCTGAAAGCATCGGTCGAATAAAGATTTTGTTCGCTCGTAAAAATATCGGTCGAGCGCAAAACGTCGTCAACGCGCAAGTTTATCGCTTTGAAAATCGCGTCCGATTTCGTGCGCTCGTTGCCGTTAATCAGTATGCGGTTGATGAAAACTTTCTTGCCTTCGTTCTCGACCGTGTAAACGATTTTGACTAATTCCTGATTAGCGTTTTCGTCGCCCGGCAATTCGACAAGCGCGTAACTTACTTTCGCGTCGTAAAAACCAGCTTGCGAATAATACGTTTGCAGAGCGCGCACGCCGTTTCTGGCTCGCGCCCGCGAAAAATTTTTGCCGATGATACTTGGTAATTCGGCTTCGAGAACAGTGTCGGGAAAAGATGTGTTGCCGTCAATTTGAATACTGTCAATTCGCGTCGGAATTCCTTCCTCGACCACAAAAGTTAAAATCAAATCTTCGCCGTTTGGCGACACGCCCTGCCTGACCGTCACTTGATTGCGGCGAAAGCCGAGTTCTCTTAATAAAGAACTCATCGTCCGGCGGTCGCTCTCAATAATCTCGGCGCTCGTGTAACCGCGCCCGAAACCGATAAACGGAATGATGCCGAGCGCGTTCGCCTCCTGCGAATCGAGGACGCTCTGCACTTCCTCGATTCTGAATTCGTCCGTGCCTTCGAGCCGTATGTCAACGAGTTTTAATTGGCGATTTAAATCGGCTTGATATTTAACTTCGACCGTGCGGCTCATCAGTTCCGCGCCGCTCAACGCGCCGCACAAAACATCGGTTTCGTTCGTCGTCACGCCCGCCTCGTTTTCGGTAAATTCGGGTCGCACGCTGCAAACCGCCTTCACGTCGGCAAAGAAAAAACCTTTTTCCTGAAAATAATTTCTCAGCCGCCGCTCGCCTTCGATAATCGAGGCGTAATCGAGCGTGCCTTCGCGCCTGATTGATAAAAGCTCGGTCAGTTTTTTGTCGCCAATTTTCTCTTTGCCGGCTTCCACAACGACGTTTACGATCGCGCCGACTTTACCTTCGACTTCGATGTTGACGACGTTTTTATCCGGGTCGAAAACGACCTGCGCGTCTTTGAGTTCGGGAGCGAGGAAATTTTCCTCGCGCAGCGCTTTGCGAATTCGCTCGACATCTTCCGCCAGTCGTTCGCGCGTGAAAAATTCCCCTGGCTGCAGCTTTATTTTCCGGCGAATTTGCGCCGCCTCGAAGCCTTCGATGTTAATTGCAAATGTTTCGACGCGCGCCTGCGCGTTCGGCGTAACCTGAAAAGTTACGTTCACCTCCGTATCGCTCGTCGTCGGTTGCGTCGTATAGGAAACTTCGGCGTTGAAAAATCCGCGCTCGCGCAGGTAAACGAGAATCGCGTCGGCGTTGTTGCGCAGCGTCTGGTCGGTAATCGCCGTTCCCGGATTCAAGAGATTTAATTTTAAGAGCAGTTCCTGCTCGGTGACTTTATCGCCGACGACGTTGCCGATGTTAATGAAAACTTTTTCGGCTTGCGTTTTGCGCCGAATAATAAAACGCAGATTGACGGCGGCGTCGCCGACCGGAGTCGCTTCGATTTTCGCCGAAACGATTCTTTTCGTTTTGTAGAGCGCGTCAAGCGCGTCGCGTAATTTAACGGCGGAATAAACGTCGCCGAGCGCGTTGCGCGCCACGAGTTCAAACTGCTGCGCGGCGGAGACGGCGCGGTCGGTTCCCTCAAACGTGACGCTAATGTTTTCGATGCGGCGGTCTTCGTAAATGCTTTGGGCGAGAACGGTAAAAGAGAAAAACAAAATTAAAACGCACGCACGCAGAAAGACGAGGAAATAATTAACAGGGATAGACGAGATAAATAAATATCTTTTAATCCTGTCTATCCTGTTCATCTCTGTTTGAATGCCCTTTTTCTTACTCGAATCTCGACTTTTCAATTCTTCTTCACCCTCTAAAATCTCTTTCTCAAACGAATCTCGAAACTAAAATTATTATTTCGGCGCGTCACATTCGAAAGCGACTGCTGCTCGTATTGGGCGACAAACGACAGCCGGTTTGAGACGCGATATTCGAGAGCTAAAACCTGGTTTTGGTCTTCTGCGAGATTCGTCGAATACGTCACTAAAAGGTTGCGGTTAATCTGTCTGCCGACCGTTAGACGCGCCGACGGGTTAAGTCGTTGACCGGAAATAATCGGGTCAATCTCGAATCTGTTCAAGCCGAAAAGTTTATCGGTCGCCTTGCTTAAAGGATTGTTGATTAATTCGTCGGTTAAAATTTCCGCTGCTGTGTTAATGCCCGATTGCGCCAGCGTCGGAATGCCCGTGTCGGTATTCGCCAAATTTCCGGTTGTAATCAAAGAGATGACATCGGCTTGCGGCAAAGCCGGACTCGACCTGACAGTCGCGTTCAAATTCTCCGTGTTGGTCAATTCGCCGACCAAGCTGACGATAACCTGATAGCCGTTGATTTCGGCTTCGGCTTGCAGATTGATGAACGGCTCGATATTTGTATTCGGCGGAAATTCCAGCGTTCCGCGCTGAACTTCATAGCGTTCGCGCCGAAAGAAAATCGTGCCGCTGTTGGCGGTTACTCTGCCGGAAATTTGCGGAAACTCGACATCGCCCGTTACCCGCAAAGATGCCGA
Source organism: uncultured Pyrinomonadaceae bacterium (assembly GCA_902805935.1). Lineage (GTDB taxonomy): Bacteria > Acidobacteriota > Blastocatellia > Pyrinomonadales > Pyrinomonadaceae. The sequence continues at coordinate 32,427 of CADCUR010000308.1, forward strand.
CGCGGTTAAATCCGCTAGATTATTGCGAACGACGAGCGCGTCGCGCCCTTCGATTCGGATGTCGAGCTTCGGCACGCCGAAAAACGAAGTCGAGCCGGATGAGCCGGACGACAGCGAGCCTTCGCGCCGCCCGCTGACGAAATCGGCTAAATCAATATCTTCCGTGTAAATAGCGCGTTTGGCGACGACCGTTCCGGCGATCAGCGTGTCTAAAACGCCATCGCGCCGCACGCCGCTGAGTTCGATGTCGGCGTCGCCCGTCGTAACTAAATTTGCGATCGGCGCGGTGAAATTTCTTCCGGCGACTTCAAACCGAAAACTTTGCAGTTCCAAACCTTTAAGCTGCGCGCCGCCGTTAGCGGTGACGCGCCCGCCGCCCAAAAATCCGCTTAAGCGTTCAATCTGCACTTGGTCGGTAGTGAACAAAACTCGTCCGCGAATCCGGTCGAGCGTCAATCTGTCTGAACCGACGAACGTTGCGACCGAGGCGTTCTGCAATTCGGCTGTTCCGTTGAGCCGTGCCGTCTGGTTAACGCCAGTCAACCGCCCGGAGACGCTGGCGAGTCCGGCAAAAAACGTATTTTTCGACAGCGCGTTAAAGATGCTCAGATTCACCGTTCCGTCAACCGTCAAATTATTAATGCCGTCATCGGTTAAAGCCTTCGTGCCGGCGACGACGATGTTCGAGCCGCCGCCGGAAAATTTCGCACTGTTGATGACGACTTCTTTAGAATTAAATTGGACGGAAACCGGCTCGCTGGCGACGAGCGGCGTTTCGCCGATTTGCAGCGCCAGCCCGCTGAATTCCGCCGCGCCGCGCAAATTGTCAGTCGTAAATCCGCGCGTTCCGTTCGGCTGCACGCTCGATAGATTTCCTTCGATAAAAACTCTGCCGTTCGCCCTGCCGGTAATCGAAACGTCGCCCGAATCCGCCGGGCGCGCGAGCGCGATATAGGGAGCGAGTTCGGTGTTGTTGAAAACCGTCTCGGCGCGAAACGGTAGATTTTCGTCAGCGAAATTAACGCTGGCAACAATCGTTTGCGGCTGCCCCTCAAAACTAACCGTAAGATTCGCGTTGAGCTGCTGATTTTCCGTCTTGCCGACGAACGTCACCGCGCCGACCTGGTTGCCGTTGACAAAAACATCGCGTCCCGTCCCGTTAAAATTGATGTCGTAGGTTTTCGCGTCGGAAACCCTGCCGACCGCTTTCGCCGTCAAATCAACCACGCCATTGATGTCCGGCAAATTGCCGCTGTTCGGGATGAACGGACGAACGCGCGCGATATCAATGTTGCGACCGACGACATCGAAATTAAAATTCTCCGTGTCGGTCGTGTAAGTTCCGTTCGCCTGCAGAGTGCCATCGCCGAATTTCGCTTCAAATCGTTCGAGATTGACGAGCGTTCCGGCAAACGTGGCTTTGGCATCGAAACCGTCAAATCGTTCGCCGTTGATCGTTCCCGCGCCCGAAGAAATGTTCGCTTCGCCCTGCAGATTGTTCGGAATGCCGCTAACGTTAATCGTGCCGGAAGTCCGCGCCTGAAAATCCTGCAATTGCGACGGCACAATGTCCAACGGCAAAGCGGCGAGCAGATTTCCCGTGTTGATGTCATCGAGCGTCGCCTGCACCGAAATATTACTGGTCGCGCCGGTCGCAATGTTCACGTTAAAAGCGAGATTGCCGCCGTTGTTCGGTTCCTGCAAACGCCCGTCGCGCAGTTCAATCGTTCGCGCCGCTCCGGCAGTTTGCGGCGAAACGAGGATGTTCGTCGCTAAAGAGCCGAGATTTCTACCGCGCAGCAAAACCGAATCAACCGCCGCGCGTCCGTCAACCGCCGGATTTTCCAAATTCCCCGTGACGGTTCCGTTAAACGTAAAATTGCCGGCGAACTGCGCGTTATAATTATCAAGCTGCGTTTCGAGTTCCGGCGAGACGTTTAAAGCTTTAATAATTCTGATGATTTCGCTCGCGTCGGTCGAGTTGAGCGCCAAATTCAGATTTGAATTGTAGCCGTTTAAGTCAAAACTTCCCGTCGCGTTGATTTGGCTTTTCTCCGTATTTAGATTGGCGTAGTCAACGTCAAAAAGTCCGTTCGTCGCTTTGAGTCCTAAACGCCCGTTGATCGGAACCAGCCCGCGGTCCGTGGTTCCGGCGTTCGCTGCAAAATCCGCCGTCAAAGTCCCGCTCGCCGTTTTAAAGTTCGTTCCGGCAAAAGTCAGATTCGCATTGCCCGTCGTTTTGCCTTCAATCGGCACGACGCGCCCGCCTTGCAACGCGAGCAATTTCGACAAATCGAGATTGGTAAAATTCGCGTTGATTTGCGAGCGACGGCGATTGTTCAAGGCGATTACAGCATTGCCGTTAACTGTGCCGTCCATCACATCCGCCGTTAAATTTTTTAGCGCGACTTGTTCGTTCTCCGCGACCACCGCCGCGCGCGCCGCGCCCAATTTAACGCTGCCCAAAACGCCGCCGCCCAAACTCAAATCCGCGCTCGCGCGATAACGTCCCGACGGTTCAACCACGAACACGGGTTTGTAAATTTTGACGTTTTCGAGATTACCGCCGCCGTCTATCGTAGATTTGGTGAGCGCGACATTGCCCGCGTTGATGTCACCCGACGTGCCTTCGATTCTGCCCTGGCGAATCGTCAGGCGAACGCCCGCGACGTTTAAACTTCCGAGAATCGCCGCGTCGGTTTCAACTTTCGCGACCTGTAAATTATTTGAATAAATTTTCGTCTCATCGCCGACGATTTGCACGTCAACGCCCGAAGCGTTCAAGTTTCCGATGTTCGCCCCGTTCGCGTCAACGCCGTCTGCTTGCACCTGACCTAACTTGACATCGGTTCGCGCGGTCGTATTGTTCGCCGTTACATTGCTCGCGCGCAAATTTCGCAAACGAACATCTTCGGTTTCGACCGTTTCGGCGCGAACCGTCCCGGCTTTGACATCGGTTCGGTCGCCGCGATTCGTCACGCGCACGCCGCCCGCGTTCACGCCGCGCAAAGTCGCGCCTTCCGCATTGAGAACGCTGGCGCGAAGATTCGGCGCGGTCACATCCGTCCGGTCGAAATCGGTGTTTATTCTGACGTTGCTTGCCAGTAAAGATTGAAGTTCGACATCTTCGGAAGAAAATTTACGCGCTCGCAGATTTCCTAAAGTCGCGTCAAGCTGCGAGTCTTTGTATTCGGCAACCGCGTCGGAGATGAAAAGTCCGGCGATTGTGCCGGCGGGCGTTTTCGCTGCCGCCGCCTGCAGCTCGCCGACCCATCGGAAATCAGTTCCCGTGCCGCGCACGTTGCCGACGAGCTGCGGGAAATCAATTTGAAAATCTTCAAACGTCAAAAGTTCCGCAATCGCCTTGCCGTTGGCGTTATACAGTGAGCCGTCACCGTCAACCGTCGCGTTGAGCTGCAGAGCTTTCAGACGAATATTCGATGCCGCCAGAGCGTCGGATTGTATCTCGCCAACGACTTGGTATCTTTCACCTTCGCCGGTTACCGTGCCGCTGAAATTGCCGAATCCGCGCAACGGCGTTCCCAAAGGAAAGATATTTGAAGTCTGCGTTAAATCAACGGTTGAAGCGATGTTGAGATTGTATTTCAGCGCCGCCCAATCGGTCAGCGTTCCGCTCAAAGTTGATTCGCCAATCGGCGAAGTCAATTTTAGATTGGCGATTTCCGCGCCCAATTTATCAACGATTCCATTGGCGCGAATATCAATCGGGTCAACCGTGCTTTCGTCGTAAACAAAAGTCGAATCGGTCGAAGTGAAATCAAATTTGTATCGTTTCTGCTCGTCGGGAACTGCCGCGTTTTCCGGCTCAAGCGTCAGCGCGATGTTTTTCGCATCGGCGTTAATTTTGCGCGTGACATCGCCGAAGTGAACCAAGCCGTTTTTCAGCGAAAACCGCAAGGATTCATAGGTAAAATTGACGCGCGAGCCGCCTTGGTCTTCGATAAATTTGAGATTGGAAAAATTCGAGTTGCCGTTCTCGTCAAACCGCACCCAAACTTCCGCGCCGTCAACTTCAGTCGTGTCAATCGAGATGTCGCGACTCAGTTGCCAAGCGTATAAATCCTGCACGGTCAAACCGAGTTTCGCGTCGCGGATGAAAAATAATTTTTCGCCCGTCAATTCATCGTTGAAAGTTGCGTTCTTTAATTCCAATTGCAGCGGCGCGATGCTCAAATGAAATGTGTCAGCCGAAAAATTCACGCCGATTTCGTCCATTTTGGCGACGAACTGCGTTTTGACGTAACGGTCTAAATAACCGTAGCGATACACGACGACGGTCGTCAGCACGAGGAAAACGAGCAGCAGCGCAATCAAACCGAAGGAAATTCCGGCGTTGCGGCGCGTGAAAAATTTTCTGCGCTCCGCGACGGGCGCAGCATCTTCCGCTATCGTTTCCTGCGGTTCGACTTCTTCGACGTTTTCGGTTTGATGGTTGTTTTCTTCGGGCATTTCTTACGTAAAACTTGATTTGCTTCGATTAGTATTTCACAGCGCGACGGTTTCGACAATCTCCAAATCAAACGCTTCGATTGCCGAAACGCGCGGCGGATGATTCGACAAAAGGCTGATCTTCTTCACGCCCAAATCGTTTAGAATCTGCGCCCCGATGCCGTAATCGCGGAATCTGCCGTAGCCAGTTTCACGCCGCGCCGTTTGAAAATCCAGATTCTTTTCCTGCATCGCGGCGTAAGTCTGTAATTGGTGAATCAAATCGAGATTATGTTCGCGCTGGCGCAAGTACAAAATCACGCCTTGTCCGGCTTGGGAGATTTTCGAGAGCGAAGTTTTGATGGCTTGGGCGGCTTCGCCGAGTTTCGAGCCGAACATCGCAAACGTAATGTTCTCGGTTTGGACGCGCACGAGGACGGGTTCGGTTGCTTTCGTAAAATCGCCCATCGTCAAGGCAACGTGTGTTTCGCCGTTCATTATATTTTCGTAAACGAACGCGCGAAAAGTTCCGTAGTCGGTCGGCAGGTCGGTTTCGACGACGCGCCGCACAAGCGTCTCTTTGCGGATTCGGTAGCGGACAAGATCAGCGACCGAAATAATCTTTAAATCGTGTTTGGCGGCGAACTTTTCCAGTTCGGGCATTCGCGCCATCGTGCCGTCCTCGTTCATAATCTCGCAAATCACGCCTGCCGGCTGGCAACCGGCGATGCGGGCGACATCAACGCTCGCTTCGGTTTGACCGACGCGCACCAGCACGCCACCTTTTTTTGCGCGCAGCGGAAAGATATGTCCGGGACGCGCCAAATCCGACGGTTTCGAGTTCGGGTCAACGGCGGTCAAAATCGTTCGCGCGCGGTCGGCGGCTGATATTCCCGTCGTTACGCCTTCTCTCGCTTCAATCGAAATCGTGAACGCCGTTCCCATACTCGAAGTGTTTTCGGCGGTCTGCGGCGGCAGATTCAGTTCGTCGCAGCGCTCTTCGGTCAGCGGCAGGCAAATCAAACCGCGCGCGTGCGTAATCATAAAATTGATGATTTCCGGCGTGACTTTTTCCGCCGCGCAAACCAGGTCGCCCTCGTTTTCGCGGTCTTCGTCGTCAACGATAATTATCATTTTGCCGCTCCGCACGTCGCGGGCGGCTTCTTCGATAGTGGCTAAAGGCATCAATCGGATTTTGGATTTTAGATTTTAGATTTTGGATTTACGGTAAATCTTTAATCAACAGTGATTTTAGCGAAAACACATCGCATTTACCATTTACCATTTACCATTTACCATAAAAAAATGAGTTTTGAATTGAAACTCGCCTGGCGGTATTTTCGCACCCGGCGGAAAAGTTTGGCGCGCCTTACATCGTTTGCCGCAATCGTCGGAATCGCGGCGGGCGTAGCGAGTTTGATTCTCGCGCAGGCGTTGGCGCGCGGTTTCTCCGATGAGATGCGCGATAAAATTCTTGCCGACACAGCGCACGTTTCCGCGTTTCGGGCGGACGGCGCGGAAATTTACGATTGGCAATTAATAAAATCGCGTCTGGAAAAATCGGAAAACGTCGAGTCAATTTCCGCCACGACTTACGAAAGCGCGGTGATTGCCGGAGCGCGGGCGACGAGCTACGCGGTTTTGAGATTAGTTCCGACTCGAAAGTCTGCCGATACAGGATTTCAAGACGAAGACCAAAGACCGAAGACCGAAGACCGACCGATTGAAATTTCGCTCGGCAAGGAACTCGCCGAAAAAACAAATTTGAAGGCTGGCGACGCAGCGGAAATCGTTTTGATTGAAAACCGCGCCGCGCCGACGACCAGAAAGGTTTTTATCAAAGATACGTTTCAAACCGGACTTTACGAATACGACGCGACCTGGATTTATATTTCGCCCGATGATTTCGCGCGCCTGAAAAATCCGCGAAATTTCGCGCCGACGATTTTAAGCGTTTCGGTCAAAGACATTTATCGAGCCGACGAAACCGCCGCCGTGATTCGCGCCGAATTGGGCGGCGATTTCAAAGTCGTTGATTGGCAGGCGGCGAACCAGCCGCTTTTCGCCGCCTTGAGTCTCGAAAGACGAGTCGCGCTGGCGATTATTTCCTTAATCATATTCGTCGCGGCGCTGAACATCACGACGACGCTCGCGCTGCTCGTCGGCGAGCGGCGGCTTGACATCGCCGTTTTGCGAACGTGCGGAGCGACGAGGCGCGCGCTGGTTTTTATTTTTTTAATCGAAGGCTTGCTTTTAGGACTCGCGGGAATCGTCACAGGCGTGGTTTTAGGATTGCTCGGCTGTTTACTGGGCAATTACTTTAAGGTCGTCAATCTCTCGAAAGAAGTTTATTCGTTAAGTCATATTCCGTTTCGCCCGAATTTAGAAAACGTTCTGCCGGTAATTTTTATCGCTTTTCTTTTGTGTATGGCGGCGACCGCTTATCCGGCGGCTAAAGCGAGCCGAATAAAACCTTTAGAAAATTTGCGGCGTCAATGATTTTGGATTTTTCGCCGGTTTGCCACTATATTTAGCCAAGTCCTAAAAATTCTATCCTTGAAAAATTTGGCAACTCGGTTCAGACTTCTGTTATCAATTAATTTTTAGAAAAGTCTAAACTGCAATTTTATGTTTGAACGCTACACGGAAAAAGCGCGGCGCGTGATTTTTTTCGCCCGCTACGAAGCTCTGCAATACGGCTCGCAGACCATCGCTCCCGAACATATTCTTTTGGGACTGATGCGCGAGGACAAAACCATCTCGGCGCGGTATTTTCCCTATCGCAAATCTTTGTCGGTCGAAGCCGTGCGGCGCGAAGTCGAGCAGCGCATCGTGCTGCGCGAGCGCATTCCGCAATCCGCCGAACTGCATCTCGCCGCCGAGACCAAACGCATTCTCGCGTTCGCAGGCGAAGAAAGTCAGTATCTGAAAAACCGGCACATCGGACCCGAACATCTGCTTTTGGGTCTTGTCCGGCAGGAACAATCCATCGCGGCGGAGATTCTTTATCAATACGGTTTGCGCTTAAAGGACGTGCGCGAGGAGATCGCCCGCCAGAACGGTTTCCCGAATCTGCATTCGATTGGCAGAGAAAAATCCGACGTGCCGCATCTTCAGGAATTCACTAGAGATTTGATGGCGGACGCGGCGCACGGAAAACTCGACCCGCTCGTCGGACGCGAGCGCGAAGTCGAGCGTATCATTGAAATTCTCTGCCGCCGAACGAAAAACAATCCGGTTTTAATCGGCGAAGCAGGCGTCGGGAAAACGGCGATTGTCGAAGGCTTGGCGCAGCGTATTTTCGAGAAAAACGTGCCGTCGTTTCTAGAAAATAAACGCATTTTGTCGCTCGATTTGTCTTTGATTGTTGCGGGAACGAAATATCGCGGGCAGTTTGAGGAACGCTTGAAAAAAATTATGGCGGAACTCAAAGAACACGATCAATACATCGTTTTCATAGACGAGCTTCATACGCTCGTTGGCGCGGGTTCGGCGGAAGGAACGCTGGATGCGGCGAATATCTTAAAACCCGCTCTTTCGCGCGGCGAGATTCAATGCATCGGCGCGACGACGCCGAATGAGTTTCGCAAATCAATCGAACGAGATAAAGCGCTGGAGCGCCGTTTTCAATCGGTCAAGGTCGCGCCGCCGAACGAAGAAGAAGCCTTAAAAATCGTCGAGGGTTTAGCCGAGCGATACGAAGCGTTTCATCAAATTCGTTATTCAAAAGAAGCGCTCGAAGCCGCGGTTTATCAAACGAGTCGTTATATTCCCGACCGCTTTTTGCCCGACAAAGCGATTGACGTTTTGGACGAAGCCGGCTCGCGCGCTAAATTGCGCTACCAAAGCGAAGCCCAATCCGAACCGTCGTGGAAGGAAACAATCGAGAATTGGAAGCGCGTCACGACCGAAGACCAACTGCTCGCCTTTGAACTGAAAACTCTGGAAGATTCGTTTCTCGCCGTCGAAGTTTCAAAAGACGACGTGGAGGAAGTCATTTCGCGCTGGACGGGCGTGCCGCTGCAATCAATCAAACAGGAAGAAGCGAAAAAACTTCTCGGCATCGAAACGGAATTGCATCGCCGCATAATCTCGCAGCGTCCGGCGATTTCCGCTCTGGCGCGAGCAATCAGACGTTCGCGCGCCGGTTTGAAAAATCCGAATAAACCCGTCGGTTCGTTTTTGTTTTTGGGTCCGACCGGCGTTGGCAAAACGGAAGTCGCTCGTAGTCTCGCGGAATTTTTGTTCGGTTCGGAACGGGCGCTGATTCGTTTCGATATGTCGGAGTTTATGGAAAAGCACACGGTCGCCAAATTCATCGGCTCGCCGCCCGGCTACGTCGGACACGAAGAAGGCGGACAGTTAACCGAGAAACTGCGCCGCGCGCCGTATTCGCTCGTCTTGTTCGATGAAGTCGAAAAAGCGCACCCCGATTTATTCAACGTGCTTTTGCAAGTTTTCGAGGACGGCGTTTTGACCGACGGACAGGGCAATCAGATTGACTGTAAAAACGCGATTTTCATAATGACTTCTAACATCGGTGCCAGGTTTATCCAAAAGCGCGCGACGCTCGGCTTTCAGACAAGCGCGGACGCTTCACGGCAGAAGATGGAAGACCAGGTGATGAACGAAGTCAAAAAAACCTTCGCGCCGGAATTCATCAATCGGCTCGACGAAATTATTATCTTTGATGAATTAACCGACGCGGATTTGACCGAGATTATTGATTTGCAAATCGGTAAACTTAATGAAATGCTGACGAGCCGCGCTTTGCAAATTCGTTTGACGAACGAGGCGAAAGGATGGCTGATTAAAAAAACCTGCGCCGACCGCAGTTACGGAGCGCGCCCGCTTAAACGCGCTTTGCAGAAAAACGTCGAGGACGAACTTTCCGAAGCGTTGATTCAGGGCGATTTGAGCGAGGAAAGTCTGGTCGAAGTTTACTGCGAAAACGATAAATTGGCGTTTCGCTCGATTCGTCTCGGAGAAATCGAAGACGTGCTTTTCGAGCGGGCTTAAAGGAAAAGGCAAAAGGCAAAAATAGAAAGTAAAAAGTGAAGAGTCGTCCTCGCTGAACTTTAAAGTTTCAGCGGACGGCTTTTTACTTTCGCCCTTCGCCTTTTACTTTTGCCTTGTCCGTCCGTATAATTCGGAAGTTTGTTGTCAGCGTAGTGTCCGAAAGGCAACCAAGACTAAATGGAGCGAATCAAAGTTCGCGTATCAACACCAGCGAAAAACCTTTTTAATTTAAGCGTTTTAGAGATTATTATTTTGAATTCAATTAGCAGTAATTATTATCATTCGGTTTCAAAGGAAGCCGGAAAATTCGGCAATTATAAGGAAATCGGTTTTATGCACATTCTTCGCTTCTTTGGGCTTGTTTTATTGAGTTTTATGCTATCGGCGTCTCCTGCGCTAGCGGCAACCGATGAAAAAGCGAACGATTTAACGGAAACTGAAACAGTTAAAAACCAAGAGCAGATTATCGAGACGGTGGACATTGCGGGAAACCGCCGTCTGCGCGACGAAGATCTTCTTTACTACATCAAAACCCGACCGGGCGACGTTTACAATCAAGCGCAGCTCGAACGCGATTTGCGCGAGCTTTTGCAGCTTAACTTCTTCGATAAAGTTGAAACCAAAGTTTTGACCGAGCCGGGCGTGCGCGGCGGCGTGAACGTGATTTTTCAAGTTGTCGAACTGCCCATTATTCGCGATTTGCAGTTTGAAGGTCTCGAAGCCGTTCCCGAGTCTGATGTCTTAAAAGCGTTCCGCGAACAGCGCGTCGGCATTTCCAAAGAATCGGTTTACGATCCGGTCAAGGCGCAGAACGCGACGCGTATCCTGCGCGAACAGCTCGCCTCGAAAGGTTTTCCGAATGCGAAAGTGACGGTCAAAGAGGAAGAAGTTTCGGCGACTTCGACCGCCATCACTTTTGTAATTGAGCAGGGCAATCGTTCGCGTATCGTTGACATCGAATTTGAAGGCAACGAAGTTTTCAAAGACGGCGAATTGCGCAATCAGCTTCTGCTCGTCAAAGAAACCGGACTCATCTCGCGCACTAAAGGGCAGGACATTCTCGACCTCAAAAAGCTGCAATACGATCTGCGCAAAAACGTGCTGTCGTATATGTTCTCGAAAGGTTATTTTCAGGCGCGCATCGGCGAGCCGCAAGTCGTCGGACTCGGTTATCGGCGCACGGGACTTCCGCTAATCGGCAGTTTGCCGCTGCCGATTATTTCTTCCAAAGACGACACGCTGAGAATTATCGTTCCCGTCACGGAAGGAAAAATTTACCGCGTCGGTGAATTGAAGGTAGAGGGCAACTCGATCTTTTCCGAACAACAGATTTTAGGCGGCGTCGGTTTGCAAAAAGGTGAAGTTGCCAACGGCAAGCGCCTTCAGGAAGGCGTTTACGAAGATTTGAAAAAAGCCTACGGCAATCAGGGATTCGTCCTTTACAACGCTGAGTTTGAGCCGGAATTCAAAGACAATCCGGCGAATCCGAATGAAGGCATTGTGGACATCACTATCACGATTGACGAAGGCAAGCAGTTTCGTCTGCGCCGACTCGAATTTACCGGCAACACTTTTACGCGCGACCGGGTTTTGCGCCGCGAATTTCTGATTAACGAAGGCGATACTTACAATCAGCAATCGCTGGAAGTTTCGGTTTTGCGCCTCAATCAAACCGGCTATTTCGACCCGCTCGACAAAGACCAGGACGTTGAAATCCGCACGAACGAAGAACAGGGCGACGTGGATTTAGTCGTCAAAGTCAAGGAAAAGGGCAGACAGCAAATCTCTCTGAACGGCGGCGTATCCGGCATCGGCGGTTCTTTCTTCGGACTCGAATACTCGACCAACAATCTTCTGGGACGCGGCGAGGTTCTTTCGTTTCAATTCGGTTTGGGAAACCGCCAGCAGAGTTTCCAATTTTCCTATCAAAATCCGTATTTCCGTGACCGCCCGATTTCCGTCGGATTTTCCGTCTTTACCAGTCGCTACAATTTTTTCGGCGAAGGCACGTTTCTGTCGCAAAACCAAAATCTGATTTTTGATGCTTTGAATCCGCAGGGACAGCTAACGACCGATGAAGGCAATCTTTTTACGCAGAAGACATACGGCGCATCTGTTTTCGCTACGGCTCCGCTCACTGAGTTTCTGCCGAAAAGAGCATTCTCCCGACTTTCGCGGGTCGGCTTAACTTACCAGTTTTCATCAACTACCATCGAAGAACCGAGAGTTAATGAATCAGGGAACGCGGCGCTGGCAGTCCCGGTTATTTTCTCGCAGCCGAATATTATTACCAGCCGTATCACGCCGACGTTCGTTTACGATTCGCGCCAGCCTTCCGCTAACGGCATTGATACTTTGCGCGGAACGCAGATTTCGGCTTCGTTTGCGTTGGCGGGTCTCGGCGGCGACGTTCGCACTTATCAGCCAAGCGTGACTTACACGCAGTTTATTCCGGTTAGGCGCAGACGTTCACAAAACGCCGAAGTTTTCGGTTTCCGAATTCAAGCGGGAACAGTCGGCAGTTTTGGTATTTCCGAAAGCATCAGAAATGCCAATTCGCTGGCGTTCGTCGGCGGCGTTCCGCTTTACGAGCGATACTTTTTAGGCAGCGAATATGATTTGCGCGGTTATACGTCTCGCGCAATCGGTCCGATCGCTCCGTTTGACGGTTTTGTGACTAGCCGCAATGTCAGAATCGCCACCAACGTCAGCGGAACACCGGTAGTTTCTACTGCTTTGAGCAGTGACTTGTTAGATGAATTGGCGCAATTCGGAACATTCACCGGCGCGACAGGCGCAAATCCGGCGGCGCTGCCGGGGAACTTTCAATTCATCGGCGGCGATACGCAATTGCTCGGAAATTTTGAGTATCGCATTCCGATTTTCGGTCCGGTTTCTTTAGCCGCGTTCGCCGATATCGGAACGGTCTTTAATTTGCGAAAAACCGGCACGCAAGTTATCAACAGCGAGTTTTTGGCTGACGAGACTTTCCTCGGTGCAGGCACATTGACCAATCTTCTTTTGCGTAATAACCCGGAGATTGAAGGCAGATTCGGAAGTTTATTGGCGTTCAATAATCAATTGCTGACGACCGACCAGTTCAGACTGATTTTCTGTCAAACGGTAGTCTGTCCGACCAGCCCACCGGTGAACGTTCAGCAGCTTTTCATACGCGGCGAAGCGCAGACGAACACGCTGTTGCGCGTTGACGAAGCGACGTTTAATAAGTTCGGCGACTTTCGTTCGAGCGTGGGTTTGGAATTGCGCGTCCAGGTTCCGGTCGTCAACGTTCCGTTCCGCTTGATTTATTATTACAATCCGAATGCGAAAATCGGACGCACTGAAGAGTTGCCGGGATTGTTTCTGCCTGGTAAGCGCAGCGGCTTCCGCTTTACGGTCGGCAGAACTTTTTAACGAATGAAGAATGAAAGATAGAAGGATGAGCAAAAGTTTGCGGCGCATTTATTTTGTTCATCCTTTATCTGCTAATTGACAAGTAATTATTGATAAATTAACATTCTTTTTCTTTCTCTTTTTTCAAAACAACAAGCAACAAATTTGAGAATTTCAGATTCTAAGCAGTCATAAATCAAAAAGCGATCAAGCCTTTTTAAAAAAGTATTTACAAGTTAAGGAGTATTAGAAAACAATGAAAACATTTCGTTCAATCGTCGCCGTCTTTGCGTTTGCGGCAATCTTTGCGGTTTCGGCTTTCGCTCAGGCAGCGGCAACGCCGAATCCGAGAATCGGTATTATCAATACGGGTGCTTTTGATACCAAAGAAGGCATTACTAAATATGTCAATGCGATGAACGCTCTTGAAGGCGCAATGAAAACCGAGCAGACCGCGTTGCAAACAATGGCTAACCGGCTTCAGGCTTTGCAGACGGAAATCGAAGGTTATAAAAAGCAACTGGAAGATCCGAAATTGCCGCCCGCCGTTGATAAAACCAAACTTCAAACGACGGCTCAAACAAAATTCGAGGAATATCAAAAATTGGGCTTAGAGTTTGAATATAAACAAAAGGATTATAAAGCCAGTCTCGAACGGCGCGAAGCGACGATTATGTCGCCGGTTCGTCAGGACATCGGCAAGGCTTTACAGGAATTCGGCAAGAAAAACGGTTATATGATGATTCTCGACGCGTCGAAATTAGACGGTGCCGGACTGCTTCTGGCGTTCGACGAAAAATTCGATGTGACCAAAGAGTTTATCACTTTCTTCAACGCTCGTCCGGCAACAACGGCGGCGGTGGTCAAATAAGTTTGACAAAAATTTGAAAGCGTAAAAAGTCGGAAGCCAGTGAAATAAGTTCACTGGCTTCCGACTTTTTATGTTACGGGCGCGCGAACTTTTTTCCCCGCTCAAATTCGGTTATGATGTTTCGGTTTAATATCGGAATCAGATTCGAGCTAAATTATGAGTGTTTTGGATTCACGCGCCATTCAAGCGATTCTGCCGCATCGCTATCCGTTTTTGCTGGTGGATAAAATTATCGAACTCGCTCCAAAAACGCGGATTGTCGGCGTCAAGCAAGTTACGGCGAACGAATACTTTTTTCAGGGACATTTTCCCGGCGCGCCCGTCATGCCGGGCGTTTTGCAGATTGAGGCGATGGCGCAGGTCGGGGCGATTCTCGCCCTGCGTGAATTTGCCGACCGCGCCGGTAAAATTCCGTTTTTCAGCGGCATCGAACGAGCGCGTTTTCGCCGTCCGGTCGTGCCGGGCGACACTTTAACTCTGGAAGTCATCGCTTTGCGAATCGGAAGCAAAGTGCAAAAAATGCAGGGCGTAGCCCGTGTTGACGGACAGGTTACCGCCGAAGCCGAAATTATGTGCATCATCGGCGACCGGGAAAAAGTCGAAGAGAAATAATATGGAACAAATAAAAATGACGACGAACGAAGCGTTCTTTTACGTTACTATTTTCAACATCGGTTTGGGAATTTTGCTCGGAGCGATTCCGCTCTTTCTGGGTTTTATCAGAAAGGAGCGAAGCTACGCGGTTTTCGGTTTTCTCGGTTCGATTATCGGCGGCGCAATCTTAGGTCTCTTTCTTTCAATTCCGGTGACGGCTATTTTTACCTGGCTGATTTTGCGAAAGCAGAAGAATGAACCTACTGAAGTTGTAGTAGTAAATGAAACTCCTATTGACGTTAGTGTTAAAAATTCCGAAAATCGTTGATTCCCTTCTATGTCTGCATTTATTCATCCGACCGCCATCGTCAGTCAAGGCGCGAAAATCGGCGAAGACTGTTACATCGGAGCGTTTTCTACCGTCGGCGACGCGGTTGTTTTAGGCGACCGAGTTCGTCTCGAATCGCACGTCGTCATCGGCGGTGCAACTTCGATTGGCGAGGAAACTAAAGTTTTTCCGTTCGTCTCGATCGGACTCGCGCCGCAGGATTTAAAGTATTCAGGCGAAGCGACGGCGACCGAAATCGGCGCGCGCAATCAAATTCGGGAATTCGTCACCATTCATCGCGGCACGAAGGGCGGCGGCGGTTTAACTAAAATCGGCAACGACAATTTGCTGATGGCGCAGGCGCACGTCGCGCACGATTGCCGCCTCGGAAACGAAATCATAATGGCGAACGCAGCGACCCTCGCCGGTCATGTGGAAATCGCCGACCGCGCCAACATCGGCGCGTATTCGGGCGTTCATCAATTCTGCCGCATCGGACTCGAAGCGTTTGTGGGCGGTTATTCGGTAATTGTTAAAGACGCCCTGCCGTTCGCCATTTCACAGGGAAATCACGCGAAATGCTACGGTTTAAACCGCCTCGGACTCAAACGGCGCGGCTACGCAAAGGAAACCGTCGAAAAACTTCACCGCGCTTATCATTTGCTTCTTTCCGCCAAATTAAACACGACGCAGGCAGTCGAAAAAATCAAAGAAGAAATCAAAAATTGCATTGAAGTTGATTTGCTCGTCGAGTTTATTGAAACTTCCAAACGCGGCGTGGTGAAATAAGGGCTGAGGGATAAAGGATGAGGAATGAACAAAAGTCATCGCGCATCTGTTTTACTTATCGCTCTATCGTATTAAATTGCCGTTTGAAAGAGTTTCATCAATG
>CADCUR010000309.1 GCA_902805935.1 uncultured Pyrinomonadaceae bacterium
GGGGCGAAATCCATCAACCGGAGAAGCGATAACGATCAAAGCCAGCAAAACCGTGAAATTTTCGGGCGGCAAACGTCTGAAAGATAGTATTCAGTAAG
Source organism: uncultured Pyrinomonadaceae bacterium (assembly GCA_902805935.1). Taxonomy (GTDB): domain Bacteria; phylum Acidobacteriota; class Blastocatellia; order Pyrinomonadales; family Pyrinomonadaceae. The sequence goes on from CADCUR010000309.1 coordinate 99, forward strand.
AAACTTGTTCTGGAAAAAACTGTTCAAAAAGTTCTGGAAGCATTTCATGGAAACCGGATTGGAAGTGCTTTACGAAATACTAAAAACTGGCGGTCTCATTTGGCATAAACGCCGCTTTGATAAAGCAAAAGGCAGCAGGCGAATGTGCGAAATCATCGGCACATTCGCCTGCACTAACGGTTAAAAATAAAATCTGGAAAAAGGTGAAAGTATGAGTTCAAATCAGCAAGGTCAGGATTTCTTAGCGAGCGTCTCGCATTACTATTTACCTTTGTATTTTTTTTGAAATTATAATGCTCGAATTATCAACTAATTTAAAAGCAGCCATTGAGCGCCGCCGCACATTTGCGATTATCTCGCACCCTGATGCCGGAAAGACTACGCTGACTGAAAAACTTCTGCTCTACGGCGGCGCCATTCAGGAAGCCGGCGCGGTCAAGAATCGCCGCACCGAACGCGCCTCGACATCTGACTGGATGGAACTGGAAAGGCAGCGCGGCATTTCGATTACTTCGACCGTTTTGCAGTTCGAATACGATAATTTTCATTTAAATCTCCTTGACACGCCCGGTCACCACGATTTCAGTGAAGACACTTATCGAACATTGACGGCGGCGGACAATGCCGTGATGCTCGTTGATGCTGCCAAAGGTCTTGAAACGCAAACGCGCAAATTGTTTGAAGTGTGCCGGATGCGCGACATTCCTATTTTTACTTTTATCAATAAACTCGACCGACCGGCGCGCGATCCGCTTGAATTGATTGACGAAATCGAAAAAGAACTCGGTTTATCAGTTTACGCCGTTAATTGGGCAATCGGCGAAGGCGAATCATTTCAGGGAATTTACAACCGGCTGAGCGGAAACGTCCATCTTTACGAACGCAATCCGCGCGGGAAAAGACAAGCTGAAGAAAGAATCGTTTCTTTACAGGATGCGGAAATCGAATCACTGATCGGCGAAAAAGCGTTGCGTCAACTAAAGGACGAGTTGGAAGTGCTCGACGGCGCGGGCTCGGAACTTGACCGCGAAGCCATTCTAAGCGGCGCGATCACCCCGGTTTTTTTCGGAAGTGCGATGACGAATTTCGGCGTTGAGCCTTTTCTCGAAGCGTTTCTCGAATTTTCCGCCGCACCCGCCGCTCGCGAAAGCAGCCTCGGCGAGATTCCGCCGGATTACGCGGAATTCAGCGGTTTTGTTTTCAAACTTCAGGCGAATATGGATCCGCGTCACCGCGATTGTCTGGCTTTTGTGCGAATTTGTTCCGGTCAATTTGAAAAGGATATGACTGTTACAAACGCGCGAACCGGTAAAAAAGTGCGGCTGACCAGACCTCAAAAAGTTTTCGCCCGCGAACGCGAATCAATGGACGAAGCGTTTCCCGGCGATGTCGTCGGACTCAACAATCCGGGCGCGTTTGTGATCGGTGACACGATTTACACCGGCAAAAAGCTCATTTATCCGCCGATTCCTTCATTTTCGCCCGAGCTTTTCGCGCGATTGCGAAATACGAATACCTCTCTCGCCAAAAAATTTCAAAAAGGCATCGCGCAGCTTGAAGAAGAAGGCGCTGTGCAAATTCTTCATCCGCACATGGGCGGTGGATCGCAGGAACCGATTCTCGCGGCGGTCGGTGAGCTTCAGTTCGAGGTCGCTCAATATCGCCTGAAAACCGAATACGGCGTGGAGACGCGGCTCGAAACTCTGCCGTATACGTCGGCTCGATGGGTCGGTGCCGGTTGGGACGCGCTGCAAAAAGGCAGGGATTTATATGAAACGGATGTCTTTCGAGATCGTTGGGAACGTCCTGTTCTGCTTTTCAGAAGCAAATGGCATCAGGAGAGAATGGAAGAGCGAGGCGCTGTATTAAATCTCACTTCGGTGGGAAGTTAGTTTTTGACTAAAAGTGTTTAGCGAATGCGGGCTTTTTTGATAAGCATTTTTGAGATGCTTGCGGAAACATTTACCGGTATTGCATAAAATCTTCTTTCAGTTCCCATTTACCATTCTCCTGTTTACAATATCCGAATCCGTGTAATGCACCCCGTTAATCAAGCTGCCAGATTGAGAGTCGCCTGCCTGTTTTCAAAATATTCCTGTTCAAATGCGTTCGGCGTTTTACAGCCGAGCGCGCAATACCGTTAATTCTGGTTGAAATACTGCACGAGCCTTTCCATCTCAATCACAAGTTTCTCAATCGGCGATTAATCGCGCAGCCAGTAGAATTTATTTTTAGACAATGCGAATCGTCTGCTTTATTAATTCGCTTCGCCTGTCAGTCTTTTCTACTTTTGATTCACATAATTGATTGTTTTAAATAAATAAAAAAACGCTTTGTGATTTCAGCAAAGCGTTTTTTTATTTGTCAGTAAAGTTTATTTTTCAGGACTCGGGGAGGGTTTAGGTTCGGGTTCATCGCCGCGTTTTTTCAATTTCGGCGGCGCGTCCGAACTCGATTCGGTAGTCGAATCGCTCGAATCGGTTGAATCCGCTTCGGGTTGCCGACGCTTAAGGGTCGGTTTGCCCGGATCCGTTTCGTCAATGTCGCTGGTGACGCCGGCTTTGACGTTCGAAAGGCGGAGGAGATGCGCTTTAACGCGCTGAAATTCCGAGGTGCTGATAACATATTCTTCTCTTTCGGGAAAGCGGCTGACGAGCGCGAGACTCAAATCGCGGCGGTCTATGCTCTGCGGGTGCGACGAGAAAAGTTTTGCCACCGCGCCGGGTTTTTTCTTGTTTTTCGAGGCGAGCTTCTCAAACATCGTGGACATCGCCGTCGGGTCGTAGCCGGTCGCGTAAAGATACTGAACGCCGAGACTGTCGGCTTCGTGTTCCGCGCCGCGCGTGAATTTCAAAGAAGCGAGTCCCGCCATAATTCCGCCGCCGTTTTGTAGAATCGGACTGAGAATCGGACCGCCGAAAATGATACCGGCGATTGCCGCGTAATTGATAAATTGTCCTTTGCCTTGATTTTCCATCGCGTGACGGGCGGCGACGTGCGCGATTTCGTGCGCCATCACGCCCGCGAGTTCGGCTTCGTTGTCGGCGGCGAGAATCAAACCTTTATTGACGTAGAAAAATCCGCCGGGCAGAGCGAACGCATTTACTTCGTCGCTGTCAATGACTTTAATGGTGAAAGGGATTTTCGCGTCCGAGTGAAGAACTACGTTTTGACCGATGCGGTTGATGTATTCGGTGACAATCGGGTCTTCGACCAATTTTGCCTGTTGCTCGACTTCCATCGCAATCTGTCTGCCGATGGCGACTTCCTTTTCCTTCGAGCCGCCGAGCCAGCCGAAAAATTTATCAGAACCGTTGTTGATTTTGCGCTTGCCGATTAGGGTCGGATCTTCTTTCGGCGACAGCGAAGCTTTACCATTGGTGGTCGGTGTTTGAGCGGCAGCCGCTTCTTTCTTCTGCTCTTTTTTAGATTTATTGTTTTTTTCGCTTTGTTTTTTATCGTCCTTTTTGTCGGAACCGGTTTGCGCCGCCGCGCTCACCGGATAAAAAGCAATCGCGCTAAACCAAATTGCCGCCGTCATAAAGAACGCGCCCGTTTTACGAATCGTACTATTTCGCATTTGAAGCCTCCTGAAAAATCCTCTGTGAAACAAATTTATTATGATTTTACCTTTTCCTGGATTGTAAAAGCAACGAACTTTTTGATGCGCCGCAAGAAACTTTAGTTGCGATGGTTTTTGAGATGCGAAGAAAAAATATTAATAAAGTAAGAGCAGCTTTAATTCAGCGGCTTTCTGATTAGTTTTTGTTGGTTGATACGGTTGGGTTCGTGCAAAAGGAAGAATCTCGATTCGATGCCTGTTGCCGGCATTCGTCAAGATATTTTCGACCGAATACTTTTATCCGCCGAATTAGTGCTTTCTACTTGCTTTCGATACTTTGCGAAATATCATAAAATTTCGGTATCCTTAAACGGGCGACGGCATCAAACGATACTGAAACTTTTAATTTCAAAGGTAGTTTTCAGGGACGATATATCCATGTATAAAAATCACATTGCATTTGTTTTAACCGTTATGCTGATGGCTGTCAGTGCGGCTTGCGCGCAGAATACGCGTCAAACTGATAAACCTTCTGCTTCGAATGCAGCCGCGCCGTCCGCAACTCCGGCGGCGTGCGCGCCGCTCGAAACCAGAACGGCGAACGCGCCCGAACAAAAACCGGCATTTGCCGGACAGACGCGCGCCTGCGCGGTTAAATCCGACGCGGCTTTTGAGGTGACGGTGCTGGCGAAGGGGTTAAACAGACCTTGGGCGGTTGAACCGCTGCCGAACGGCGATTTTTTGATCACCGAAAAAACCGGAAATTTGCGCATCGTTTCGGCTAAAGGCGAAATCGGACAGCCGATTAACGGCTTGCTGCCGGTCGGCGCTGGCGGCGTGTCGGCGGTCAGCGGGCAGGGCGGTTTGCCGCCGATTACAGCGCGCGGGCAAGGCGGACTTCTCGACGTCGCATTGAGTCCGACTTTTGAACGAGACCAGACTATTTTCTGGAGCTTTTCCGAACAGCGAACGGGCGGCAGCGGAACGAGCGTCGCGCGCGGCAGGTTGAGCGCCGACCGAAAGAATCTCGAAGAGGTTCGAGTTATTTTTCGAGCGATGCCGACTTACGATAACGGATTGCACTTCGGTTCGCGTCTCGCTTTCGGAGCGGACGGCAAACTTTATATCACGCTCGGCGACCGCTTCGACCGACCGAATCGCCCGAAAGTTCAAACATTAGACAATCATCTCGGCAAAATCATACGCATCAACCCGGACGGTTCAATTCCGGCTGACAATCCGTTCATCAAGCAGTCCGGCGCGATGCCCGAAACGTGGACGCTCGGACATCGAAACGTTCAATCGGCGGCGTTCGACGAACAGGGGCGTTTGTGGACGGTCGAACACGGAGCGCAGGGCGGCGACGAATTGAATCTCGTCGAGCGAGGTAAAAATTACGGCTGGGCGGTCGCCACTTACGGCGAAGAATATTCGGGCGAACCGATTCCGGGCGCCGTTACCGCGCGCGAAGGTTACGAGCAGCCGGTTTATTATTGGGACCCGGTCATCGCTCCTTCGGGCGCGCAAATTTATACGGGCAATGCTTTTCCCGCCTGGCGCGGCAACCTTTTCGTCGGCGCTCTGCGGGACCAGCGGCTCGTGCGGCTCGTCATCCGCGACAATCGCGTCGTCGGCGAAGAACATTTGCTGACCGACCGCGGGCAGCGCATCCGCGACGTGCGGCAAGGCACCGACGGCGCGCTTTACGTGGTCACGGACAATGCGAACGGCGAACTTTGGAAAATCGCGCCAAAACGCTAAATCCGCCCAGCCTCCAAAGTTCAAAAAGTGTTCAGCAGATGGCTCGTTTTTCTATCAACTGGACACTTTCTTTATTTCTACTTCCTGATTTCAAAAGAATATAAGCAGGCGCTGATCAATAACCATTCGTCGCAAAAGGGAAGTGAAGTCGGATTGCGCTTTTTGCCATTTGTCTGAAACATTATGATTAATCGGCGCGGTTAAATTTGTCGGCTAAGACGGCGACGAGAATGACAATGCCGAGAACGATTTTTTGAACGTAAGTGTCAATGCCGACGAGGTTCAAGCCGTTGTTTAGAACGCCGATGAAAATGGCGCCGAACAAAGTCGAGACGACGCTGCCTCGCCCGCCGCTTAAACTCGTTCCGCCGACGACGACCGCCGCGATGACATCAAGTTCGTATTGCAAACCCGAATTCGGCACGCCCGCGCCCAGACGCGAAGCCAGCACAATCGCCGCTAAGCCGACGAGCAGACCGTTTAAAACATAAACCCGAAACGTCACGGATTTCGTATTGACGCCCGCCAGAAACGCCGCTTCGCGGTTGCTGCCGACGGCGTAAACATAACGCCCGAAAGTCGTGCGTTGTAATAAGAACCAGCCGAGCGCGAACATCGAAATCATCAGCCAGACCGAAAAGGGAATTCCCAAAAAAGCGGATTTTCCCAAACGCGAGAAACTTTCCGGCAGACTCCCGATTGAGCGACCGCCCGACGCGATAAAAGCCAAACCGCGCGCGATGGTCAAAACCGCGAGCGTGACGACAAACGGCGGAACGCGAAAATAAGCGATTGTCAAACCGTTGAACGCGCCGACCGTCAAACCGATTGCCAGAGCCGCCGCAAAACCGAGCCAAGCTAATTCTGTTTTTTGGGCGACGAGCGCGGCGACGACTCCGGCGAGCGCTACGACCGAACCGATGGAAAGGTCAATGCCGCCGGTCAAAATCACGAACGTCATTCCGACTGCCAAAATGCCGATAACCGCGATGCTCAAGGCGACGTTGACTAGATTTTCAAACGAGAGAAACTGTGGAGCGAGCGCCGCGAAGACAAACATCTCCAACAAAATCGCCGTGAAGATGGCTAACCCGCCGAGTTTTTGCCAGAAGTTTCGATTCATTTCGCGCTTTCGGCATCCACGATTTTCACCGGAACGGCGACTTTCGCTTCGACCGGCTCGCCTTTGAAATGTTTGGTGACTGCCTCGATTGTTTTCGCTCCGATGTCGCGCGGCTGTTGTGCAACATCGGCTTTGAGGGCGGTTCCGGTTTTGATTTTCGCCACTGCTTCAGGCGCGGCATCATAGCCGACTATTATCAAATCCGTTTTGCCGCGACCTTCCGCCGCCGCGAGCGCGCCGAGCGCGGTCTCGTCGTTGATGCAGAAAATCGCTTTCAAATTCGGATTTCCCTGAATCAAATCGTCAGCCGCTTTCAAAGCGCGGTCGCGCACGCCGCCGCCGTTCAAAGTCGGCACGAGCGTTATTTTCGGGCTTTTGGCGGTTTCTTCTTTGAAGCCGTTTTCGCGGTCAACGACCGATTGCACTTCGGGCTGTCCGATAATTCCGACCGCGCCTTCGCCGTTAATCGCTTTGACGATGTATTCCGCCGCGAGCCGTCCGCCCGCCACGTTGTCCGAAGCGACGTGCGAAACGATTTTGCCGCCGCCCGCCGCGATGTCGGCGGTGAACACCGGAATGTTCGCGTCATTGGCGCGTTCAATCGCCGGCGCGATGCCCTGCGTGTCGGTCGGGCAGACGATAATCGCGTCAACTTTTTGCACTAAAAAATTGTCAATCTGCGACTGCTGTTTCGACAAATCTTTGTCGCCCGATTGAATGAGCAGTTCAAAATTATTCTGCCGCGCCGCTTCCTGCAAACCCGTTTCAAGTTCGCGGTAAAAATCGTCTTCGCGCGTCAAAAGCGAAACGCCGATGCGCTTTTTCGCCGAGGTTTCGTTTGAAGCGATTTGATTGCCCGTCGTTTGATTGCCGTTTTGGTTGCAGGCGAAAATTGAAAGCAAAATTATGACTGCCGTAAAAATCAAAAAATTAGTCTTCATAATCTCTTATTCCTATAGTCTTTTTCCCTTTCGTATTTTTATACGTATTCGTGCAGCTCAAATCAAAGTTAATCTCCGCCTCGAAAGTTCTGCCCCAGGGCAATTTGAAACTGAAGTTTTCGACGTTTTCGCAAACCAGACTACTGAACCTAACTAGCGAAAAACCGCTTAGATTTTGCGAAACCGATTTGCGGACACGCGGCGCGCTAAAATCTTCGACCTCCTTTGTTTGCTGTGCGTCAAAACGAAAAACATTCCAATTTCTGCTGCGCGCAAAACTTTGTGCTTCCGGGCGCACAACCGAATGATAAATGTAATCATCAAGCAGGCGATTTAGCAAAAACCAGGTTTGAGCGTAACCGACACGGCGCATAATCTCTTCGCGGCGGCGGAGTTCCGCTTTCGGCATATTGCGTGCTGTTTCCGACAAACCGAAAGTTTTCCTCGACGCGGCGAACAAAACGCCGTGCGGCAATGCCGTCCCGATAGTATTGCCCGCTGTGTTCCACGATGCGTATCCAGAAATCCGACTGAATACGAGTTTATTTTTCAACGCTTCTGTAAACTGTACGTCTCCGCCCTGCACGTCGCCTTTCGGATCAACGTCAGCGACGATAACGTTTTTAGCGTTTGTTTTGGGAATTCCGATGCCGTTCTTTCCATCAAAGAAGTTGTTTTCGATTTCATCGGCGAAACTTTCGGCTTTCCCCGCTTCAAATCTCGACGCGAAAACGTAAAACAGGATGTCGGCTTCCGCTTCGGTTCCGACTTCGGTCGCGCCGACGGCTTTGATGTGAAAGCTAACGGTTTGCCGCAGCGGTCGGTCTTCATACGGCATAACTTGGTCGGCGATTTGCTCCGACGAATAAATCGCTTTTATTTTCGGGCGATAGTTATATTTATCAGTTATGGCGCGTCCCAGAAGCAGCATCGAAACTTCGTCCGCGCCCGGCTGCACGGCGACTTTTTCCGGTAAGTTCAGCCGCCGAATTTCTTCGATCAGATTTTCGCGGTCGGCGACGTGGACGCCTTTCGGTTTTGCGTCGTCCTGCGACAAAATCAGGTAATCGAAAACTTTGTCTTTAACCAATTCGATTGACGCTCGATTGATTTTCAAATCGCGGACGCGGGCGGCTTTGTAATCGGCGAGAGCTGCGGCGGGAATTGATTTTTCGAGCTTTTCGGTTTCCGCTTTTTGCGTCTCGTCAACCGAAATCTCCGCCCATTTCGCCAGTTTCTCTCGATACGCTTCGTTGACGACGTTTCCGGTCGGCGCGAGCCGCATAATCACGCTTGAGGCGTAAATCTTTAACTTCGGCGCGAGGCTTCGCATTTCCTTGACGAACGCCAGCCGTTGCATCGCTGCGGCATCGCCCGTTTCGTGAACGCGCATTGCGACCAGACCGCCGTAAGCGAGCATATCAACCGAAACAATCGCCGCGTCGAAAGATTTCAGGTTTTGTTTTTTGACCCACGCTATTATCTCGTCAGATTTGCCGAATTCGGTAAATCTGCCTAAAAGCTCGCGCGGCGGCGTAACGATTTCCGCGTCGCCGATGGCGCCCATCCGCACCGGAAACTGCAGACACGGCGGACGGTCGTCGAGCGGTATCAATAAAATTTTCGCGTTCGGTTTCGACTGGTTTTGCCCGAAAACAGAAGCCACCAAAAGCAAAACCAAACCGCCGATAAAAGCGGCTAAACGGGGATTTTTATTCGTTTTATTTATCATCAGTTAAATTTCTACTTGTTTTATTTAATCGAGTTTTCTTTCGCCAATTTTTCAATCAAATCATCGGTCAAACTTTGCGCGGCGAAAAATCCCACGCCGTCGAATTTATATTTTTCGGTTATCCGCAAATATCGGTCGTCCAATTTCCGCTGTTTCGCGTCGTAAAAATGCCCGATGAAAAACGCCGGATAAATTTTTGTTTTCGGCGAAACGTCGCGGCGAAAATCTCGCGCCCACGATTCGACTCGGGCGTAATCGGTGCTGTAGAGCATCGGCAGAAGCGCGTCAATGTAACCTTTGTTCGCCCAATCTTTCCAATCCTGTTGTTTCAGACGCAGATTCTCTTCGATATTCGCAAACACCGCCGCCGAAATTTCCCATTTCGGGCGCTTCTGACGAACAACCGCGCCTAATTCTTCGACGGTTTCCGTCACCTGTCTGGTTTTCCAATCCTGCCAGATTTTCCATTGCTGCGGCGTGTCTTTCGCCGATAGTTTTGCGGCGTCTAATTTTGTTTCTCTTTGAAATTGGGCGAGTGTCAATGGATTATAATCAAACGGCGCCTCGCCCGTCTGCAGCGGGTAACGAATGTAATCCCACTGAATTCCAGCAAGACGCGGGTAGTCATCGGCGAGTTCGCCGACTACTCGGCGCAGATATTTTTTCGTCTCTTTGTTCGACGGCGACATAAAAACTTTATAAATATCTCGGTTTGCGCCTTCGGCTTCGACTTTGACGAGCGGCGACCCGCTTTTATCGAGCATCGCCCAGTCGGGATGTTTCGAAAAAATCGGCGAATTTTTCAGCCCGCCCAAATTCGTGTTCCACTGGTGAAAAACGTGAATCCAGGCGTGAATTTTTATATCCAGTTTCGCCGCTTCGTCGAGATAAACCTGCAGCGCGTTCCAGCCTTTTCCGCTCGCGTCAGCCGTGCCGTATTCGATTGCAAACGGGCGCTGTTCGGCGACGAGCGTCGGGTAAATCGTGTAACCGTCCCAGAAAACTTCCAGATAAATCGTGTTGAGATTAGCGCGTTTTATTTTCTCCAATTCGCGCCGAATAAAGTCGCGTCCCTGCGCCGCATCTTTTCTCGTCGCTTCATTCGCGCCGACAAATGGACGCACCCAAACCGCTTTTGTTTGGGCAAACAAAAGCGAAGGCAAAAGCAAAAAGGCAAAAGTAAAAAGTAAAATTCGGAATATATCTTTGATTAATTTGATTTTCATTTAATGTTCTTATTTTGCGTTTTGCCTTTTTACTTTTGCGTTTGCGTCGGCGCATCGGCGCGTTTGTAATCAACGAAACCGTTGTAAGCGATGCGCGCAATTGTCCACGCTCCTGACGGCAAATTACCCGTTTCAAATACGAGCGCTATTTCCGCATCGGGCGCGACTGCAAATCCGAGCTCGCGCGGAAAATTCGGCTCGCTCGAATAAATTCCTCCCGCCCACGCTTCGGGCGGCGCAATGAGAGCGACCGCGCCTTCAATCGTCTGCCGATGCGGATTTTTGATTTTGACCGTGACCGCGCCTTCGGCTGATTTCTCAGTTCTCCATTCGAGATTAAACGGTTTTCCCAAATTCAAAACGTCCTGGTAAATCTGCCCTTCGTGTTCGATTCTCGCTTTTACCAAACCCGAAGCGCGTTCAAATTCCAAATCTTTTTTCACCGGAAAACCGACGATTACCACGTCTTTGACGAATGAGCCGTTCGGCGCGATGTCGAAACTCAATTTGTCCGGCACGACGCGCCAATCTTCCGGGACTTCGAGCGCGACTTCGCCTTTGTAACTGCGGTCTTGATAATTGTTAACGACCTGCACCCGAACGGCGACGGTCGTCGTGCCGCCTTGATTGTATTTGTCGTCGTAAGCGAAAGTCGAAAGCTCGTTCATCTGTTCGACCGGACGCAGTGAAACTTTCACTGCGTCATTGCCAATCGGAGCCGCGCCGGAGTTATGCAGCCAGTAACGCGAAAAAATCGGCTGAACAATTTCTTTCACCGCGCCTAAATTTTCTCTGTTATTTGAATCTTTTTTCTCGACTTGCCCGTCAATATTCAAACTGAAAGTTTCAATTCCGAAACCATCAATCGCCGTTCGAAAACTGGCTCGCGCCAAATTTGTGCTGCGTCCGACTTCTGCGTCAGGCGTTTCGACTTCGAGCAGATTTGTTTTACGGAAACGCCAGAAAACATCATGAAAATTAGAATCGTTTTTCGACGGCGGACGCGGTGCAAATGTAAAAAAAAGCGGTGATTTTCGCCCTTGCGTTTCATTAAATCGGACAATCAATTTCCTGCGATTCTCAAGCGTTTTCGTTTTGAAATCAGCCTGCGGATTTTCGCCGACTTTGAATGCCGACAAAACGATGTTGTCGCGCTCATCCGAATCGAATTTCAAAAATGAATGTTCGCCAGGCAAGTCGCCGTTGTGAACATCGGTCTGAATGGCAATCAGCGGGTTATTAAAATCTTCGCCGACTTTCACCGTGTCAGCTTCGCGCCAGCCTTCAGCGTGCGGGTAAAGCGCGTATTTGAAAACGTGTGTTTTGTTTTCCGGCACAAAATCGAACGGCAGATTGACGCCCGGAAAAATCGCCGTATGCGTCAGAAATAAAGTCAGCGTGTCGGGATTTTCCAACGATACGGCGGGCGTTCCGTTGTTGATTAAAGCCACGCCGTAATCGGGGACGCGCGGCAAATCTTTCGCCGGATTCGTCTCGACGGCGAAACTTTCAAACGGCAAATTTATTTCAAAAGTATTCGGAACGGTGAACCGCTCAATGGCTTTTTCTAAATTCCCGGCAATTAAAAGCGTTGGTATCGGCGACGAATCTTTCGGAAGGTCTTTGTCATAGAGAAAAAGATATGCGAAACCGTCACGCTGTAATCTCGCGTCAAATTTCGCCCGCGTTTCCGCTGAAACTTGTTTGAGCAATGTTGCCGAATATAGATTTTCCCGTTCGCCGCCGAGCGCGATTCTGAAATTGTGATAAGCGATGTCGTCGTTGAGTTTTTTCGGCATCGTCGAATCTTCAATGGAAAGATTTTTGCGCCGCGTCTGGTCGTTATCATCATAAAACGGCGTTGCCGAGACGCCGCGGTTGATGAGATTTGACACAACCGTTTCGGTTAAACTCGCATAATTTTCGCCGTGCGGACGCACCAAGGCGGTCGGCTTGAATGGAATCGAAGCGATTAATTTTCCGCCTGCGTCAACGAAATTCAAATCGAATGTTGAGCCGTATTCCGCCCAATTATTGACGGCGTAAACCGGCGCGCCGGAGACGAGTTTGTCGGTATTCGTTCTGAAATCTAAAAAACCTTTGCTGTTATTGCGAACGACGCTCCCGAAACGATCTTCTGTAACTAAGGCACCGCCCGAAAGATTGAGCGGGAAATTGACGACGAAAAGCTCATCTCTGCCTATGTAATCAACGAGTTCGGTTTTGAAATCAATACGCTTGATGCCTTTATGCAATTCAATCGTTTGACGATATTTCTGCATATTCGGCAATTCGCCTTCGATAATAATCGCCCTGCCATTATTAGCTAACGGATGCGAAACTACCCGCGCCGCCTTTTCGGTCGAAAACTTTTTCTCGCCGGTAGTCCAAAATTCCCACGCCGGATAAATGACGTTCTTCTTGGTTAGTTCTTCTCGGAGCGCGGCGATTTCGTTGGCGAAATGCCCGTTCGCCGTGTTTATAATTTCGCGTTTCGCTTGCTTGTCATAAATGCTCGAAATCGCGCCGCCTTTGTTTGCATCAACGGTAATCGTGTAAAACTCGTTTGCGATAATCTTGCGGTTTGAGTTTGAACTCAAACCGCCGAATTCCATCAGCGCGAATTTGTTCGGCTTAAAGTAATAAGTTTTGTAACCGAGCGACGGAACATTTTCGGCGATAAATTTTATTTCCCTGATGTTGGTATTTCGAGAATTTTGGCTGTCGGTATCTTCGGTTTCGCTTAATTGAAATTTAACGACCGCGCCTTTTTCGTCAATTAAATCGTAACCGAAATCTGGTTCGACAAAATCAATTTTTGCTTTAACGACATCGTTTCGCGTCCAACTCATCGGATTAAAAACGATAACCGGCAAGACTTTGGACTGCAAATTTCGGACTTTGGGCTTCGTATTGATTTGTTTGGCGATAAATTCGAGTGAATCGTCGAGCGCATCTTTCGACAATTCAAACGCCTCGCGGTAGCCGTGAACCAAATCTAGAAACGCCGAATCGGACGGTGTACCGGTGATCGCGTCGTGGTGCGAGCCGAAAAAGATTTGCCGCCACGCTTTGTCTAACGCTAAATCGGGATATTTCGCGCCGCGCAAGTAGGCAATCGCACCGAACTTTTCCGCCGTCAGAGTCATATTTTCCGAAAGCCGCTGCCCGATTTTCAAATCCGAACGTGCCGCCATCACGCCGACGTGGAAAAATAATTTGTCGCGCGAAGTTACCGGCGGCTTTAATTTGCCGTCGGCGATTTCTTTTTTAAGCGCGTCGAAATAAAAATCCTGCGCCTGTCCCGTAACTTTGATTTGCGGTTTGTTCGTTTCTAATTTCTCGACGTTTCCGGCGAGATTCGTCCACGGCGGCGTGAAATCGGCGGCGTTGATTCGCAAATCAATTGCCGAATTGAAAGTTTGCGTTTCGGCGAATTTGCGTTCCGTCATCTGGCGGAAATTGTCGAGCGTATAATTTTTGCCGCTGCCGAAACCGGAAAACGAATAAGCGTAATCAACGCGGCGGTGCAGCAGGCGCGAACCATCAAGCGCGTAATCGTAGAAGAACGGTTCAAAGCCTGTAATTTTTTTGCTCCACGCGATGCCGTTAAATCCTGATTTGGCGGCAATCTGCGAAATTTGCGGCGCGTGTCCGAAAACGTCCCACAGCGCGAGCGATTTGGCGCGGCGACCGAGCATCGCTTCGTGCATCGCCTGTCCATAGAGAATGTTGCGAATAATGCTTTCGCCACCGATAGTTAATTCGTTAAATTGGTTATACGCGCCGCCGGTTCCGACGCGTCCGTCTTTAACAGTTTGACGCAAAAATTCGCGGTCTTCCGGGTGCGTGTCGAGGTACGGTTTCAGATAATCAATCTCCGAGAGAAAAACGCCGTAACGCGCGTCGGCGCGCAAATTATTGACATACTGATTCGTATTGGAAAGCGTGATGCGCGAGTAGCCGCGCTGATCCTGCAAATAAACCGGATCAACGTGAAAACCTTCGAGATAAAAAATCGTTCCCGCCGCGCCGGTTGATTTGTATTCGGCTGATCTGATTGCGTCGGCTTCGCTTTTCCAAAATCGGATTGTCGCCGTCCACGCGCCGTCTTTGCGCCAGTAATCGCCGGAGATGCCGCTCGCGCGAACGATTAAAAGATTCGCGCCTTTATTAAATTTCGCCGCGCCGGTTTTTTTTATATTCAGCGAGTAACCGTCATAAATCTTTTCGCCGTTCAGCCAAATCGCGCCCGTAAACCCGTCGGTTTCGACGAATCGAGTTTCGTCGTTTCGTGAGTTAACGTAACTCGCCGCGTAAGCTGTGCCGATTGTTTTGCCGCCGAATAAATTGTAAAAATCAATACGCGAATTTTCCGCTTTGAATTCGCGCCAATTGATTTCCGTCGCGTCCGGCAAAATCTTGATGTTTGAAGCCGCGCCGACCTCCGGCAAAGGCTCGTTCGATTTTGGGTTTTGGATTTTGGATTTTGGATTTTGCGGCGGTTGATTCTGTATCGTCGCTTGAAAAGTTCCGACGCTCGGTTTTATTTTAGGAACGCCGCCGAACGGCGCGAGCCAATCTTTCTGCGGCAGTGTTTCAATGTTGAAGCGATTGAAATTTTCCCACGCGCCCGCATCAATTTCCGCCGGAAACTCGTTTGAAATCAGCCAGTTCCTCACAAAACCGCCGTCTTCGATTCGCTGCAAATCGTTTTGCGCCGGGGCGCAATTAACGATGAGCAGAATAAACAAAACCGCCCGAAGCAGGTTTTGCATTTTGAATTTTGAGTTTTGAACTTTCAAATTCATACGGCGTTTTTGGTCAAAACGAACGTCGCGCGATAGCGGTCGGCGCGGTAGAATGTGCGAACCGATTCGACCGCCAGATTCGATTCGGAAAACACGACGCGGTGAACGATCAGCAGCGCGGATTTCGGTTTGATGGCGAGGGCGCGGGCGATTTCCTTGCTCGCGCAGGTCGCTTCCAGAATTTCCTCGGCGCGGCGCATCGCCACGCCGTATTCGGTTTCCAAAATTTTATAAAGCGATTCGTTTTCGAGATTTTTCGCGTCCAAATCGGGAAAGTGTTTGACCGGCAAAAAAGCGTCTTCAAAAGCGAGCGGCGAATCGTCGGCGAGACGCAGCCGCTGGAAATGAAAAACTTCATCCGCCGTTTCGATGCCGAGTTCTTGGGCTACTTCCTGCGCCGCATTCTCACGCCGCGCCAGCAGAATTTTCGTGCTGGGCGTTAGTCCGCGTCCGCGCATCTCTTCGGTAAAGCCGATCAAATTTCTGGTATGAACGTCTAGTTTACGTTTGGCGACAAATGTCCCGATGCCGCGTTCCTGATAAACGAAACCTTCGTTTTTCAATGCGTTCAAGGCTTGGCGGGCGGTCATCCGGCTGACTTTGCAGATTTCCGCCAACTCGCGTTCGGACGGCACAGCCGCGCCCGCCTTTAACTGATCGGCTTCAATCTGGCGGCGAATTTCACCGTGAATTTGGGCGTAGAGCGGAACGCTGCTGATGCGGTCGAGAGTCAAATTCATAGGTTTTCCGGGTTGTAAACAATGTGGACTAGACCACTCCAGAAATAACATCAAATATAAATTATTTCAAGAGAACGCATTCAGGTTGATTCAAATGGCGCTTTTTTCATATTTGATCTCTGTCTTTATAAAACTCTAAACAATTGTGATACAAAGGGTTTTACGTCTTTTCGCGTAGTTATATGATTAATAAAAAGCTGTATGTTAACTATTTTTTTTATTTTTCGGTTGACAGCGCAAACCGTTTTCTAGTTTAATCTTTCATATAAGTGGTCTAGTCCACCAAATCATTC
>CADCUR010000310.1 GCA_902805935.1 uncultured Pyrinomonadaceae bacterium
GCTTTAAATTAATCGTTGCTAATTGACAATTTTCTCTGCTTTTCAAAATGCTCGAAAATTTCCCGCGCGGTTTTCGCGCCGACAAACGGCGATAATTCTTCAACCGTCGCTTTGGCGATTCGTTCAATCGAGCCGAAGTTTCGCAACAGTTTTAATTTTCTTTTCTCGCCGACTTTCGGAATCGCCGTCAGCTCCGACGTGAAATCGCGCATCTCGCGGCGTTTGCGGTGATATTGGATAGCGGTTTTATGCGTCTCGTCGCGGATTTGCTGGACGAAGCGGAACATCGGCGAACTCGCGTCGAAATAAATCGGCGAATCTTCATAGCCGAAGCGCAAAAGATGCGAAATCTCATTGTGGCGTTTCGGCGGTTTTACAAGTCCGACAATCGGAATCGCTTCCAAATCCAAGGTCTGCATCGCGGCGGCGGCAGCGGAAATTTGCCCTTTGCCGCCGTCTATGAAAATCAACTGCGGCAAGGGTTTTTCTTCATTTAAAAGTCTTTTGTAGCGGCGGAAAACCGCTTCGTTCATCGAGGCGAAATCGTTCGCGCCTTCGACGGTTTTGATAATCAGACGGCGATACTCCGCCCGCGCCGGTTTGCCGTTCTCGAAAACGACGATGCCGGCGACATTTTCCGCGCCTTGAATATTCGAGATGTCGAACGATTCGATGCGTTCGGGGAAATACGGCAATTCTAAAATTTCCTGCAAATCTTCGAGAACCTTTTGCGAATCGGGTTGCAAAATTCTGAATCGTTGTTCAAAAGCGATTTTCGCGTTGTTTTCGACGAGTTCGATCATATCGCGCTTTTGTCCGCGCTTCGGGTCGAGAATTTTTACTTTACGCCCGCGTCTTTCCGACAAAACCTGTTCCAAAGTTTCGCGGTCGGCGAAATCCGCCGGAACGTGAATTTCCAAAGGCACATAATCGGTCGAATAATACTGCGACAAGACTTCGCCGAGAAATTCGGAAACGTCGAAGTTTTCCGCATCCAAATCTTCCCAGAAAAATTCGCGCCGCCCGACGACTTTGCCTTCGCGCATCGTGAAAAGCTGCAAAGCCAATAATTTTTTTTCGCGGTAAAAGCCGAACATATCAACATCGCGGTCGGCGGTCATCGCCATTTTTTGCTGTTCGGCGATAGCTAAAACCGTTTTGTGCAAATCGCGGTATTTCGCGGCGAGTTCGTAGTTTTGCGTTTCGGCAAAATGCCACATTCGCTCTTGCAAAGTGTTGGCGAGTTCCTTGTTTTTGCCTTCGAGAAGAAGTTTTACATCGCTGGTCGCCTGCGCGTATTCGTCGGGTTTGCAAAGCTCTTTGACGCACGGGGCGAGACATCTCTTTAAATGATATTCGAGACACGGACGCGGCAGCTTGCCGTCAATTTCGATGTCGCACGTGCGAAGCTGAAAAGCGCGGTTGATTAAATCCAAAGTCCGACGCGCAAGACTCGCGGGCAAAAACGGTCCGTAATAACTCGCGCCGTCGCGCAGGATCTTTCTCGTGATGACGACTTTCGGAAACGGTTCGTGCGTCATTTTCAAATGCGGGTATTGTTTATCATCTTTTAATAAAACATTGAAGCGCGGCTTGTGTTTTTTGATGAGATTCGATTCTAAAACGAGAGCTTCGACTTCATTGTCAACGACGATAAACTCCAAATCGTGGATGCGTTTCACCAACTCGCGGGTTTTCGCATCGTGTCCGCGGTTCGATTGGAAATACGAGCGGACGCGGTTTTTCAAATTCTTCGCCTTGCCGACGTAGATGATTTTGCCGTCGGCGTTTTTGTGGATGTAAACGCCGGGCGCGGTCGGCAGATTTTTGAGTTTTTCCTCTAAAGTCATTTGATGAAATTTTACGAATTAGATGCGGTAAAGTCCAAACAAATTTGACTTTGCTTGTAACTTAATCTAAATGAAATGTGTCAGTTTTTAATAATCAAGTTTTAGGGAGAAAATTATGGCTTCAAAAGAAACTACGAGAATGATTTTTCAGTCAATGATTGCGCTTGCCTCAGCCGCGCTCGGATTGGTTGCGGCGCTTGCTTGGAACGACGCGATAAAGGAAACGATCAAACTGTTAATGGCTGATGACGAAAGTTTAACGTCAAAATATCTTTACGCGATTTTGGCGACGGCGATTGCCGTAATCGTCGTTTTGATTTTGGCAAGACTCGCAGCAAAAGTCGGCGGCGAAGCGGCAATTGCCCGCGAAGCGGAAGGCTAAGAAAGCAGTTAAAGATGAGGGATGAGAGATGAAGTGATAAACTCCATTCTCAACCTTTTATGAAAACTGTTTTGACCAAATCGCCAATTGAAGCTGCTGAATTTATCAAGCGCGGCGGCGCGGTCGCGTTTCCGACCGAGACGGTTTACGGTTTGGGCGCGAACGTTTTTGATGAAAAAGCGATAGGAAAAATTTTTGAAGCGAAGAAAAGACCGAACGATAATCCGCTGATCGCACACGTCGGAAATTTTGGGCAAATCGAAGCGCTGGTTTCGGAAATCACGCCGAGCGCGCAAAAGTTTATCGAAGCGTTTTTTCCCGCGCCGCTGACTTTGGTTTTGCCGAAAGCCGAACGAGTTCCGTTTGCGGCGACGGCGCATCTTGAAACTATCGGCGTGCGAATGCCGAAAACCGCTTTGGCTTTGGAGTTTTTACGCCATTGTGAAACGCCGCTCGTCGCGCCGTCGGCAAATCTGTCGGGTCGTCCGAGTCCGACGACGTGGCAGGCAGTTTACGAAGATTTAACCGGGCGAATCGAATGTATTTTGCAAGGCGGCGAAACGACGGAAATCGGTTTGGAATCAACCGTCGTTGACTGCACAGCGAACGCGCCGCTGATCTTACGAGCAGGCTCGATTACGCTGGAGGATTTACAAAAAATCGTTCCCGACACGCGAATTTACCGAGCTTCAAAAAACGAACAACCGAAAAGTCCCGGCTTAAAGCATCGTCATTACTCGCCGCGCGCGCGCGTGGTTTTGGTTTCGGATTTAAGATTTCGGGTTTCAAACCGAAGCGCTTATATCGGTTTGAACGAGCCGTGTGAAAAATTTGATTTGATAAAAATTTGCCGTTCGGTCGAGGATTACGCGCACCAGTTTTTTAAGTTTTTTCGTGAGTGCGACCATCGGCATATCCGAGAGATTTACTGCGAAACGGTTGAAGAAAAGGGAATCGGACTGGCTTTGATGGATAGATTAAAACGCGCCGCGGAAGGCGGCGCGGCGTCGTCTTGACGGCAACCGTCGTTTGCGAGGCAGAGCGTTGCAGACAAGCGCGCGCTCGATGCCGTCAGGATGACGGCGTTCCGACGGCGACGATTGCCAGTTCGCCGCTTTCGCCCAGGATTTTCGATTCGACCAAATCGCTTTCCGGCAATTCGTGCAGGTATTCGAGCGTGACTAAAACCAAAACGGTTTTGCCGCCCTGCCGCGTGATTTCTTCGGCGACTTCCGAGACGCCGAAATGCTTTTTCAATTTCCCGTCCGCGTCTCTAATCAATCTGCCCGCGCCGTAGAATTCCGCATTGTGAGAAATCGTATGCAGATTCAAAATCTTCGCGTCCGCGTAGCCTTGAGCATTTGCCGTTTCAATCAAATACTTAGTCGTGTCGGCGGCGGCGAATGCCGGAACGAAAAAGCGCAAAGCAACGATGATTACGGCGAATGTCGTAAATGCGGCTAATTGAACGGCGAACTTTCTTTTTTGAGATTTCGCCGTATAACGTAAAACGTATTCTGCTGTCAAAATGAGCGCGGCGGGCAGCGCGGGCAAAATATAGCCGGGAAGTTTCGAGCCGGAAAAACTGAAGAAAACAAGCGGCACGAGCAGCCACGCGAAAGCGAAAATACGAAGCGAAGACGCGGAGACGCGCGGACGCGGGGAATCGTCTGAACTTTGGACTTTGGACTTTGGACTTTGAACTTTGAACTTAAAAAAATCCCAAATCGCCGCCGCAAAAAACGGCAGCCACGGCAGCGTCATCAGCGGCAAAACCCAGAAGAAAAAATAGAAAGGTTGCGGATGCTGGTATTTGTTTGAAGTGTAGCGCTGAAAATGATGTTGAATAAAAAATTCGTCAACGAACCGCCAGCCGTGTGTCAGATACATCGGCAGATACCAAACCGAAGCAATTAATAAAGCAAGACAAATTCCCCAAAATAAACTGAAAATAAAATTTTTGCTCGGCAGTTTTCGGGAAAGCAGAAAATAAAAAGCGACGATTGCCGCCGGAAAAACGATGCCGATTAAACCTTTGGCAAGCATCGCCGCGCCGATGAAAAAGTAAAAAGTGAAAAGTGAAAAGTAAAAAGTAAAGGACGATTTATTTTTGGATTGGTCGGAAATAAAAAATGCGACGAGCGAAGCAGTCAGCGGAAAGGTCAAAATAATATCGAAGCTCGCGCCGCGCGAAAAGGCGATTAAACCGATTGACGAAGCGGCAATTAACGACAGCCAGTTGCCGAAACCTTTTTTTGCCACAGAGTTCACCGAAAATGGCGAGAGAATTTTTTCATCTTCAATTTCTCTGTGTTTCTCTGTGTTCTCTGCGGTTAAACTTTTCCCCAAAATCCATAAACTGAAAATCGTTCCCAAACCGAATAAAGCCGAACCGAAGCGCGCCGCGAATTCCGACACGCCGAAAAGTTTATACGCGGCGATTTGCAGCCAGTAAAGCAGCGCGGGTTTTTCAAACCAATGCGCGCCGCCGAGCGTCGGCGTGACCCAATCGTTTCTCTCGAACATCTCGCGCGCCACCTGCGCGTAACGCGGCTCGTCGGGTCCGAGCAGCGGCAAGTCGAGGGCGAAAAAGTAAACGGCGACGATGACGAGCGCGAATAAAAACCAGGTGATTTGGTTCTTGGTCTTTGATTTTTGATCTTTGGTTTTTGTATATTCCGGCATCTTCAATGAAAATGAAAGTATTGCCGAAAAATGTTTCCTATTCAAATTATGGAAATTAACGAAGAACCAAAAACCAAAAACCAAAAACTAAAGACCGCCGTCGTTGGCGTCGGCAGTTTAGGACAACATCACGCGAGAAATTACGCCGAAATCGCGCAAACCGGCGAAACCGAATTCGTCGGCGTGTGCGATTCAAATGAAGAAAATGCCAAACAAATAGCGGAAAAAATCGGTTGCGATTATTTCACCGATTGGCGTGAATTGCTGGATAAAGTTGACGCGGTTTCAATCGTTACGCCGACCGAAACGCACGCGGAAATCGCCTGCGTATTTCTGGAACGAGGCATTCACGTTCTGGTCGAAAAGCCGATTGCTAAAACTTTAGAAGAAACTGATTCGATAATCGAAGCCGCCGAAAAGTCTGGCGCGAAATTGATGGTCGGACATCTGGAAAGATTTAATCCGGCGATGGTCGCGCTTCGTCCGCACGTGACAAAACCGCTTTATTTCGAGATTCACCGCGTATCGCCATTTCCGAATCGGTCGCTGGATGTTGATGTCGTTTTGGACGTGATGATTCACGACCTTGACGCGGTTCAATGGCTGGTCGGCGACAACATAAAAGTCTCGGCGATTCACGCCGTTGGCATTCCGGTTATTTCGGATAAAGTTGATGCGGCAAACGCGCGCATCGAATTTGAAAACGGCGCGGTCGCCAATATTACGGCTTCGCGCATCGGCACCGAGAAGATTCGCAAAACCCGTTTTTATCAAACGAATTCTTACGTCGTGCTTGATTACGCGACGAAATTCGCTTCCGTCACATCGCTCGCGCCGAACGCGATTCATCCGCTTTTGGGAATCAATATCAACCGCTTGGAAATCGAGGATGTCGAGCCGCTGCGGGCGGAAATCAAAGCGTTTTTGGATTCGATTGCCAACGACGAAACGCCGCCGATTACCGGCGCAGACGGGCGGCGCGCGCTTGATTTGGCACTCGGCGTGTCGGCGAAAATCGAACATCACGCGGCGCGAGTTTTTCCGGTAAGTTAAAAATATCAGAGATGAAGGAAAGTTTACCGAAGTCTTTATTCTTCGCTCTTCGTTGTTAGATTTTTACTGTTGCCCAATGAAAAGCAGTGAAGAGCGAACAGTGAAAAGTGAATAGTTTTTCTCTTTCAACTTATTTTCTGCGATGTTTGTTAAAAGCCGAGTTTTTCTTTCAAATCGCGCACACGGTCGCGGGCGACGGTCAATTGAGTTCGCTTGTTGTCCCTGATTTTCACCGCCAAACGCCCGCCGAACCACGAATTTATTTCTTCGACGTAATCTAAATTTAAAAGCGTGGCGCGGTGAATCCGCACAAACTTGGCGGGATTTAATTCGCGTTCGAGTTCGGCGATGGTGCGGTCAACGATAAAATTTCCGCCAGCCGCCGCAGCCGCGAAAGTTAATTTGTCTTCGGCGTAAAAATGCGTGATTTGCGCCAGTTCGACGAATCTGATTTTTTCGCCGAGCTTTGACGCAATGCGCGCCGGAAAATCTTTTTTTTGGTTCGTCCAGGAATCCGCTATTTGCCGAATCGTCGCCTGCAAATCGGGTGCGGGTTGATCGGTCGTCAGAAATCTTTCTAATTTTCTCAAAGCACGTTCGAGTTTTTCCGGCTCAATCGGTTTGAGCAAATAATCAATCGAATTGACTTCAAACGCCTGCAAAGCGTATTGGTCATAAGCCGTGGCGAAAACGACGAGCGGTTGCCAATCGAGTTTTGCAAGCAATTCAAAGCCGTTCAGCTCGGGCATTTGCACGTCAAGAAAAACGGCATCGAGCGACTGTTTATCGAGACAATTTAATTTGTCCTGTGCGATTTGCGCGTCGGTTTCCTGTCCGATGATTTGGACGCGATTCATTTCGCGCAAAAGACGGCTCAATCGTTTTAGCGCCAAAGGCTCGTCGTCAACCAGAAAAACGCGCATTAATTTATCTCCGTCGTTGAAATGTTTAGCGAGACAACTGTAAATCGGTCGCGACGTTCGATTTTCAAGTTTGCCGTTTCGCCGTATAAAGCTGAAAGTCTGGCTTGCAGATTGTCCAAACCGTGATTTTCGGAAATGTCGCTCTCGTCAAAACCCGCGCCGTCGTCCCAAACTTCGAGCTGTAAAAAATTGTTTTCAATTCGCGCCGAAACGCGAATCTCGCCGCCTGCGCGACTTTTTGAAATGTGATGTTTGATGCTGTTTTCGACAAGAGTTTGCAGGGCGAACGGCGGAACTTTGAAGTCTTCAACCGCCTCTTCAATATCAAACGAAAATACGAGCCGTTCGCCAAATCGCGTTTTTTCGATTTCCAGGTAATCGCGGACGACCTGGATTTCTTCTCGGAAAGCGACGGTTTTCTGATTTGCCGCGTCGAGCGAAAACCGCAGCAGCGCGGCGAGCCGTTCGACTGTGCGCTCGGCTTTCTCCGGTTCTTCCCGAACAAGGGCGGAAATCGAATTCAAAGTGTTGAACAAAAAATGCGGGCGCACGCGCGATTCGAGCGAAGATAGCTGCGCTTCGGTCGCCAGATTTTTCGCCCGCGCCTCGGACAACTGCTTGGTGCGAAGTTCGAGTTCGGTTTTTTCGAGCTTTAATTTGAGGCTGTCGTTAACGAACATAATCACGCCGAACAGAAAACCCATAAAAAGCGAGATGCGCCAGGTTCCCCAATCAACGCCGAAATATGCAAATCCGAGCAGAGCGTTGAAGCCCAGCAAAACGGAACTGCCGAGAAAAAATCCGATTCCCGTCGTCGCCGCAATCAAAACGGTCAAGTATAAAAATTTAACGAGCGGGCTTTTATCTAAAAATCCGCGTAAAGACAGATTCAGCCCGATTGAAAGCAAACCGCCGATGCAGCTAGAGTAAATAAACGAGATAAACGGCGTGATGAAAAACTCTTTGAGCGGCTTCGGACGCTCGTCGAGCCATAAAATAATTATTGACGGGACAAGGGTCGAAGCGAGAATCAACAGAAAAGTCGCCGACAGCCGCCCGGAAATTTTCGGCGCAAATTTGCTGAAACGCGTGAGCGGCGGCGAAGCGATGGATTGAGTTTTAGGCTGCGTAGAAATTGCCATGAAAACCGAGCGGAATATAATTGCCTGTCCAGACGCGGGCGGCGAAATCCGTTGTGCCTGCGTCGCGGATTTCCAAAAACGATTCGTGCCGCCTGGCGTCGTAACCCTGCGCCAGTATCCAGCCGTTCTCCTCCGCCATTTTTCCAGTTTGCGGCACGAAAACCGGCTCGCCGAAAATTCTGTTGCGTCCGGCGGCGATTGTTTTCGTTGCGCCCGTCTGCAAATTGTGGCGCATAATCGCGGACGATTCAAGAAAGCCGTGCGTTTCCGCTCCGGCAGTGTATAAAAATTTAGTTTCTTTGCCGGTCTGCCGCGCGTCGAAACGCGGAAATTCGTGGTTTGAACCGAACTGCGTTCGGCTCTCTAGTTTACCGCTTGCCAAATCAATCGTGAAACGAGTCAAATTGTTCGGCGTCGAACTCGGAATCTTGTCATTCGCCAAACTGTGAAGCGTCTGCAAAACCGAACCGTCCGGCGTCAAAAGCGAATCGAAAATCAATTTGCCGTTTCGCTCGAAGGCATTGCCGTGATGAAAAACCATCGCGGCGGGCAGTTCGATTTCAATGGGCGCGCCCGCGCCGTCTTTCCGTAGAATCAAAATTCTGGTCGGCTCGCGCTCCGCATAACGCAGCGCGTCGGCGGGCGTCGCTTTGCCGCTCATCAGCGTCGGCAAATCGTATTTGACCGGCGGAATGACGAAGATTAAATAATTTTCCGACATCGTGACATCGTGAACCATAAAAAAATCTTTTTGCGGCAACTGAGCGATGTTCGTTAGTTTTCCGCTTGTTTCCATACGAAAAACCGTCAGCGCCAAGCCCGCGCCTTTTTTGATTCCGTAGGTATAGCCCGCGCCTGTCACGGGATCAAATTTCGGATGCGCCGTAAAACTCACGTCTTTCGGCAGCGTGCCGTAAAAATCCCACTCGCCTTGATAACTCAAACCGGTCGGCTCAATTGCCGTCGGATGCGCGCCTTCGCTCAATCCCAGAAGTTTGCCGTCCCAGCGAATCACGTTGACCGACGGTTGATTTTTGCCCGCGTATTTTCGTTTGTAATCGGCGGGCGGCGCAGGTTTGGCAGTCCCGAATTCCGAGTAAAGCATCCGTTTTGTTTGCAATTCTTCGAGTCGCTGCGGCGTTTCCAGGAACTTAGCTTTCAAAAACACTTTGCCGTCGCGGAAATCGTAGCGCGACAAAAACGCGTCGCCGTCAAACAGATGTTTCATCCGCACGCCGAAAGTTTCTTTTTGACCAGGACAAACACGAAACAAACTGCCGTTCAAATCCGGCGGCAATTTGCCTTCGATGCGCGTCAACCGCCATTCGCCTTCGGTTCGCGCCGTCCCGTTTGCCAGCGCGAACAAACTCTTTTCGCCGTCGCCCAAGATTTGCGATGCCGCTCCGCTTACATCAACCAGTCCTAAAACCGCCGCGCAGCCGAGCAGTTTGGCAAAATCGCGTCTCGTCATTCCATAGTTTTCATTCATAATTTTTCGCTCCTTTTCAGCTACGCCTAAGAATAACGATTTGCCCGCGCGAGTCGTTTGTAAAATCCGACGAAAGGCGAGAATTTCGGATGAACCGCTGCAGACGCCCGACGAACCGCCCTGGATTTTGTTAAACTGTAGCTGAAATGCCCGAACAAATCGCCGCACCAGTCAGCGAATTTCTGCGCGAACGAATCGCGGCGGGAGATTTTCCCTCCGCCGTTTATTTAGTCGCCGAAAAAGGCGAAATCGTTTTTCAAGACGCGCTCGGTTTAGCCGTCGTCGAACCGGAACGAATTGAAGCGACAAGCAATACGATTTACGATTTGGCGAGTTTGACCAAACCGCTCGCCGGCGGGCTATTGTGCGCGAAATTAGTCGAAAAGGGTGAATTAGACTTAAAGCAAATTGTTGAATTTTATTTGCCGAAATTCGGTAATCAATCGCAGTTTTCGACATTTGACAATTCAGACACGCTTATTTCCGAATTACTTCTACACACATCAGGTTTTTCCGCCTGGAAGCCTTTTTATTTGTTTGTCGAAAATCGAAAAGAGATTATCAAAGAAATTTCTAAAATTCTGCCGAATTTTGAGCAGTCTTGCGTTACTTATAGCGACTTGAACTTTCTGATTCTGACGTTTCTGCATGAGAAACTTTATGGCGGAAGAATTGATGAAATTGCAAAGAAAGAAATTTTCGAGCCGTTAAATCTTCAAAATACTTTTTACAATCCGCCGAAGGAATTGCGAAAGCGAATCGCCGCTAGCGAAAAAGGCAACGAATACGAAAAGCAAATGTGTGTTGATTTAGGCTTTAACGTAGAAAAATATGGTTGGCGAGATTATCAAATCTGGGGCGAAGTTCACGACGGAAATTGTTCGTTTATGAATGGCGTTTCCGGTCACGCCGGACTTTTTTCGACTGCCGAAGAAACTTTCAAAATCGCTCAACAGTTTTTAGCCAGTCAAACGAAACTTCTCAAACCGGAAACGTGCGAATTATTTCGCACGAATTTTACGAAAGGCTTCAATGAAGCGCGCTCAATCGCGTTTCAACTCGCTGAAACGGAAAACTCGACGGCTGGCGATTCTTTGTCGAAAAACAGTTTCGGGCATCTCGGTTTTACGGGAACGAGTCTTTGGATTGACCCGGACGCAGAAAGAATTTACATTTTGCTGACCAACCGCACACACGCCCGCCCGTTGCCGTTTGCCAATATCAACGACGCGCGCCGCCGATTTCACGCACTCGCCGCGCAAACATTAGACGAAAGATAGAAAATGTTTCGGCGATTCATATAACTTGTCGGCGGACATCTTAAAAGGCGAATCGGTAATCAAAAAAGTATCTTCCCGGAAACCGGACGGAATTATTTGGAGAATACAAAAGTTATGAAAAGATTCGCCTTTATTTTAATGTGTCTTTGCTTTCTGAGTCTTGCCGTTTCAGCGCAATCGGGCAAGACGACACGCCCGCGAGTCGTCGCCACGCCGACTCCGCAGGTAGATTCTCCGGTCAGTCAGCCGACGGCAACGCGCCCGCCGGTACTAAAGGGCGACACCAAAACTGCGACGCAAACAAATCCGGCGACCGCGACAGCGCCGGACGCCGTGGTCGAGGAGGACGATGAAATCATTCGTGTCGAAACTAATCTCGTGTCTTTTCCCGTTTCGGTACTTGACCGCGACGGCAGATTTATTAGCGGGCTGCAAAAAGGAGATTTTCAGATTTTCGAGAACGGAGTCGAGCAGAAAATCGAAAATTTTGCGACCGTCCAACAGCCTTTCACCGTGATTCTGCTCATTGATGTCAGCCCTTCGACGGCTTTTCAGATTAACGAAATTCACGAGGCGGCAATCGCCTTTGTTGACCAACTGCGAAACGAAGACAAGGTGATGGTCATCGCCTTCGACGAACGGGTGAAAGTTTTAAGTCCGGCGACGAGCAATCGTATGACGCTGCGAAACGCTATTCGGCAAGCCGAATTCGGCGACGGCACATCGCTTTACGAAGCGGTTGATTACGTAATCAACCGCGAACTGCGAAAAATCGAAGGTCGCAAAGCGGTCGTGCTTTTCACTGACGGCGTTGACACGACTTCGCGGCGGGCGAATTACCAATCCACCGTTCGCGCCACCGAGGAAGTTGACGCGCTTTTCTATCCGATTCGTTACGATACTTTCAACGAAATGAACGGCGGCTACGGCGGTGGCGGAACGAATTATCCGCGACAGCGGCGGCGCAGCAGCGGCAGCGGCAACATTCTGGAGGACATTCTCGGCGGCATTCTCGGCGGCGGCAGCGTGCAAATCGGCGGCGGTCCTTCGCCGAGCGGCGGCGGCAGCCGTTCCGAATACGAAACGGGAAAACGGTATCTGGAAGAATTGGCGCGCAACAGCGGCGGCAGAAAATTTGAAGCAAACAACGATTTGAGCGCGGCATTTTCCGGCATCGCCGAAGAACTGCGCCGCCAATACTCTCTCGGTTATTACCCGGAAACGGTCGGGCAAAAAGGCGAGCGTAAGCAAATTCGAGTGCGTGTAAAACGCCCGAACGCCGTTGTCCGCGCCAAAACCAGTTACATCGTCGGCGACAGCGACAAGAAATTGGCGGGCAAATAGTTTTTAGGGCAAACAATTAACGCATCAAAAATCAGTAGCGGGCGACGGAAATTTCCATCGCCCGCTACTGATTTTTTAGTGCTGAATTTATGCAGGGCGGAAACTGCCGCCGGCGACATCCGATCTTGAGCCGTTTGATAATCACTATGTAAGGCAGCTAACAGTAGGTTTAGTTCTGCGACGGTAGCATTGTGTTATACGAAGCCGAAAAGCGTTGCTGTTTCGATAAAAAACAGCGCGCAGAAGCGAATCTGATTTTTCGTTTTGATTTTCGATTGTGAAAATTCGTCGGCATCGTTAGGAAGGAAATGGAATGGAGTTTAGACCGGCATACTGAAGTTAAACGTCCCACCATTTATTCAGGGTTTATTTATTCAAATTGATGGAAAGTCGCGCCCGTCGTATGATGCTCGCTTTCGGCGAGTCGTTTCAAAGGCGACGAATGCGAGAGCTTGAGCGGCGCGGGCTGCATTAAATACAAGGAGATTATATGGCTATCAAAACATTACAGGAAAAATTTATGCACGGGCTGGGCGACATATACGACGCCGAGCATCGTTTTTTAGAGGCGCAGCAGAAAATGCTGCCGAACGCTGATTCGAACGAAGTTCAAATGAATCTCGAAACGCATATTGCGGAAACCGAACAGCAAATCGTGAATCTCACGCAGGTTTACGAAATATTAGGTCAGAAAGCGCAGCGAGTTTCGTGCGACGCCGCGGCGGGACTGGTTAAAGAGGGCGATAAATTGTTGAGCGAAACCAAAGACGTTCCGGCGCTGGCGGATTTGGCGATTAACGGCAGCTGCTCGAAAGTCGAGCATTACGAAATTGCGGCGTATCGCGGCTTGATTGCCGGAGCCGACGCGATGGGACAAACCGACATCGTTCGCCTGCTCACGGAAAACTTGCAGCAGGAAGAAAAAACGGCGCAAAAACTCGAAATGGGTATGCCGACTTTGTTGCAGCAAGCGATGAAGACCGCCACGGCATCGGCATAACGAGTCTGGAAATTTTCAAACGTATAAAAGGCAAATTCTTTCGAGTTTGCCTTTTTACTTTTTACGCGAGTTAATGATTTCTATTGATGACTACATTGAATTTCAAATTGTTTTTCGTTTGAATTTGAAATCAGTAATTTGAAGCGATCCTAAAATAGTTACCAGGTTTCATTTCGCGGTCATCCAATTTTCGCCCGCCCCGATTTCGACGAGCAGCGGCACGTCGAGTTCAACCGCCGTTTCCATTTCTTTTCTTACAATTTTCATGGCGCGTTCGACTTCTTCATCCGGCGATTCGAGCAGAAGCTCATCGTGAACTTGCATAATAATTCGCGTTTTCAAATTTTCGTGCCTCAACGCCGCGTCAACTTTGAGCATTGCAATCTTTACAATGTCGCTGGCAGTCCCTTGAATTGGGAGATTTATCGCTTCGCGTTCGGCGCGGTGACGCACGTTGAAATTGCGGTCTTTGATCGCCGGGACGTATCGTCGCCTGCCGTAAATCGAAGTGACGTAGCCTTGCTCGCGGGCGATTTTCGGCGTCTCCTCCATAAAAGTTTTCACGCCTTTGTAGGTTTCGTAATAATCTTCGATGACTTTTTTCGCTTCCACGCGTGAGATACCGACTCTTTGAGAAAGTCCGTAGGCTTCGACGGCGTAGGCGATGGCAAAATTCGTGATTTTCGCGTTGCGGCGTGCGATTTTCAGTTCCGCCGGAGTTTTCGCGCCGAAGACTAATTCGGCGGTTTGCGCGTGGATGTCTTCGCCGTTTTGAAACGCTTCGAGCATTCGCTCGTCGCGCGTAATTTGTGCGAGCAGACGCAATTCGAGCTGTGAGTAATCGGCGGAAATCAGTTTGTAATTCGCTTCGGGAATAAACGCTTTACGGATTTGCTGACCGAGCTCGGTGCGAATCGGAATGTTTTGCAGATTCGGCTCGCTCGACGATAATCTGCCGGTCGTCGTCACGGTTTGATTGAGGTGTCCGTGAATGCGCCCGTCCGCCCCGAGCAGTTTCGGCAGCGCGTCGGCGTATGTGGCGCGGAGTTTGTCGAGTTCGCGGAATTCTAAAATCAGGCGCGGCAACTCGTAAGTTTCGGCGAGTTCCGTCATCACGTCCTTGCTCGTGGACATTTGTCCGGTCGCCGTTTTTTTCGACGAGCCGATGTTGAGTTCCTCTAAAACTTCGCCGACTTGCTTTGGCGAGCCGATGTTGAACTCGCGCCCCGCAAGCTCAAAGATTTTTGCGCTCAGAGTTTCAGTTTCGGTCGAGATAAAATCCGACAAGCCTTTCAAGACGGTCGTGTCAACTTTCAAGCCCGCCATTTCCATTCGGTAAAGCAGCGGCACGAGCGGCAATTCGATGTCGGTGTAGATCGCTTCCAAGCCGTCTTCCTGCAATTTTTTTCGCAGCAGCGGCGCAAGCTGAAACGCAAAATCGGCGCGTTCCGCCGCGCGATAACCTTCTTCCGTCCAACCTTCGGGAATTTCCGTCGCCGCTTCCTGACTGAGATTTTGCATTGCCAGAAGCGAAACGGCGTAGCTTGCGCGGCTCGAATCTAAAAGGTATGCGGCAAGGAGCGTATCGTCTTCGATTGATTCCGGTTCAATGTCGAGCGTTTTCAAAACGGCGAGGTTGCGTTTCCAATCGTGCGTGCATTTCGCCAGAAAACCGTTTGACAAAATATCCTTGAGCGCGGCGACCGCAATTTCTTTTCCGCCTTCAAAATTCTGCAAATCAACGTAGAAACTCGCGCCTGCGCCCGTCGCAATCGCCACGCCGCACGGCTCTATTTTCTGGTATGAAGCGGCGTTTTTCGGCGAGTTTGAATCGTCAACGTTGAAACTCCAATGTTCGATTTCCCAGAGCTTGCGAACCAGTTTGTCCAAATCCTGACTCGTTTTGATCGTTTGATAACGACGTTCGGGAATCCCCAAAACCGCTGATTCGAGTCCGTCGAAAAGCGGCGCAGAATCGGCGAATTCCCTGGTCAAAGACGTGAATTCGAGTTCGCGGAAAAGCGCGTAGGCAAGCTGACGGTTCGGCGCGTCATATTTGAATTTTTCTAAATCAAGCTCAACCGGAACGCTTGTGTGAATCGTGGCGAGTTCGACCGATTGGCGAATAATGTCTTGATTATTCTGCAAACTTTCGCGGTAGGTTTTGTGCGTCACTTCATCGGCGCGCCGCATCGCTTCTTCGGCGGAACCGAATTCTTGGATGATTTTCATCGCGCCTTTTTCGCCGATGCCGGGCGCGCCGGGAATGCTGTCAATCGAATCGCCCATCAAACCCAAAAGGTCAATGATTTGTTTCGGCTCGACGCCGAATTTGTTTTTTACCCACGCCTCGCCGCACCATTCGACGGGCGGCACGGCGACTTTTCTTTTCACGTTTTGCGAATTCTGGCGCATACAAACGATCAGCGGGTCGCGCACGAGCTGACACATATCTTTGTCGTTCGAGACGATGACGGCTTGCATATTTTCGGCGGCGATTTTATGCGCTAAAGTTCCGATGAGGTCGTCGGCTTCAAAACCGTCGGTTTTCAGCATCGGGATATTGAACGCTTCGCAGACGCGCTTAATATAAGGCATCTGCGACTTTAAATCATCCGGCATATCGGCGCGGTTCGCTTTGTAGCCGGCGAAGTTGTCGTGGCGGAAAGTCGGCGTGCTTGAGTCGAAAATAGCGGCGATATAATCCGGCTTTTCGTCGTTCAGCAGCTTTCGCAGCATATTCGTAAAAACGAAAACGGCTTGCGTCACTTGCCCGCGCGAGTTACGCAACGGTTCGGTTCGACTGCCCATCGGCGCGAAAAAAGCGCGAAAGATGTGCGACATCGTATCAATTAAAAATACTCGTTTGGGGTTTTCTTGCAGCATAATTTTTTTGAAAAGAAATTTTACCACACGGGCGCGGAGAAAGATTAACTATAGACAAACGCGAAGAGACACGAAATAAAACAAAAAAATTCATGATTTCGCGTGTTTGTTCGCGGCAAAAAAAAATCTTTATGTTTTCCGTGACGAAATAAAACTTACTTGCCTAAAGCTAATTTGAAAATCTGTTAATTTTACTAATCGCTAGGTTTTGATTAGAAGTGA
>CADCUR010000311.1 GCA_902805935.1 uncultured Pyrinomonadaceae bacterium
CAAATACAAAACCAAATCCGCTTTCCAAAATCGTTTTGGAGGAAATATGAAACATATAAATTTACAAAACCGCGATTTTTATTAGGTGCGGGCGTAAAAATTTAATTTATGCGCCCGTGCAAATTTTTGGACTTTAACAACACAAAAAGAGGAAATTTTGTATGGGCAACCAATTACTTGAAAAACATTTCAGCCAAATGGGAGCGAGAGCGAAGGTTTTTGAAATCGCTGCTCCGACTTGGCGGCAGCGTCCCGGCATTGACATCGGGACGGATAAATCGGGCGAATTCTTTGACATTAAAATTGCTACGGAGGACGGGGTTTCTTATGAAGTCGTGGACTTGAATAAGAATCTGCGTCATCTGCTTTTGATGGCGAGACGCTCAACAGGCAAAGAAAAATTTCTTTGCGGACACGACGAACGTCATTGGTTTGTTTGCGCCGTTCCTGGCAAAAGCATCACTAAGGTCGAAAATGCGATGGAAGCATTGCAACCCGCATTCGTTCGTCAGCAAGCATCCAGAAAAACCAATCGGCACAAAAACCGCTTGGCGCGTCGCAACGAAGCGTTCGTTCGGCAAGGCGAATGGTTTTTTGTTCCTTTTCCAGAACTCGATTTCAAGATTGATTTCTTGAATCAAATTCACAAAAACGAACCGATTTCACGCGGCAGAGGCAAAGCGCATTTCTGCGCGGAAGTTTTCCGCAGTCGCGGCGAATCGGTGATGGTTTGCACGCGTTATCCAAGCGGCATTTCGATGAAACGTTACAACGATATTGTGAAGCAAAATCCGAAGGCTAATCGTTGGAATTGGCGGGCGATGCAAATCAACGCATCGGTTTACGCACGCGGAAAGGTGCGTCATCCCGACCACAAAACGATTCATCTCGATGGTTGGCATCAGGTTTTTATGAACACTGAAAACGAGGCTCCAGGAATGCGGCACGTCGTTTTTCTGGATTAACACAAACAAAAATGAGTGGCGAGAGCAATCTTTCCACTCATACACCAAAATTCAATGAATTTCTCGCAGGCGGAAACACTTGACCAATCCGGTTCTTGGCTGGTCTCGTTAGCCGCGCTGTCTGCCGGACGGAGCAGATTCGATGCAAAATAATCCGCTCCGAATAACTCATTCGAGGCTTTTAATCGAATTGATGAAAAGGCGTATTCGACACAAATCCTGACCAATTTTCATACTTAATAAAAATTTCATATACAAAACGCATCGAAATCGTTTAATATAGTGCCAGTTATTAACAGTACGCACCATATATTGCGGTTACATCCGATTTGTATTTGATTCGCATCTAAACAATTAACAATCTCTAGGAGGTGATTCCATTGATAACGGGTAGAGTTCTGCTCTTAAATTTTTCTTACGAACCATTGGGGACGGTCGGCGTGGCGCGGGCGGTTTGCCTGTGGTTTCGCGGCAAGGTTTCGGTCGAAGAATACGACGGCGAGAACGTCTTGCGTTCGCCGTCGCAAACTATCAACGTGCCGTCGGTTATTCGGCTGCGAACTTATATCAATGTGCGCCGTCGCCGACAGGAAACGGCGATGAAGCGCGCGCGTATTTATATCCGCGACAAATATCGCTGCCAGTATTGCGGCGACCACCGGCACGCGCAGGATTTGACGCTCGACCATATTACGCCGAGAGCGCAGGGCGGCGAATCAACGCCGCAAAATCTCGTCACGGCGTGCGTCGCCTGCAACCAGCGCAAAGGCAATCGCACGCCCGATCAAGCCAGAATGCCGCTTCTGTGTTCGCAGAAACTTTTGAGCATCGGGCTTGACCACGTTCTGTTGTGTCATTACGCCGAGTCGAAACCCGAATGGAAGAAATATCTGTTTATGGAAGATTTCGATGTCGCGGCTGAATCGCCGGCAATTCGCCTAGCGGCTTAAAAACCGAAGACGGCGTTCAAAATTATTTTGAATGTCGTCTCTGTTTTTTAAGGGCAATTTGAATGATTGTTTTTAACCGCGTTTCTTCTCCGGTCTCATTTTATTCGGCGCGTTTGGTTTGACGGGAGAATTCGTCGTCTTGACGTTATTCGATACCTTTTGGTCATTCGACGTTTTTGAATCTGCCAGCAGTTTTGAATCTCTCAACACTTTGGCGGCTAACTTCGCGTTTTTGCTTAATTTCTTTTTTTCTTTTGCCATAACTATTCTTTTAATTTTTATTCAATCAATCAGAGAAAATCAAATTGAAATCTTTTGATTTTCCTCTGCCTTTGCTTCGTGGGGGTTTTTTGCGGTTTAATAATTTTATGAATCCGGCGTGGACAATCGAAAATTTTCTCGAAGTTAAAAATAATCAATTGTATATCAGCGGCGCGGCAGCAGCGGATTTGGCGAATCGGTTCGACACGCCGCTTTTCGTTTTTTCCGAACCGCGAATTCGTCACAACATCGAAAGATTAAAACGCGCCGAAAACGCGATTGACTGCCGTTTGAAGATTTGTTACGCGGCAAAGGCGAATTCAAATATGGCGATTCTCCGCGCCGTTCGAGAAGCGGGCGGCGATTTGGAAGTCAATTCGGGCGGCGAGCTTTTCAAGGCGCTGCGAATCGGCTTTCGTCCCGAACAAATTATTTTCAACGGGACGAGCAAAACCGAACGTGAAATCGAAGAAGCGATTATCGCGGGAATTTATGCGATTCAAGCCGACTCGATTTATGAAATCGAATTGATCGAACGAGTCGCGCAACGAATAAATAAACCAGCCAATGTTTCACTGCGCCTGGTTCCCGAAATCGAAACCGACACGCTGCACGGACTTCAAACCGCGCTTTTAACTTCTAAATTCGGAATGATGCCCGATGAGGCGCTCGCGGCTTTCCGGCGCTGGAAACCGGACGACGAATTTTTACATTTGTGCGGCATACATCTGCACATCGGCTCGCAAAACCCGAACGCCGCGCCTTACGCCGAAGCGTTTAAAACTTTATTTGAAAATCTTTTGATTATTTTCAGAGAAACCGGACACCGCCTTTCGCATTTGAATTTAGGCGGCGGTTTTCCGGTTAATTATCTGCGCGACGAATCGAACGCCGATGATTTTTCGTCTGAGCAACGCGATTTTTTCGCTGCCGAATTAGAACCCGAGGAAGTTTTGCGCGAGGCGTGGAGCGTCGTCAAAAAAACGGCAAAATTGGCTGAGGCGGAACATCTTCTTGAAAACATCGAACTGCTCGTTGAACCCGGCAGAAGCGTGATTGCGGACGCGGGCGTTTGTTTGACGAGCGTTAAAAATAAGAAACAACGACCGCTTTCGGAAATCGGAAATCGCAAATCGGAAATCGCAAATGACATCTGGCTTTTGACCGACGCCGGTTTCAACATTTTGCTTTCGATGGAAACTTACAAATGGTATTACCATCTGATTTCCGTCGCGCGCGCCGGAGAAATTCCGACGGCGAAATATAAACTCGCCGGACCACTTTGCGATGGCGGCGACGTTTACTTTGACATCGAAGGCGAAAACCGCCTGCCCGATTACCGACGGCTGCCGGAGAATGTTCAGCCCGGCGACGTTCTGGCGCTGCTCAACTGCGGCGCGTATTCGGTCGCGCAGATGTTTCAATACAACGGGCGCGGGCTTCCGGCGATTGTTTTGATACGCGAGGGCGGCGGGGTTGAGTTGATTAGAAAGCGCGACGAGTATGCGGATTTAATGACGAACGATGTTTTTTGAGCGCACCGGTTTTACGTCGGCAAAACAAAATTCAGTTTCGATTTCGTTTAATGCCAAGTTACCATTCGGCTTTTCGCACCATCGCTTCCAGAATTTCTTTTTCCGCCGCGCTCAAATCGAATTTCAATTCGCCGTGTAAATCCGCCAGTTGCGCGAGCGCGGCGACGCGAACGCTTTCATCGCGGATGCCGGAGATGTTTTCCAAATTTTCGTGCAACAATGCGCGCGCCTTTTCCGCGTCGCCGAAAGCGTGAAATCTTTTGGCGAGTTCGTTGAATGCGGCTGAGCGCGAGGCGAGCTGCGGGACGGTTTCGCAGAGCGTTTCGGCTTCGCGCAAAATGCTTAATGCTTCGTCGGGTTTATCTAATTTGTTTTTCGCGTCGCTCGTGCCGATGAGAGCAAACATTTTTTGCGCGTCATCCCTGATTGCGGCGACGGCTTGGCGAGCGAGTTCGTCGCGGTTTTGCAGCGTGCAGATTTGCGCGATTTGTTTGAGCGCCGATGTCTGCGCCGTTTCGTCCAAGATTTCCTGCGCGATTTCGACGGCGCGTTCGGCTTTTCCGATGCGGGCGAATTCGACGGCGATGGTCGCCCACAAATTGTAACGCGCCCGGCTGTCCCGGATTTCCCGTTCGCGCTGCGATTTCAAAATCTGATACGCTTCCTCCAAAGTTTCGACGGCTTCGTCCGGCTCGTTCTGCTCCCAGAATCTTTTGGAAAATCCGACGAGTGCCGAAGCCATCTGCGTTTTGTCCGCGACCGAATCGAGCGTCCGGTCGGCGAGTTCCAAACTTCCCGCCCGCAGAAATCCGAGCGCGACGCCCCCCAGCAAAGAATCGCGGTGAACGCCGTCAATCGTCTCGGCGGCGGCTTTCGCTCGGTCGAAAGTTTCGATTGCCGAACTGTTTTGATTCGCCTCGACGTAATGATTTCCGATGTCGGTTAAAGCGCGAACTTTCTCTTCGGAGAATTCAATCTCGATGGCTGACTGAACTGCATTTTCAAACGATTGCGCGGCTTTCGCCCCGTCGCCTTTTTTCAATTCGTGCAGCGCGACGTTTTGCAAGGCGGCGACTTTCGCGGTCGGGAACTCAATTTTACCGAGCGTCTGAAAACCGCCCGCTTCGTCGCCGCTTTCGATTTGCCTGACGGCGATGTCGGCGTAAGCGTAATCGGCGTGGTCGAGCGCGCTCGCAATCTCCAATGCTTTGACGAAATCGCCCTTTGCCGATTTCTGCAAAGCGATGTGTTCGCGCGCTTGCGCCTGCGCGCCGTAATCTTCGATGGCTTCGACGAGCTGCAAGGCGTATTCATCGTCGTCAATCGCCGCGCATCGTTCCGCCACGAGCATTAAAAGCCGGTCGCGCGTAAACGGATCGTCAATCGTATTGGCGAGTTCGGCTGATAAATCAACCGCATCTTTTTCGAGATAACGCGGAATGATTTCCTTCATTGCCTCGCTGCGCCCGTCGGAATTTTTGATGCTTTCCGCCAGACGAGCCGCGCACGCCAGAAGATTTTCTTTGGCTTCTTCGACTGCAATTTGATGTTCTGCCATATATTAAAGCGAAAGCATGAAAAGGTGAAAAGGTGAAAAAGTAAATTGACGATGTTCAAGCCGTCTTTTTCACTTTTCCACTTTTTCACACGAATACTCGCCGCACCGAGTCGGGCATCCAATCGTCCAGATTTTTTGTGACCGAATCGGCGCCCGCTTCGTATAATTCTTTGGCGGAAACCGTGTTGGTGACGCCGAGCGTTTTCAGTCCGGCTTTTACGCCCGCTCGAATTCCCTGCGGCGAATCTTCAATCACGAGACAATCGCCGTGAACAATCGGATTGCTGCCGCTGCGCGTGCGAAAGGCGTCAATCACATTAAATCCTTTGCGGTAACATTCGGGATTCGGCTTGCAATTCTCGACATCTTCCGCGCTGATAATCGCCGAGAAACTTCCCATCAAGCCGGTTTTTTCCAGGACATATTCGATTTCCTCGCGCCGCGCCATACTGACGATGCCGAGCGCGAATTCTTTTTCCATTTTTTTGACGAAATTTTCCACGCCCGCGAAAATGGGAATTTCCTCGTCAATAATCTCGCGCCATCTGGCTGTTTTCGCGTCGTTGATTTCTTTATTTCTTTCGGCTGTGATTGATTTTCCGGCGCGCAGGTAAGCGGTTTCGATAAACGTTCGGTCATCCATTCCGAGACACGAATAATAATCCGCTTCGGTCAATTCAATCGCATCGTCTTTCAGAATTTCCTGATACGCCTGCATTTGCAGCGGTTCGTCGTTGATGATGACTCCGTTAAAATCCATCAAAATTGCTTTTATCATTTTTCGGATAATTTTCCTTCTTGTTTTTTGTAAAGTTTGTATTCTAGCGAATTTTTCCGTTTTCTGCGACAAGCGTTGAGGATTGATGCCGGCGGCTCGCTTCGCTGCCGGAGCAGAATGAATATTTTACTTTTATTGGGTGAAAAACTATTAAGTGAAAAATTTCGCGTCGAACATATTGCCGCGTCCTAAAATTCCGTTCGGGTCGAAGGCTCGTTTCAGTTCCGCCATTTCATTTAAATACCGCTCGCCGTATTGCACATACAGGTATTTCGATTTCAACTTGCCGATGCCGTGTTCGGCGGAAATTGTGCCGCCAAGCATTATGGCTTGCGCGATGAATCTGCCGTAAAGATGTTTCGCTTTTTGCGCCTCGTCATCCGTTTTCGGCAGGATGTTCGCGTGCAGATGATTGTCGCCGATGTGTCCGAAGATTACATAATCAAGACGGCTTTCGTTCAGCTTCTGTTTATAAAATTTCAGAAACGAAGCGAATCGCTCGTCCGGCACAGCCATATCGGTTCCGATTTTTCTTTGCCGATTTTTAACGACTCGCTCATTGACCGCGACGGGCAGAGCGTGACGAAACTCGCGCATTTTTATTAAATCCCGCTCGCTGGTCGTGAACCAAGAATCGTCAATTTCGGCGCGGTGTTTTTCCAAAAGATTATTCCATTGTTCAAACAATCCATCTTCGTTTTCCTCGACTGTTTCCTGCTCAAAGAAAATCGCGCCGCGCACGTCTTCAGGCGTTTCGGGAAATTTTTCTTTGATAAATTTTAAGGAGTTTTCGTCGAAATATTCCAAAACGGTCGCGTCAATCGTCGGAACGCCAGCATCTTGCTGGCTTGAGTTTGCCAGCAAGATGCTGGCGTTCCGTTTTCTCGTTTCAAATGAAATTCTTCTCGCCTCGTCAACAAAATTTAATAAATCCGTTTCGTCTTTGAAGAAAACAACTCCGCTCAAAAACCCCGCCGGTTTTTCGAGTAAAGTCAATTCGATTTCGGTTATCACGCTCAAAGTTCCTTCGCTGCCGACGAACAAATCAATTGCGTCAAGTCGCTCTGCCGCAAAATAACCGGCAGCGTTTTTTCGCACATTGGGCGCGTCGTAAGTCGGCAGTTTGACGCGAATCGTTTTTCCGCTTTCGGTTGCAAGCTCGACAAAGCCATTGTTTGAGAACGCTTCGCCGCGCCTCAAATTCAAAAAATCGCCGTTAGGCAAAACAATCGAAAGCCGCCTGACATAATCTCGCGTCGCGCCGTATTTAAAACTTCTCGCTCCCGAAGCGTTCGTGGCAATTGTGCCGCCGATCTGACAACTCCACTCGGTCGGATCGGGCGGATAAAAAAGATTTCGCGCCTCGACCGCTCGCTGCAAATCCGTTAAAATCACGCCGCTTTCGACGACGGCGTAATCTTCATTGATTTCTTTTATTCGATTGAATTTTTCGAGCGAAATCACCCAACCGCCAAACGGAATCGCGCCGCCGACCGTGCCGGTTCTCGCGCCCGAAACGGTAACGTGAATTTTCCGCGCGTTCGCTTCCTGTAAAATTTCTGCGATTTCGTCATTTGTTTCGGGAATGAAAAGTTTTTCGGAAAATCCGCCCGCGAGATTGCTCGCGTCAATCAGATAATTTTCGAGTTCGTCTTTCTGTGTTTTGACTTGCATAAATTTTCAGCCTAATTCGAGTTGTCTTTCGCGCA
The DNA here is from genome assembly GCA_902805935.1 of uncultured Pyrinomonadaceae bacterium. Taxonomy (GTDB): domain Bacteria; phylum Acidobacteriota; class Blastocatellia; order Pyrinomonadales; family Pyrinomonadaceae. The sequence goes on from CADCUR010000311.1 coordinate 7,757, forward strand.
GATACTTCAGGCGGTCGCGCAGTTCGGCGGCGCGTTCAAATTTCATCTCGCGGGCGGCAAAGCGCATATCGGCTTCGATTTGCGCGATGGTTTCTTTCAACTGCTTTGGCGAGTATTCTTCAAAAGCGTCGAGGTTCAGCGGAACTTTAAAGTAATCGGCTTCATACGCCGTCACGAGCGTCGCGTCAATTGATTTGACAATCGTCGTCGGCGTGATTCCGTTCTCGGCGTTGTAAGCCTCCTGCACCTGGCGGCGGCGCGCGGTTTCGTCAATCGCCCGTCGCATCGAATCGGTGATTTTGTCGGCGTATAAAATCGCTTTGCCCTCGGCGTTTCTGGCGGCGCGTCCGATGGTTTGAATCAAACTTCTTTCCGAACGCAGAAATCCTTCTTTGTCCGCGTCGAGAATGGCGACCAGCGACACTTCCGGCAAATCGAGTCCTTCGCGCAGCAGATTGATTCCCACTAAAACGTCAAATTCTCCTCGACGTAAGTCTCTTAAAATTTTGATGCGCTCCAAAGTTACGATGTCCGAATGCAGATAGTTTACTTTGACGCCGACTTCCAGAAAATACTCGGTTAAACTTTCCGACATTTTTTTCGTTAGCGTCGTCACCAGAACTCGCTCGTTGCGTTCGGCGCGCAGGCGGCATTCTTCCAAGAGATTATCAATCTGACCTTTCACGGGGCGCACTTCGACAATCGGGTCGAGAAGTCCGGTCGGACGAATGATTTGCTCGACGACTTCGCCGCTGGTTTTCTCCAATTCAAAATTGCCGGGCGTCGCGGAAACGTAAATCGTCTGCCCGCGCCGCTCTTCAAATTCTTCAAAGTTAAGCGGGCGATTGTCCATCGCCGACGGCAGTCGAAAACCGTATTCGACCAAATTCCCTTTTCTGGAACGGTCGCCTTTATACATCGCGCCGATTTGTGAAACCGTCTGGTGCGATTCGTCAATTACAATCAGCGTATCTTTGTGCAGATAATCCAGAAGAGTCGGCGGCGGCGCGCCCGGCGGCTTGCCGGTCAGATGGCGCGAATAATTTTCGATGCCGCGACAAAAACCCATCTCTTTAATCATCTCCAAATCATACATCGTGCGCTGATGCAGACGCTGCGATTCGACGAGCTTTCCCTGTTTGACGAGCTCTTCTTCCCACCAATCGAGTTCTTTTTTGATCGTGCCGACGGCGCGTTTAATCGTCGGCTTCGACATAATGTAATGCGTTTTCGGGTAAATCGGCAGACGCGATTCGTGTTTATACAAAACCTCGCCCAAAAGCGGGTCAATCGTACAAATCGCGTCAATCTCATCGCCCCAAAATTCAAAACGATATGCGTTTTCCTGATACGACGGGTAAAGTTCGACGACATCGCCGCGCACGCGAAACTTGCCGCGCTCGAATTCGATGTCGCCGCGCTCATACTGTAATTCGACGAGCCGCTTGATAAGTTCTTCGCGTTTGATTTGCTGTCCTTTTTCAAAAAACGCAATCATTCCGTAATAAGCGTCCGGGTCGCCGAGACCGTAAATGCACGAAACGGAAGCGACGACAATCACGTCGCGCCGCTCAAAAAGCGAGCGCGTCGCCGCTTGTCTGAGGCGGTCAATTTCGTCGTTAATCGTCGCTTCTTTTTCGATATACAAATCCGATGCTGGAACGTATGCTTCCGGCTGGTAATAATCATAATAAGAGACGAAATACTCGACAGCGTTTTCGGGGAAAAAAGTTTTGAATTCCTGATAAAGCTGCGCCGCTAAAGTTTTGTTGTGAGCCAAAACCAGCGCCGGACGCTGTACCCGTTCGATGATATTGGCGACGGTGAAGGTTTTTCCCGATCCTGTAATGCCCAACAAAACCTGGTCTTTCGTGTGGCTATTTAATTCGTTGACGATTTCCCGAATCGCCGCCGGCTGGTCGCCTTTCGGCTCGTTGTCTGAAACTAATTTAAACTGCATTTAAAACAAAAAAGAGTTACGAAGTTTTTCTTTATATTTTACTTCGTAACTCTCTGTTCTGTCATTCGCGCCGATTTGTTTAAGCGGCGACAAAGCCGATTTCTTCGATTGTCCGGTCAACTTCTTTTTGAAAATCAACGGGCAAAGTGTTTTTTTCCAAAAGCGTGCAGAGCGCGTCGAGAGTCCTCTGGTCTCTGGTAACTTTTATAACGCGCAAAATCGCCCGCCGCACGTTTATATCTCGATGCGTTTCGAGCGCGTTTAAAATCTTTTCCGTCCCGCCCGCTTCGATGAGCAGAGCCGTTAAAGCGAACGCTTCATATGCGTATTGACGGTCAGGGTGAACGAGCCGTTCAAACGACGTATCAACAAAACCGCCTTCCGTCGCCGCCTGCGCCGCCCGCGCTATCTGCCGGTCATCGCCCGTCTCCGCGATGCGCGTCCAAGCGTCCGCGCGGTTAAAGGTCAGCTTTGTGAATCCGCGGACTGCCGCTGCGCGAACTTCGCGCGACGAGTCGGCGTTGGCGAGAAGAATCGGTTCAAAAACCGATTCGTGGTCGAATTCGGATAAAGCCGTGACCGCTTTGGAACGCAAACCCGCCGATGCGTCGTTAAGTGCGATTTGCGCCAGAGCCTCGACCGCATTGCTATTTTTGTAAGCCGCTAAAATTCGTATGGCGAGATGGCGCGCTTCTTCGTCTTCTTCAAATTCGTCTAAGGCTTGTTCGACCGCCATCAGCAAATCTTCGTCGCCGGAAACCGGCAAAGCGTCGAAAGGCTCGGCAACTTTTAACTTCTGAAACGAAAAAATCGGCAGCGACGAAAAATCTTTTTCCGCCTGGGCTTCGGTTTCAGACAAGTCGCTCGGATACTTTTCCGCCGCTGTCGGCAAAGTGTTTTTACCGACTAAATTCTGATTTTTTCTCAATCGTTCAAAATCCTTCGCCGTATCAAGCGAGTTCGCTTTCTTTTTGTCGTTTGTTGCAGAATTAATTTTGGAGGTCAAATCTTTTTGAGCGTTTTTAGTATTGAGCCACCAGAGGAGCGCCGCCGCCAAACCAAGCGCCAGGGCAAATATCGAAACATACCACCAAACCGAGTTTTCTCCCTGAGCGGCGGGCGCGACTTTTCGCACCTGAGCAGAAATTTCTGCCAATGAGATGAAGATAAGCGTTAGCAAATTGAAAATTCCTCGCCTGACTCGGCGAAACGATTGGTTGTTTTTAACTGACATATAGATAGATTGACGTCTTAGATAGCCTTCCGGCAAAAAGTTTTGCTAGAGATTGCGAGGTTTGCACCAGTTGAATTTTTGCTTTGAGATAGGCGTGAGCGAAAACTCACAATCGAAATTATGCACTTTTTCCAGAAAATTGTCACGTTATTTTTATCATTGTTTATTATTTTTAGCATTTACAATGATTAGTTTTCCGCCGAATGAAATTTCTACTTTGGCGACCTTTACCAAATTAAAAAATCGTAATAAAGTTTAGCTTATTCAAAATCATTGAAATCTCAATTTCGCAAAAAATGTCGGCAGTCAAAACGGTTTCTGAAACAAATGCGCTAAATTTACCGCTTGTTCATCGCGGAAAGGTGCGCGATGTTTACCAGGTCAACGAACGGCAATTACTGCTGGCGGCAACCGACCGAATCTCGGCTTTCGACTGCGTTATGCCAACGCCAATTCCGCGCAAAGGCGAGATTTTAACCAGGCTTTCGGCTTTCTGGTTCGACCGCCTGCGGCATCTGACGCCGAATCACTTCATCACCGCCGACGACGAAAAAATGCCCGCCGCGATTCGGCAACACGAAGAGTTTCGCGGGCGTTCGACGCTCGTTAAAAAGACGCGAGTTTTTCCTGTCGAATGCGTCGTGCGCGGGTATCTGGAAGGTTCAGGCTGGAAGGATTACCAAGCGACGGGCGCGATTTGCGGACACGATTTGCCGCTTGGTTTGAGGCAGTGCGAGCGGCTTCCCGAACCAATTTTCACGCCCGCGACGAAAGCCGCCACCGGACACGACGAAAATATCACCGAACACGAATTCGTGAAAATCCTCGGCGCGGAGACGGCTGCTCGATTAAGTTCTCTTTCGCTGAAAATTTACCAGGAAGCGAGCGATTACGCCTTAACGCGCGGCATTATCATCGCCGACACGAAATTTGAATTCGGCGCAGACGACGACGGCAACATTCTTTTGATTGACGAAGTTTTAACGCCGGATTCTTCGCGTTTCTGGTCGGCGGACGAATACACGCCCGGACGGTCGCAGCCGTCTTTCGACAAACAATTCGTCCGCGATTATCTGGAAACTTTAGATTGGAACAAACAGCCGCCCGCGCCCGCGCTGCCAGCGAAAATTGTCGCGGCTACCACCGCCCGCTATTTAGAGGCTTACCGAATTTTGACTGGAAAAGATCTTATTTAGCGAAAAGTGAAGAGTGAAATCTGCAATTTTTCACTTATCACTTGTCACTTTTCACTTACTTTATGCAGATACGAACCCGAATGGAAACTTTGATTGAAGAAATGCTCGACGGGCAGATTATGCTCGGCGAAGCGATTTCCGAATTTGAAAAACTGTATATTCAAAAAGCTCTGAAACGCCACGCCAGACATTTCTCGAAAACCGCCGACGCGCTCGGCATTCACCGCAATACGCTTGCCAAACGGGTCGCCGGTTACCAAACGCCGCCGAAAACGCCGAAACGCCTGCTCGTTCGCCGCGCAAAATAAAAAAGATTTTCACCACAAAGGCACAAAGGCACTAAAGAAGACAAAGTTTTGGAGGACAAAACATAAAATCTAAAAAAACCTAAAAATTTTAGTTTTACTTTGTGAACTTTGCATCTTTGTTCCTTTGTCGTGGAGGACATCACCTAAATTCAGGACTGTTTTTCGTTTCGACGACTTCAATTTTATCGCCCACGTTCAAAACCGCGCCCGCATTTTCCGCAATCAGATACTGCCCGAAAAGAATTTTCTTTTTTACGCTTCGCTTCGGAATGCGGTAAGTCGCCAAAGTTTTCAACGGCTCGACGCCCGTTTTAATGCCTTCGTTTTGATCAATCGTCGTTACGACGCACCGCGCACACGGTTTGACGACGTGAAAAACACATTCACCGATTTTGATTTTTTTCCAATCATCTTCGGCAAAAGATTCCGAATCGCTGACGACGAAATTCGCGCGAAAGCGATTCATCGAAACGGGCGCGTCGAGCCGCGCATTTAAATCTGCCAAAGAATTTTCGCCGGCTAGAAGAAACGGATGAGCGTCGGCGAAACTCACCGCATCGTCGCGGTGCACGGCATAAAAATAATTCACCCGGCGAATGGTTTCTTCGGGCATTAAAACAAGTCTGCAATTTGTTTCCAAAACGTCGGAAAACCATTCGTTGACTTTCTCTTCATAAATCAGCGCGCGACAGCGGCTGCTCCAAATTTTAACGCTTGACGTTTCATACGTCGCCGGCTCAAAGGAAACGTCGAGCGTTTCGCTGCCCGACAAAACGCGCAGTCCGCCGCCAATAATTTTCACGGCGACCGTTGCCATTTTCGGAAAATTACGCTGTGTTAAAAATCGGTTTTGTTCATCAATTAACATCCAACGTCGGTCAAACTGCAATCCGCGATTTTCTACGATTGATTTTTTTATCGAAACGCCACCAAGAGATTTTATCGGGTAGGTATTTATTTCAGATAAATGCATAAATTTGACAATGTTCTTAGCAGATTTTCTAAAATTTTCTTTGCAGACTTGACAGGTTAAACTATGTTTTCTATACTGGCACTCATAAACGGACAGTGCCAGAAAATTGTTTTTTGATTCTGTTCGTTTGAATATTTATCAAGAAACTAAATAAAAATATCTTGAATAAGGAGAATAAACAAATATGGCAACGACAATCAAACCATTGCACGACCGCGTGATCATTCGTCGCATTGACGAAGCATCCGACAAAACGGCTGGCGGACTTTTCATTCCCGACACGGCAAAGGAAAAACCGCAGGAAGGCGAAGTGATCGCCGTCGGCGAAGGCAAGTATAAAGACGACGGAACTCGTCAAACGCTCGACGTAAAGCAAGGCGACCGCGTTCTTTTCGGAAAATACAGCGGTTCGGAAATCAAAATTGACGGCGAAGAATTATTGATGATGCGCGAAGACGAAATTTTGGGAATCATCGAACGCGCCGGAGCGAATGCAAGCTAATTTGCGATTTGGAATTTAGTTTTTGGTATTTAGTTTTTTGCCAAAAACCAAATACTAAAAATTAAAAACATTTCATCAATCGAAAATTTTTAAGAAGGAGATAATAAAAAGATTATGGCTAAACAAGTTGTTCATGGTGAAGATTCGCGCGCGGCGATTTTGCGCGGAGTCAATCAGCTCGCCGACGCGGTGAAAGTTACGTTAGGTCCGAAAGGACGCAATGTCGTTATTGACAAAAAATTCGGCTCGCCGACGATTACCAAAGACGGCGTGACCGTAGCGAAAGAAATCGAATTAAGCGACAGTCTGGAAAATATGGGCGCGCAAATGGTGCGCGAAGTCGCCAGCAAAACGAGCGACGTTGCCGGCGACGGCACGACGACCGCGACGGTTTTGGCGCAGGCGATTTTCAAAGAAGGCGTGCGCACGGTAGCGGCGGGCGCAAACCCGATGGCGCTCAAACGCGGCATTGATAAAGCGGTTGAAAGAGTTATCGCCGAAGTTCATACGTTCGCGCAGCCGGTTTCGGGCGATTCGATTGCCCAAGTCGGAACCGTTTCGGCGAACGGCGACACGAAAATCGGTGGCATCATCGCGCAGGCGATGGAAAAAGTCGGCAAAGACGGCGTGATTACGGTTGAAGAATCGAAAACAATGGATACGACTCTGGAAGTCGTGGAAGGCATGCAGTTCGACCGCGGTTATCTGTCGCCGTATTTCGTGACCGACCCGGAAAGAATGGAAGCGGTTTTGGACAATCCGTATATTCTCATCAACGAAAAGAAAGTTTCCTCGATGAAGGATTTGCTGCCGATTCTCGAACAAGTTGCCAAACTCGGCAAACCGCTTTTGATTATCGCGGAAGACGTTGAAGGCGAAGCGCTCGCTACGTTGGTTGTTAATAAACTGCGCGGCACTCTGAACGTCGCGGCTGTCAAAGCTCCGGGCTTCGGCGACCGCCGCAAAGCGATGCTCGAAGACATTGCGACGATGACCGGCGGACAAGTCATTTCCGAAGATATGGGCGTCAAACTCGAATCAATCACGATTGACGACCTCGGACAAGCGGCGAAAATCACGATTGACAAAGACAACACGACGGTCGTTGACGGCGCGGGCGAAGGCGCGGCAATCGAAGGACGAGTCAAAACGATTCGCTCTCAGATTGACGAAACCTCCTCTGATTACGACCGCGAAAAACTGCAGGAACGTCTGGCTAAATTAGTCGGCGGCGTGGCGGTCATCAAGGTCGGCGCGGCGACCGAAACCGAAATGAAAGAGAAGAAAGCTCGCGTCGAAGATGCGATGCACGCCACACGCGCGGCTGTCGAAGAAGGAATCGTGGCTGGCGGCGGCGTCGCTCTGGTTCGCGCTTCCAAAGTTCTCGACGATTTCAAAACCGAAGCCGAAGATTCCGACGAGCAAATCGGCGTAACAATCGTCAAACGCGCTCTCGAAGAACCGCTCCGTCAAATCGCGCAGAATGCCGGTATGGAAGGCGCGGTCATCGTCGGCAAAGTCCGCGAAAACGACAGCGCCAACTACGGCTTCAATGCGTCGAGCGAAAAATTTGAAGATTTGGTCGCGGCTGGCGTCATTGACCCGGCGAAAGTCACGCGCACCGCGCTTCAAAACGCCGCTTCAATTGCGGGCTTAATGCTCACGACCGAAGCGATGATCGCCGACGTGCCGGAAAAAGACGAACACGGCGCGATGGGCGGCGGAATGCCCGGCGGTATGGGCGGTATGGGAATGGGAATGTAATCTCAAATATAAAATTTCAGATTTCAAGTTCCAAATTATAAAAAGGCTTCGTTCAAATTTGAACGAAGCCTTTTCTATTTACTCCACAAAATCCCAATGTCGCTTATGTTT
>CADCUR010000312.1 GCA_902805935.1 uncultured Pyrinomonadaceae bacterium
AACGCTTGGATTTTTGACGCTGAATTTAACGTCGCCGAATTCATCGCCTACCGAATTTTATAATTCTAAATACCTTCCTTCGATGCCGCTGTTTTTCAAAGCCGCCGCATTTTCTTTTCCGTAAGCGATGAAAACGCTCGGCGTGCCCGGAGTTCCGCCTTGTTTTCCCGAAACGTGGTAAAACCTAATTCGACCTTTCACAAAAAGCAGCGCGTCGGCAGAATTGCGGACGACATCCGACGCAAAAACCGCTTTCGGTTTTAACTCGAATAATTCTGGCTTCGACCGAATCGGGAGCGTGTATTTTAGACCCGTTCACCGGAGCCAGCACGACTGGAATCGCCGCCAATATACTGAACAGAAGATTTTTGGGAATAAATTTGGAAGAAGAATATCTAAAAATCAGCCTGCGTCGGAAACTCGAAATAGAAAATCCGATTATCGGAAAGCAGATTAAAGAACGATTGATTTTTCTTTAGAATTTTCAGCTTACCGCCGTTCGCTCAACTTTGCCGTGAATTTCCTGCAAACTTCTGACCGTAATCTTCGCCTGCGTTTTCTTTGTCGCAATCGCTTCGATCAACGCTTCGGCGCCGGTGATGGTCGTTACCGTCGGGACGTTGAACTGCAAAGCGGATTTGCGAATCGCCTTTTCGTCGTAGTGCGAAGTTTTCCCCAAAGGCGTGTTGATGATGAGAGAGATTTCGCCTTGTTTGATTAAGTCGGCGATGTTCGGGCGACCTTCGTTGACTTTGAAAACCGTTTCGCATTTTAAGCCGACTTCCTGAAGGCGCCGGGTCGTGCCGTATGTGGCGACTAAATCGAAGCCGAGTTTGTTTAATCTTCTGGCTAAAATTACGGCTTGACCTTTGTCGGCGTCGTTGACCGAAAGAAACGCTTTTCCTTCAAGCGGCAATTCCAAACCCGCGCCTTCCATCGCTTTGCCGTAAGCCTCGCCGAAAGTGTCTCCGACGCCCATCACTTCGCCGGTCGAGTGCATTTCGGGTCCAAGAATCGGGTCAACGCCCGCGAATTTTTTGAACGGGAAAACGGGAGATTTGACGAAGATTTTCGGAACGAGTAAGACTTCGGGCAAATTAAAATCTTTTAGAGTTTTCACTTTCGCCATCACGAGCGAAGCGATTTTTGCAATCGGCACGCCGGTCGCTTTCGCCACGAACGGAACTGTTCGGGATGCGCGCGGATTGACTTCGATAACATAAACGCGGTCGTCTTTGATTGCGAGTTGCAGATTCATCAAGCCGACGACTTTTAACGCTTTCGCCAGATTCCCGGTGTAATGTTTGATGGTTTCAAGATGTTCTTCGGCGATTTTTTGCGCGGGCAAAACCGATGAAGAATCGCCCGAATGAATTCCGGCTTCTTCGATGTGTTCCTGAATTCCCGCGATGACGCACGCCGTTTTGTCAGCGAGCGCGTCAACGTCAATCTCGACGGCGCGTTCCAAAAACTTGTCAATCAAAATCGGCTTTTGCGGCGAAGCGTCAACCGCTGAGCGCATATACTCAATCAAACTTTGCTCGTCGTAAACAATCGCCATCGCGCGTCCGCCAAGCACAAAACTCGGACGCACGACAATCGGATAACCGATTTTGGCAGCAATCGCTTTCGCTTCTTCGGGCGAAACTGCCGTGCCGTTTTCCGGCTGCGGAATTTTCAAGTCTTTCAAAAGTTCGCTGAATCTTTTGCGGTCTTCCGCCAAATCAATCGAGTCGGGCGACGTGCCGATTATCGGCACACCCGCCGCGTGTAATTTGTCAGCGAGATTGAGCGGCGTTTGCCCGCCGAACTGCACGATTACGCCGTCGGGTTTTTCAACGTCAATGATGTTCATCACGTCTTCAAACGTCAGCGGCTCGAAATATAAACGGTCGGAAGTATCGTAATCGGTCGAGACGGTTTCCGGGTTGCAATTGACCATAATCGTCTCAAAGTCCGCGTCCTGCAAAGCGAACGAAGCGTGGCAGCAGCAGTAATCGAACTCGATTCCCTGCCCGATGCGGTTCGGTCCCGAACCTAAAATCATAATTTTTTTGCGGCTCGTCGGCTCGGCTTCGCATTCTTCTTCGTAGGTCGAATAAAGATACGGTGTGAACGATTCAAACTCCGCGCCGCAGGTGTCAACCCGTTTATAAACCGGCGCGATGTCCGAATTTTTACGATGTTCGCGGACTTCACTTTCGGTCGAATCGGTCAGATGCGCGAGTCGGCGGTCGGACAAGCCGAACTCTTTCGCCGTTCTTAAAACTTCCGTTGAAACATCGTTTAATTTTTCGTTTTCAACTTCGCTTTGCAATCGCATAACTTCCTGCAACTGTTCTAAAAACCACGGGTCAATTTTCGTCAAACGGTGAATCTCTTCAATCGAATAATCGTTCTGCAAAGCGTAGGTGATATAAGAAAATCTCTGCGAATTCGGACGCGCCAATTTTCTTTGCAATTCGTGTTCAGGCACGTTTTCAAGGCGCAAGGGCTTAACGGCTTCCAGAGAACGCAAGCCTTTAAATAAACTTTCTTTGAATGTTCTGCCAATCGCCATCACTTCGCCGACTGATTTCATCTGCGTTCCTAAAACGTCTTCCGCGCCGGGAAATTTCTCGAACGCCCATTTCGGAATTTTTGTGACAACGTAATCAATCGTCGGCTCGAACGACGCCGGAGTTTTCTTTGTAATGTCGTTCGGAATTTCGTCGAGCGTGTAGCCGACGGCGAGCTTGGCGGCGATTTTCGCAATCGGAAAACCCGTCGCTTTCGAGGCGAGTGCGGACGAACGTGAAACGCGCGGATTCATTTCGATAATCCGCACGTCGCCGTTTTCCGGGTTGACCGCGAATTGAATGTTCGAACCGCCGGTCTCCACTCCGACCTTTCTAATACACGCGATAGACATATCGCGCAGCCGCTGATATTCGACATCGGTCAAAGTCTGCGCCGGCGCGACAGTTATCGAATCGCCCGTGTGAACGCCCATCGGGTCGAAGTTTTCAATCGAACAAATGATAACGACGTTATCGTTGAGGTCGCGCATCACTTCGAGTTCGTATTCCTTCCAGCCTAAAATTGATTCTTCGACTAAAATCTGCGAAATCGGGGACGCGGCTAAACCGCCTTTGGCAATTTCTTCAAACTCTTCCGGGTTAAAAGCCACGCCGCCGCCCGTGCCGCCGAGCGTATAAGCGGGGCGAATAATCGCTGGATAGCCGGTCGTCTCAACGATTTTTTGCGCTTCCGCCCAATCGTGCGCGAAGCCGCCTTTCGCCGACGGAATGCCGATTTCATCCATCGCGGCTTTAAATAGTTCGCGGTCTTCGCCGACTCGGATTGATTGGACATTCGCGCCGATGAGCTTGACGTTGTGCCGTTCTAAAATTCCTCGCTCGTAAAGCTCGACCGATAAATTGAGCGCCGTTTGCCCGCCGACAGTCGGCAGCAGCGCGTCGGGTCGTTCGCGTTCGATAATCGCCGAAATAGTTTCGACGGTTAAAGGCTCGATGTAAGTTTTATCGGCGATTTCCGGGTCGGTCATAATCGTCGCCGGATTGGAATTGACCAGCACGACTTCAAAACCTTCTTGTTTCAAAGCGCGACACGCCTGCGTTCCCGAATAATCAAACTCGCAAGCCTGTCCGATGACGATAGGACCTGAACCGATGATTAGAATTTTATGAATGTCTGTGCGCTTGGGCATAATTTTCGGGGAAAAAGCGTTGTTCAAAATGACGAGTTGTGTAATTATATCGAAATTCCCGCAAATTCACGAACGAGGGTTTTTCAAAATTCGCACTGACAAGGAGAAGAAGAATTATGTCAATCGATGTACTGGTTTCACCGAAAAGTATCTGAAAGAATTGGCGGAGCGTAATGAAACTGGAACACGTCGTCGGCGGCAAATTCGTTTGTAAAAGGCGGCTGAGAGCCTATAAGTTTGTCAAAATTAAATTTGTAAGCTCTTCGTTTCTTAAAACTCTTCGGCAAACAATCATTAAATTTCAGTCTTCTAGTTTGCTTTGTTTCCCTTAAGCGGAATAAAATGCCTTTTTTGAATTCTTTATAATGGGACGGGTAATTTCTATGAGAAAAAATATCTTTGCGATTTTAGTTGTGTTTCTTTCGATAGCGGCGGTTTTCGGGCAAAACGAAAAAGCTCTCGAAACTTACAATCGCGGTTTGGATTTGCAGACGGCGGGAAAATTAGACGAAGCCGTCGCCGAATATGACAAAGCCATCGCTCTCTATCCGAAGATGGCGGACGCTTTTAATAACCGGGCGAATATCAAACTCGGACGCGGCGACTTGACGGGCGCGCTCAATGATTACACTAAAGCCGTCGAATTCAAGCCGGGCGACGGAATGGCTTTTTTCAATCGCGGAGTCGTCTACCTGCAAATGAGCAAATACGCCGAAGCGGTCGCCGATTTTACCAAAGCGTTAGAGACGATGCCGACCTACGCCATGGCATACAATAATCGCGGCAACGCGCGGGCGGATTTGAACGATTACAAAAGCGCGATTGCCGATTACGATAAAGCCGTCGAACTCGCGCCCAAATCGTTTGAAGGCTTTTACAATCGCGGAATCGCCAAACAGCTGACAAAGGATTACGCCGGTTCGATTGCCGATTTATCCATCGCTGCCGAACTGCAGCCGAAAAACGTCAACGTCTATTTGTCGCGCGCCTTATCGCTCGAAGAGCTGGACAAAACGGCGGCGATTGCCGATTATACAAAGGCGATCGAACTCGACCCGGCGCAGGCGCAAGTCTACGCCCGGCGCGGCTTGCTTTTGTTTGAAGGGAAAAAGAAGGCGGAAGCGCGGCGCGATTTGGAGCGAGCGATTCAGCTCGACGCTTCGCTCGGCGGCGAATACGGCGAGTTTTTGAAGCTGGCAAAACAACCGTAAAGCGGCACGATTTTTTATGCTTTATTGCAAAAAAGGAACGCGGATTTTAAGCGCGTTCCTTTTTCTGTTTTATTGAAATGAATCTTAAACCGTGATGGTCGTGCCGTCGAATTTCGTCAGGCTGAAACCGTCGAACTGTTCGTTGTAACAGCTTTTCTGTTCTCTCAAAATACTGATGGCGATGGCTTCGCCGAGTTTGAGCGAGGCGTTGGCGTCCGAACGCCAGTGAACGCCCGCCATATTTCGACCGTTCGCCACGTTCGAGGCGATTTTGTTGAGTTCGCCGCCGACGGTTAAGTTTTCCGTTCCGGCATCCGGCACGAGCGTCGTTCCGGTCGCATCCGGCACGACCGGATTCTGAATCACCGCCGTTTCGTTAAACCAGGCTTTCAAAATCGTCACGCACGCGCCCGCCACCGTCGCGTGTCCCGCGCCGTAAGCCGGATGCGTCGGCGAACCTTCGGGAAACGCCTGCGGCAGCAGCGCGTTGCCGGAATTCAAATACGCGCCGAGCCGGTTTGAACTGCTCACCGAATCTAAGATTTCCGAATGCACCGGATAATCGGCTCCCGCATACAACCTGCGATGAATGCGCGCCGCGAAAACTTCCGGTCTGAGACGACGATGAACCAGCCATTTTTGATACCAGACGGCTTTCAGAGCGCGCGTCGAAACTTCGCACAAAAGTGTGGCGACGTGCGGCGCGCCGAAGGTAGCGAAACCCGTTTGGTTGGCGGAATTGTTATACGGATTTCCGCTGTCGAACGCGACGCCCATTCCGGCGAGGCACAGAAACGCCTGGAAATAACCTTGAAATAAAACGTCTATGTGAACCCATTGCCCGAGGTCGCGTCCGTTTCGCATATAACGAAAAGTCGGGTCGTAAATGTCGGTTTGAGTCGGATTAATGCCGTTTTGAATTGCCAGCCAACTGCTGAAATCCGTCATATAATCTTGTCCGCCCTCGCCGACGCCGCGCACCGTTTGAATTTTCTGATTGATTTCGTTTGCGCCGAAAAAGCACGGCAGATACCAGAACTGCGACATCAGCGGTCCGAGGCGGTCGCCGGCGCTTAAACCGCGAAAAAGCAGATTCGGCGTAACTTGTCCGTCTTGATTTTTCGGCGCTTTCAAATCGTCGCCGAACCGCGTTAAATCGGCGGCGGCGTGGTTGGCAATCGGATTCGACGGGTAATCGGCGAACGGCACGTCGCGCAGCAGAGCCATCCAGTAATTTTCCGCAATCTCGGCGGCAGTCTCGCGGCTGGCAAAAGCGGGCGCGGGCGGAATGACGAAACTGTGCGCGTCGCCGCCCTGCAAATCGAACGCTAAACCCGATTGCGGACTGGTCAATTTGCGCGTGCCGCCCATCGGGATTTGTTCAAAATCGGCAGGGCTTCCGGTTCTGACAGCTTGCAAAAATTGTTCGTAAGCTGACCCGATGACTTCGCCATTGGCGTCGTGCGGCAAGCCTTTTGAGTAGTTGGCGATGCGGTTCGGATACAAAGATTCATCGAAATTACTGTTGTGCCGGATAGTTTGCGAAGTCGCCTGATAGCCTTGCAGAGCCACGCCCGACCGCCATTGATACGCTTTTTGCGCTCTGGTGACGGTCAAGCCGCCTGTTCTCTGCGCCGCCGCTTCCAAAGATTTGCCGCCCGCAAACGGTTTCGCTCCGACAGCGGCGATTGACGCGCCGACAATCGCCGCTTTTCCAAATTTGCCGAGGAAGCCGCGCCGGTCGGTTTTCTCGGTTTCCGTATCAATTTTATTTTCTGTCGTTAGGGGATTTTCTTTCATTTTGTCGCTCCAATTATAGCCGGAAAAGCTAATGTTATTTTTTGTTTTTTTGATTTTTGATTTTGGTAAGTTCGGTGTTGACTAGCAATACAGTCTCGGAAAAGACCGAATAAATACGCTTTTCCATCGAAAATACACAAATGCTGAATAAAAAACTTTGCCTTGTAAAATAGGTGAGAGAAATTAGTCGAACCAAAACGATTGAACGCAAAATTCAGGAACAATCTTGAAACTTTTTTGACGCGCAAATTGTCGGTTTGGAATTTACTCCATTTTTTTTATCAGAAAAGAATTTTCTTGTAAAGAGTTATTTTGTAAAGTTTTGTTAAGGCGGTTGGCGGGAGATGAAAATTGCGAGTTCAGGCAGCGCTCTCCAGACGCTCGCGCGCCCGCCGGACGAAAGTTTTAATCATCTCGGCAACGCGCTTGCTCATTTCGCCGCTGATGATTGATTCGCCCGCGAGACCGGCGAGCAGGTGCAGTTCTCTGGCGGAGTTGCGCCGCATCTCGACTGTTTGCGAAAATTGCACGACAGTTAGATTCGCCTCTTTCGCGTCAAAATCCACCGCGTAGCGCAGAAGATTTTGTTTCTCGCCGCCGGCGGGCGACCATTCGATTCGCTCGTCGTTTTTTTCCGACAGCTCGACTGTAAAACTCTGCCGCATTTCGCCGATGAAAGGAATCTCGGCGCGGATTTTCCAGTGCGTCAAACCCTTCCCGTCTGTGTGTATGCTTTCGACGCCGGGCATCAGTTCGACAAAGTTTTTGATGTCGGTGAAAAACTCGTTCGCCCGCTTAAGTCCAGTTTTGATTTCGACTTTATCGCTGTATGCAGCGCGAATGGTAAACATAAATTTGTCCTTCGTCCTTTGTCCTTCGTCCTTTGTCTTTCGCGCGTTCGGGAAACAGCCGAAGTTTTCCCGACACGAACGAAGGACAAAGGACGAAGGACAAAAGACTAATCTAAAAACTTCCGTTAAAAAGAATCGAGT
Source organism: uncultured Pyrinomonadaceae bacterium (assembly GCA_902805935.1). GTDB lineage: Bacteria > Acidobacteriota > Blastocatellia > Pyrinomonadales > Pyrinomonadaceae. Next base: position 7,713 of record CADCUR010000312.1, read on the forward strand.
TGAAAAAGGGGCGCGTCGTTGAGCGGAAGATTCCTCTGAAAAACGGCTCCTCGGCGAATAAAATAACGTGACCGCCGCCAGTCGGTTCGTCAATCAGATAAGCCGTGCCTTTCAATAATCGTTCGGTGTTGCCTTCCCAGACAAAGCCGGAAACGGCGAGCGGCTGTTTCGGATTAGGTTCAAAGACAAGGGCGTTTGCGCCCTCTTTCGACGGGCGGAAAAAATAGCCGGAGGCGAGCAGCACCGGCAAATTTTCCGTCTCAAGCCCGTAGGTCAGATAAGTCGTGCGGTCAACGGTCGCCCGCATAATCGCGCCGGGAACGCCTTCGGGGATTTTGCCCGCATTCGCCGAAGGCGAGGCGATGGGCGGCAACACGGGCGCGTTCCAATCTTGTTTGTCCGTTCGGTTCTCTGGCGTCGGAGCAGTTTCCGGTTCAGTTTGGCGGTTGCGGTTCGGCGCTGGCGCGGGCGACGGCGACGGCTGGGTTTCGACTCTTTTGCGTTTGTCCGTTTCGTTCGCTTCCGGCGTTTTGTCTCGGTCTTCGTCGTCATCGCTGCCGACGAGTTTCGATGAAGTCAGCCCGACATCTTTGAGCGCCGCGAAGACGCTTGAGCCGCGCATCGTTACTAAAGTTCCGCCGCCATTAATCCAGGTTTTCAAAGTCGTTACGCCAGCGCTTCCCAAAGCGCTCGAATATCTGGCGGCGGCGCCGTCGGGCATAATCAAAACCGTGTAATTTTTCAGCGCGCCGCCGCGGATGTTGTTAATCGTCAGCGGCGTAAATTCGATTTTGTAACGGTCGAGCGTCCACCAAAGCGAGCCGTAGGAAGTTTGCGAAACGGCTTCGTCAGCGACAATCGCAATTTTCGGCGTTTGCAGCGCGGTCACGTTTTCGCTGCCGATGCCCGTGTCGCCCGTGTCTTGAAAACCGGTGTTGACGCCGTAAACGGTCAAGCCGAATTCCTTCGCCAGATTCTCGACGGCTTGGTGGACGGTCGGCTGATTGCGCGTGACGCGCACGACGAAAGTTCCGCGCGGGAAATTCCTGCCCGCCGCATTTAAAGTCTTCGTCGCCACCGAAACGCGAAAGTTTTGTTTTAACAATCGAATCGCCGCCGCCGCCGCCGCGTCTTGTTCATACGGAATGACGTAGGCGATTTCCGCCCGCGTGTAACGAGTTTTCTCCGCCCGTTTTTGCGCCAGAAAATTTTCGTCAATCAAATTCGCGCCCGCAATCGGCGCGGCGACATCCGACCAATAAGCGTCAACGCCGAACGCCATCGGCAAATTCCACGCGGTGATGTCATAAAAAGCGTAATCTTCTTTCGGCTGCGATTTGCCGCGCAGTTCATTGCGCCGAAACTTCGCCATCTGATCCAGAACGAAAGCCGGGTCCTGCGGCGTGTCAGGTTCGAGCAGCGCTTTGGCAAGACGTTTTTGCGGCTGCGCCAAATCAACGATATACGCGCCGCCCGCAAAATTTTTATTCGTCGCTGCCGAATTTCCAGCGACGTAACTGCGCGCGTTTGCTAATGTAAAATTCGGCGACCAGCGCACTTCGATACGCGCGCGCTGCAAAATCTCGATTAGATCCGCCGCCTTCGCCCAATCGTTTTCCGGGTCAATGACAATACGCTTCATACGCTCGCCGCGCACTTCGTCAATCGCCGTGCGCCGGAAATCGTAAAAATCCTGCAATCTAGCGGCGCGATTTTTCGCCGCCGTCTCCAAGGTGGTCATCGAAGCGACGAAATGTTTGGCAATCGCCGAACGGAAAGTAACAATCGTGCCGTCGTCGCGCGTCCAGTTCAACCCCTTGAAACCGCCACCGTCGGTTTCATAAGTCATCCCGATAGCGCCGTTCAGCGACGGATACGAATCCCAGTAGCCCGGATAAAACAAATCGAAAATGTCGCGCACGTAATAATCCCAGCGGTTGCGGTCGAAACTGTCGGCGTTCGCCCTGCCGAAAATTTCCATCCAGCGGTTCGTTTGCGGCTGCGGCAAATTCGGATTAATCGGCAAAGCGGCGGGCGGAAAGAAAAACTGCGAAGGCTGACCGTGATGGTCAACGACGATTTGCGGATTCCATTCAAAAAGAGCCTTTTGCAGATTCTTCGTTTCGATTTGCGTGGCAGCGATATTGTCGCGGTTGAGGTCGAAACGAAAATGATTATAGCGTCCCCAGATGCTCCACGGCTCGCGGTGTTCGAGCGCGTTGCGGTCGGCGTTGCCGGTGGCGACCGAATTATACCAGGTCGCAAACCGCTCGTGTCCGTCAGGATTTTCGCCCGTAATAATCAGCACGACATTGTTACGCAAAATCTCCAATGTCTGAGGCTCGTTTGAGGCGGCGAGTTGATAGACGACCTGCATCATCGTTTCAAACGAAGCTGATTCGTTGCCGTGAATCGTGTAAGCCATCCAGGAAATCACCGGATTGGTTTGGATGATTGAATTGGCTTGGCTTGCGTTCGTCGCCCGCGAATCAACCAGCCGCGCGTTGTTTGTTTTTATCTCGTCGAGCCGCGCCATATTCTCCGGCGACGAAATGGCGACGATGTGCTGCATCCGGTATTCGTTTGTCGTGCCGATGTCGAAAACACGCACGCGGTCGGGCGCGGCTTTGGCAATCGTTTCGACGACTCTTTCCATCTGCGCGTAGGTCGTATGAAAATCGCCGACATCGTAACGCAAAATTGATTGCGGTCGCGGAACTTCCGGGCGATACGCGCCGCGCGTGTAGAAATCGAATTTTTCTTCCGCCTGCGCTGCGGCGAATTGCGCGAAGGCAAAACAAACAAGCGCCATCCATAAAAGACTTTTCATTTTCATCAACAAATTTTCCACTTTTCAGGATTGAATTTCGGAGAGCTTTTTTAGATATTAAACTTTCGAGGCTTAAACGCAAAAAGATGATGAAAGGTTTTCAGGGAAAAATGTGTCCGCGCTGTCACCACGCGCAAATGAAACGCTGGACGGATTTGTCGGGCGATGAAAAATTTCTCGCCGAACGGCTGCCGATGTCCTTTGAGTTTTCCGCCGAAGAAAGAAAAAAACATCTTTTCTGCCCGCGCTGTTGGTTTGAAGATATTGACCGAACCACGCAAACCGTCTAACTTTCCCGATATGAAAAAAGATTTTCCCGACAAACAAAGTTTTCTCCGCGATGCCGAAATCTTCCGCGATCTGACCGAACAGGAAGTTGACCGGCTCGGCGAGAAGATGCCGCTCAAAAACGTGGCGGCGCGAACCATTCTCTACACGCCGGAAGAGCCGACCGAAGTTTTATTTATGATTAAAAAAGGTCGCGTGCGGCTTTTTCGCTTGTCGGCGGACGGCAAAACCATCACGACCGCGACTCTCGAAGAAGGAACTTTTTTCGGTCAGTTGGCGTTGCTCGGTCAGCAGCTTTACGGCAATTTCGCCGAGACGCTGACCGACTGCGTGGTTTGCGTAATCAACCGCCAGGACGCGAAAACGTATCTTATCGGCGACGCGCGCATCGCTTACCGCATCGTCGAAACGCTCGGCAGACGGCTGCTCGAAATCGAGCAAAGATTGGCTGACGCGGCGCTCAAGCACGTTCCGGCGCGCGTCGCGGCTTTGCTGCTGCAATTCGCCAAAAAACAACTTGACGCTCAAAAAGACGCGGGCGCAGCTACCGCCGAAGCGATTGAAGTCGTCTGCACGCACGAAGAACTCGCGCAGATGCTCGGCGTTCACCGCGAAACGATCACGCGAACACTCAAAGAATTCAGCCGCTTAAATTACATCCGGCTCGCGCGCGGACGCATTCTACTGCTCGATACGAACGGCTTGCTCGATTTGAGCGCGGTTTAAATGAAGTCCAGAGTCAGGAATGATTTTGACTTTGGACTTCATTTATTTGACTACGATGTTGACCAACCGATTCGGCACGACGACGATTTTGACGACTTGTTTTCCGTCGGTGTATTGTTTGACTCGTTCGTCTGCCAGAGCCGCCGCCTCCAACGCTTCTTTGGCGGTTTCGGGCGCGGCTAAAACGCGCGAGCGCAGTTTGCCGTTAACTTGAATCGGGATTTCAATCTCGTCGGCTTTCGCCAACGTTTCGTCGGCGACCGGAAACCGCGCGCCCGACTGCAAAATTCCGTTTTCTGCGCCCGTTAAATTTTCCCACATCTCTTCGGCGAAATGCGGCGCATACGGCGCGAGCATCAAAATCAAACTTTGCAGGGCTTCGTTTGCCGCGAACAATTCGTCGTCGTTCGCCTTATCCGGTTCGACTTTGAAATCGCCGAGCGCGTTCGAAAGTTCCATCAGCGCCGCGACCGGCGTGTTGAATTGGTAGCTCTCGAAATTTTCCGTGACGCGCTTGATTGTCTGATGCGTTTTCCGCCGCAGATTTCTTGCTTCCGCATTTTGACTTGGTTTTTCCGACTGACCACTGACCACTGACCACCGACCACCGGCTCGCAGAGCCGAGCGCCAGCGGTAAACCAGCCGGTAAACTCTTTGCAGAAATCTGACTGCGCCTTCGATTCCGGTTTCCTGCCAGACCATTTCGTTTTCGGCGGGCGCGGCGAACAAGGCGAAAATCCGCGCCGCGTCCGCCCCGTAAATCGCAATCATATCGTTCGGTTCGACGCCGTTGTATTTCGACTTCGACATCTTTTCGACGGCGACTTTCACGGGCGAATTGTCGGCTCTTAATTTTGCTTCGACGACTTTTCCTTTCGCATCGCGGATGATTTTCACTTCGTCGGGCGGAACGTAACTTGATTTTGAATTCGAGTAAAACGATTCGCCGACGACCATTCCCTGCGTCAAGAGTTTTTCAATCGGCTCGTCGAATTTCACCAGACCGATGTCGCGCATCACCTTCGTCCAAAACCTCGTGTAAAGCAAGTGCATCACGGCGTGGTCAACGCCGCCGATGTATTGGTCAACGGGCAGCCAGTAATTGATGATTTTCGGGTCGAAAGGCATCGCCGCGTTGTGCGCGTCGGCGTAGCGGAAATAATACCAGCTCGAATCAACGAACGTATCCATCGTGTCGGTTTCGCGCCTGGCTGGTTCATTGCAGTTCGGGCAAGTCGTATCAACAAATTCGGGGACACGCGCCAGCGGCGATTCGCCCGCGCCGGTGAAAGGCGCGCTGTCGGGCAAACGCACCGGCAGATTTTCGTATTTTTCGGGAACCGTTCCGCACTTGTCGCAATAGACGATCGGAATCGGCGCGCCCCAAAACCTTTGTCTGGAGATTCCCCAATCGCGCAGCCGGTAAGTGGTCGCCGCTTCGCCGAAATCGTTCGCTTCGGCAAACTCCACCATTTCACGTTTCGCGTCTTGGCTCCGTTTCCCTGACCACACGCCCGAATTTATCAAAATTCCGTAATCAGTCGTCGCCGCTTCAATCGAAGACGGCGCATTGTCGGATGCCGGTTGCGATGTTGAGCTTAAGTTTTCCGATACTTGAGCTTCGGATTGCGATACGTCGCCTGAGTTTCGCGCAACTTCGCTTGGAATGTGCGGGTTATCACTCGGAACGTGCGGATTATCGCTCGGAACGTCCGCATTAGAACTTGAAACGTCCGCGTTCGAAGCCTTTGCGCGCGCGCCGGAAGCCTTATTGTTCGCGTCCAAAGGCTGAACGTCCGCACCCGAAGTCATAACCTGCACGTTCTCGCCCGAACTGTGCGTTTTTTGACTGATAACCTGTCGAATCGGCAGATTAAACTTTCGCGCAAACTCGAAATCGCGTTCATCGTGCGCCGGAACAGACATCACCGCGCCCGTGCCGTATTCCATCATCACGTAATTGCCGATCCAAACGGGCAGTTCTTCGCCGCTGAACGGATTAACGGCTTTCAATCCCGTGTCAATGCCGTCCTTTTCGATTTCCTCGCCGTAGTCGGTTGGCTTGGCTTTTTCGCGCTTAATTTCTTCGATTTTGTCCAAGACTTTCTTCGACAATTCCGCTTGATGAGCTTCGATAATCGGATGTTCCGCCGCGACGACAATCGCGTTCGCGCCGTAAATCGTATCAATCCGCGTGGTGAAAACACGAATGTTTTCATCTGCGTCTTTCACCGCGAAATCAACAAACGCGCCTTCGCTTTTCCCGATCCAGTTTTTCTGCATCGTCAAAACCCTTTCCGCCCAGCCCGCTTCGATTTCTTCCATTCCCGACAGCAGTTCTTCGGCGTAAGCGGTGATTCGCAAAAACCACTGCGCCAAATCTTTTTTCTCGACCGGATTTCCGCACCGCCAGCACACGCCGCCCGATGCTTGTTCATTCGATAAAGTCGTCTGGTCGTGCGGACACCAATTGACCTTCGTCATCTTTTTATAGGCTAACCCGCGTTCCAGCATTTTGAGGAAGAACCACTGGTCGAACTTATAGTATTCGGGACGATGCGTGGCAATCTCGCGCCGCCAATCGTAACCGATTCCCAAACGCTGAAACTGCTCGCGCAATTGCTTGATATTGTCTTCAGTCCAATCGCGCGGATTCACGCCTTTTTTTATCGCGGCTTGCTCGGCGGGCTGACCGAAGCTGTCCCAGCCAATCGGGTGCAGCACATTAAACCCCTGAAGGCGCTTATACCATGCGAGCGCGTCGCCGATTGAATAATTGCGAACGTGACCCATATGCAGTCTGCCCGACGGATACGGCAGCATCTCCAGCGCGTAAAATTTCGGTTTCGAGTCGTCGGCTTCCGTCTCGAAAGTTTTATTCTCAGCCCAGCGCCGCTGCCATTTGCGTTCTATCTTTTGCGGAAAATATTTTTCGTCCATATAAATTTTGTAAATAAAAAGCCAAGTTTAGCGAATAAATATGAATCTATCCACTAACCTTTAGAAATCGGTAAATTTTGATTGATGATTGATTAGGAATGCGCCGCCCGCGTCGAAAAATCTTTCAACGAGCGGCTATCTAAGGAGGAGTTTGTTGAACGAGCCTAAGAAAAACATAATTTATATTGATAGCTTTTAGCCGAATCGTTGTCAAGTTTTTCGGCGATGAATACTTATTCACGGAAAACACAAAGCAACGCGATATCGCTAACCGCTATTCTCACCGGCAACGTCTCGATCCCGCGCTGCTGAGAATTGAAACGACGAAATTTATGGTAAAGTTTTTCCTCGATGAAACTCTGTATTTCAATTTTGTTCACGACATTTCTTTTCGTCTCTTGCGCTGTTCAGCCGCCGGCTAATAAATCCGGCGCGGCGAGCGTTGCCAATACCGAAAAAAACCGACAGATTGCGTTAAAAAACGAAGTTACGGAAATAACGCGCATCGCCCAGAAAATCGAACAGCAAGGCAGAGCGATGGATTCGTATCGAGCGTTGCCCGGCGCTGATGGTGCGCGTCAATGCGCGGCGGTGATGGACGACCAGCGAAAACAGACGGCGGATTTAGAGGCGCGGATAAAAAATCTGCCGGAAAATTATAACGCGCGGCTCGCGCCGATTATCGGCGAGTTAAACCATTGCGTCGCGTGCGCGAAACAGGCGATTGAAGGCTGCAAAAAAGCCAGAGCGTCAATCAATCAGGCAATCAAGGAAATATATTAGCGCGGATTCGCACGGCGGCAGATAAAACCGCTCTTTTATTAGTAGTGTCCTAATCTTGCAGTGTTGAAAATAATTGTCTTTGACACTTAGAAAGAAGGTTT
>CADCUR010000313.1 GCA_902805935.1 uncultured Pyrinomonadaceae bacterium
TTTTCCTGTCAGCCGAAAGCGCGATTGATTTTTCCGCTGCGGGCAAAACCGAATAGCTCCAGCCGTTTTTGTCCTTCACCGAGACGACAAACCAAAACGCTCTTTTCGTGCCGCGTTCTGTCCAGGTGGCGCGGAGGAGTTTTTCGTCGCGTGTGATTGCAACTTTCGGCGCAAGCGGTTTTGCGGTTTTTATCCAATCGGATTGCGGAATCAAAGCGTCGTTCGCGTAAACAGTTTCGCCCAAGACTTTTTGAATTCCGCCCATATCGTTGCGTAGGGATTTGAAACTAAAATGAATCGCGCCGCGCGTTTCAAACGACGTTTCGGTTAATTTTATCTGATTGGCAATTTCTTCGGCGGTGAAATTAGCGTTCGAGCCGATGCGATACGTGGCGATTCCCGTCCAAATATGACGTTTTTTTATATTTTGCGATTTCCACCAGTCGAGCAGAACGGGAAAAGATTGTCCTTTTCTGGCTGTTTCCCAGTAAAGCTGCGGCGCGAGATAATCAACCGTTCCGTCCTGCAGCCATTTGCGCGAATCAGCGTAAAGATCGGTGTAGGCGTTTAATCCGGCGATGTCTTTTTCGGGAACCGGCTGCCAGATTCCGAACGGCGAAATTCCATACAAAATTTCCGGTTTTATTCGCTTTATTTCGCGCCCGACCGCTTCGATAAAATCATTGACGTTTTTTCTGCGCCAGTCGTCGCGTGTTAATTTCCCGCCCGAATTTTTGTATTTTTGCCAGTTCGAGTCGTCGGGAAATTCGATTTTCGCGCCGCTCGCGTCCGTTTCCGCGTAAGGGTAAAAGTAATCGTCAAAATGAACGCCGTCCACGTCGTATCTTTTCACGACATCGGCGATTACGCTCAAACTGTAATCCTGAACCGTTTTATCGGTCGGGTCGAGCCACAAATATCTGCCGTATTTTCTGACCAAATCGGGACGGCGTTTTGAAATGTGATTCGCCGAAACGGTTTTTGCCGAACGGTGCAATGCGCGATACGGGTTGAACCAGGCGTGAACCAGAATTCCGCGCCGGTGCGCTTCGGCGACGATAAATTCGAGCGGGTCGAACGACTGCGCTCTGCCCATTTTGCCCGTCAGAAACTCCGACCAAGGCTCGATGTCCGATTTGTAAAGCGCGTCGCACTGCGGGCGAACTTGAAAAACGACGGCGTTTAATTTCAAGCGCTTGGCGAGTTCTAAATTTTGTATGAGTTCAGCTTTTTGCTGTTCGACGGAAAGCGTTTTTTTCGTCGGAAAATCAATATTGTCAACCGTCGCAATCCAGACGGCGCGAAACTCGCGTTCGGGCTTCGGCAAAGATTGACTTTGCGCGGCGATATTAAAAAAGATTAAAAGAAATAATGTGAAAAATTGCTTGAACATTAATGCTCGTAGTTAATGATTTTTTGGACAACATTAGATTTATTGAAAAAAGGCGATATGGTTTGCAAACCATATCGCCCGATTGTAACGCTATTTAGTCGCGGCAGACAACCGCCGAACATTTAGACCAGCGAAGTATTTTCCTGCAAATTTTGCAGTCTTTGGCTGACATCGCGGTAATCGATATTCTCGGCGTAAAGCTGTTCAAAATAGCCGACGGCTTTTTCAGGCTCGCCGATTGCTTCAAAAGCGTTGCCGAGTTCGTAATAAATCGCCTGTTTTTCTTCGTCGGTCAAATCCGCTACTTCCAAATCGCGCATAAACCATTGCGCCGCCAGTTTCGGCATTTGCTTTTCCATAAAACAATGACCGAGCAGATTAGCGCATTGAAAAAACCGTCTGGTTCCGTCGTTGATTTCGACCAGATTGATTGCGTCCTGAAATTCGCGGATGGCGTTTTCCAACAAACCCATTTCTTTATAAGCGGTCGCCAGATGATAATGCATTTCGTAATCTTCGTCGGCGTGCGTTCCCGTTTCGGTTTCTTCCGTGTCGAGTTCGTCTTTCAATTCGTCGAAATTATCGAAGATTTTCGGGCTAAGCGCCGCCGGCGCGGTTGACTGTTCGAGAGCGTAATCGCGTTCGGCGGATGATGTCGGCAATCCGCCGTCGAGCCGCGCGCGGAGATTGGCGATTTCAACTCGCGCTCCGAATTCTGCTTCGAGTTCGTCCAAAGATTTGGCGGCTAAATCCAGATAACCCTGCTCGATGTAGAATTCGATGCTGTCAAATTCCTTCTGCAGCTTTATGCCGTCGGCGAGATTGAGGTTGCTCTCGATTGGCGGCGGCGCCGAAACAGACGGTTCGGGTTGATACGTTTCAAAATCATCGGCGATCATCGCCCCTTCAAACGCTTCGCCGTAGAATTCAAATTCTTTGCTGCCGCTGCTGCCCGAACCGATTTGGCTCGAACCGTTCGTTTCAAATTCGTAAGAGCCTTTGACATCCGCAAATTCAAAGGCAGTCGAATCTTCGTATTGCTCGATCGCTTCGTTCTCCAGAGCCGCGAAGTTTTGAAACTGCGGAATTCCACCGGTAAAATTAGCTTCGACAACGCCGTTTCCGTTTGCCTGTAGCGGCGGCTCGAATCCGTGAGTCGTGTTTATTTCCTGCAGCCGCGCGGCGTAGGCGGTTTCTTCGGGCGCAATCAGCACGAGTTGTGAAAGCGCGTAATGCTCGTCTTCAACCGCTTCGTGAAGCCGTGCGATCTCGGCTAAGCGCTCAAGCGACTGCTTGAGCGCGGTTTCGTCGCGCTGCCAACTGTTGAAGTGCGCGAGCAGCCGCAAAGCATCAATTTGTTCGGGATTTCTGGCTAATATCTCTTTCGTCCAGTCGAGAAAATCTTCCGCTTGACCGCCGCCGAGAAGATTCTCGGACGACATCGAAAGAATACGCGTCGCGGCGTCTGTATTGCCGGTTTTCAGGTAAAGTTTGACCAATTCTAAAAACTTCGGATAATTTGCCGGCTCCTGTTCGACCAATTTGACAATTGTGCGTTCGGCTTGCGGCGCGTTCTCCATATCGAGGTAACAATCCACCAGCAAGTATAGAATATCGCGATTGTTCGGCTGTCCTTTAAGAACTTTTTCGAGCGCGCTCGCCGCTTCGTCGGCGCAGCCCAAACCGATTTGCGCTTTAACCAAACCCTTCAAAGCCCGCAAATCGTCTTTTTTGATTTCCAGGGCGCTCGAAAAAGCTGCCAGCGCCGGTTCGAGTTTGCCGTGCCTAATAAATCGCAGACCGGCTTCGGTGAACGAATGCACCGCTTCGTCGAGTTGTTCTTCCTGGCGGCAAGTTTCGGCGATTTTTAAACATATTTCCGTGTTATTCGGGTCGAGTTCGGCAATCTGTTTCCAGATCGCCAACGCTTCGAGTTTTTGACCCTTCTGCTCGAAGTGTTCGGCGAGCGTTTTATAATGCTGACGCGCTTCGGCGATGGAACCTTTCGATTGATAAAGTTCGGCGAGCTTTGCCGAAACTTCTATTGATTTGGGTTCGATGCGCGAGATTTTATTGTAAACGGCAATCGCTTTGTGCGCGAAACCCTGCGCGTTGTAATGTTCGGCGACCTGCGTAAAACAGCCGACGGCTTGCCGCGTGTCGCGGTTTTTCGCATACAAATCGCCGAGAATATTTAACGTGCTGAAATCTCGCGGGTCGTTCTCGACGACTCGTTGGTATTCGTTGATTGCCCCACGAATTTTGCCTTGCGCGAGAAATCGCTCGGCATTTCGCATCGCTTTGTTTTTGTCGAAGCTCATTGTGATTCAAATGCCCCTGAAATCAGAAGTTAGTAGGAATTGTCTTTTAAGATTACCGGTAGTGTGGTCAGACAGTTATGGCAGGTATTATTTCCGGCTTCATCTCCAGATTAAAATTATCACGGTTAACAAGAATGTGTCAACGAGTTTTAACATCTTTGATCGCCGTTGTGATAGAATTTTATCAAATTCTCGTCTTTGATTTTTCGCACCGATTTTCTTAGTCTTAGATTTGCTCTTTTAGGATAAATTTATGCAAGCACTAATTTTGGCAGGCGGCAAAGGCACGCGGCTGCGCCCGCTGACGGTTTACACGCCGAAACCGATTGTTCCCGTTTTGAATCGTCCTTTTCTGCTTTATCAAATCGAAATTCTGCGGCGCGCCGGAGTGAAAGACATCACGCTTTCGCTGAATTATCAGCCGGACAAAATCGAGCAGCAGTTAGGCGACGGGGCAAGTTACGGCGTTAATCTGCGCTACATCACCGAGCCTTCTCCGATGGGAACCGGCGGCGCGTATAAATACGCGGCGGCGATAAGAGAAACAACCGTCGTTTTTAACGGCGACGTATTGACCGATTTGGACGTTTCCAAAGTCATCGGTTTTCACGAGCAAAAAAAGGCAGACGCAACGATTGTCTTGACGCCGGTCGAAAATCCTTCGGCTTACGGTCTGGTTGAAACCGAAACCGACGGACGCGTGCGTCGTTTTTTGGAAAAACCGAAACCCGAAGAACTCGCCGATTTGACGACGAACAATATCAACGCGGGCATTTATATTTTAGAGCCGGGCGTTTTGGATTTGATTCCCGAAGGCGAAAACACATCGTTTGAATACAACGTCTTTCCCGACTTGCTGAAACTCCAAAAGGAGTTTTTCGCTTTTGTGATGAAGGGCAATTACTGGCGCGACATCGGCACGCCGACGAGCTATCTGCAAACGCATCACGATTTTTTGAGCGGACAGATAAAAAATTTTGAAATCGAAAAATCCGCCGAAGCCGACGTGGCGACGACGGCGATTGTTGACAAAAATTCGATACTCGGCGCGGGCTGCGTCGTTAAGCCGAACGCGCGAATTACGAATTCGGTAATCGGCGCGGGCGTTCACATCGAAGAAAAAGCGGTTGTGGAAAATTCGGTCGTCTGGGCGCACACGCGCATCTCCAGCCAGGCGCAAATCCGCGACGCGATTGTCGGACGCAGTTGTCACATCGGCAGAAACAGTTCGGTCGGCAGCGAGTCGGTTCTCGGCGACAAAACTTCGCTGACCGATTACACAAAAGTCTAAAGCGAAAAGGTGAAAAAGTGGAAAAGTTTGTTTGACGGCAATTAAATTACTTTTCCGCCCCAGCATCTTTTTCACTTTTTCACCTTTCCGCTTTTCCGCTTTTTTCTCCTTTGACATTCAGAATCGGAAATCTTAGAATTCAGGCAAACGACCGACGCAGAAAGAAATTTTTCTTCTCCCTGTTTCAGACGGGCGTTTTGTTTCCATCCAAACCGAACGGTATCAAACATTTTAATTTCTTTAGGAGTATAGCAAAATGCGAAGAAAAATTTTCCTGATGCTGACAATCTGTTTGTCGGCTTTTGTGTTCTCAACCACGGCTTTGGCGCAGCAGAAATTCACCGCCAGCTTAAACGGACCACAAGAAGTTCCGCCAGTTAATTCACCCGGCAGAGGCTCTTGCGTGATTACGCTGAACACCGCCGAAACCCAATTTACCGTTAGCTGCACGTATTCCGGTTTAACCACGAATGTCGTCGGCGGTCACATCCATGATAACGGTCCGGTCGGCGTTAACGGTCCGGTGCGTTTTAATTTCAATTTAACCGGCGGCACGAGCGGCACGGTCGGACCGCTGACTTTCGCTGTTACGCCCGCGCAAGTCGCCGATTTACGGGCGCACCGCTGGTATGCCAACATTCACACTACACAATTTACCGGCGGCGAAATTCGCGGGCAAGTCAAACAGGCGACGCAGCCATTCGATTTTGACGGCGACGGGCGCACGGACATTCGGGTATTTCGTCTGAACGCGGGGACCTTCTACACTTTAAACAGCATCAATAACAGTGTATCCACTAACTTTTTCGCCGGTGCGAGCGGCACTATAAACTCGGCAAGCGACGATTATGACGGCGACGGCAGAGGCGATTTAGTAACTTTCGTCAATCAGGGAACGGCGCGCCTCTGGCGTATTTTACAAACCGGCACTAATACGATTCGTGAAGTTTATTGGGGCTTAACTACTGACCAAGTACTGCCCGCCGATTACGACGGCGACGGAAAAACCGATGTTGCAGTCTTTCGCCGCACCGATGGAGTTTGGTATATCATCCGCAGCTCTGACAATCAAATGCGAGCGGAAGTTTACGGAGCGGCTAACGATTTAGCAATGGTCGGCGATTTCGACAAAGACGGCATAAACGATTTGACGACAACCCGCGGCACTGTTAACGGAGTCGCTTGGTTCACGCGTCGCAGTTCCGACGGCGTGACTCAAGTTGTTCTTTGGGGTGGCGGAGGCGGGGCGGGTAGCGGAGATTTTGTTTTTCCAGCCGCTCAAGTTGATATTGACGGCGACGGCAGACAAGACCATGTGGTTGCCCGCGACCCGAATACCGCCGCGACTGGCGACACGATGACTTACTTCATCCGGCGTAGTTCGGACGGACAGGCATTCGTTCAGCCTTGGGGATTGGATACGGACGCGCGTTTGTTCGGCGATTACGATGGCGACGGTCGAACCGACCTAGTGGCGCGGCGCACCGTCAACGGTCTATACGTTTGGTATATCTACCAAAGTTCAAACGGACAAGGACGCGCCGTTACTTTCGGGCAGACGGGCGACCTGAGACCTGGCGAACATTCTGATATTCTCAACGGCGAGGAAATTTCCGAATTTGAGGTCAAATTCTAAATTCTGAAATTAACATCGGCTTGATTTCAACCAAAGACCGTTTGCTTATACAGCGGCGGTCTTTTTATTTTGTTAAGTTTGCATTGCGATTTATAATTCTAAAAATATGCCTGAATTGCCGGAAGTCGAACTCGTCGCCCAATCGTTAAATAAATTAGTCGCCGGGCGCACAATCGCCGCCGCCGAGCTGCTGCGCGAACGGCTCGCGCCTTTTAATCCGCCGCCGGATTTCGCCGAAAGATTGGCGAATGCGAAAATAACCGGCGTCGGGCGGCGCGGAAAACATATCTTGTTCGATTTGGACAACGAGCAAACGCTCATCGCGCATTTGCGTATGAGCGGCAGATTTATGCTTTTGCCCGAGGCGCGCGAAAATCCGAAATACACGCACGCCGCATTTTATTTTGCCGACGCCGCGCGGCTCGTTTTTCAAGACCAACGCCATTTCGGATTTATGCGCGTCGTCGAAACCGAAAAACTGCCGGAGACAAAAGAACTAAAATCGCTCGCGCCCGAACCGTTTTCCGATGAATTTAATAAAACTTATTTCCGCGAGATTTTGAAAACGTCGAAGCGCAGTTTAAAGGAATTTCTGCTCGACCAAACAAAAGTTACCGGCTTGGGAAACATCTACGCTTCGGAGGCGATGTTTTTGGCGCGAATTAATCCGCAAACTCCCGCGAACGCGGTTTCCGCGCGAAAGGCAAACGCGCTGTTTGGGCGAATCCGCGAAGTTCTTCAGGAATCAATCGCGCACGGCTCGACCTTAAACGTCAATCCAGAAAACATTGACGGCAGTTATTACGGCGGCGGTTACACGAACGGCTGGCGCGTTTACGACCGCGAGAAAGAGGCGTGCGCGCGATGCCGAACAGAAATCGGAAGATTAAAGCAAGCCGGACGCTCGACTTACTTTTGCCCGAAGTGCCAAAAATGATTTTTGATTAACTTGACACTTGCAAAATAAAATCGCAGAATTTAATTTCAGTCAATCGTGGTGAGTTATAGCGACTTGCGACCACGTTAAATAATCTGCTAAACAGCCGTGAAAAAGATTTTAGTTAAAAAGTCTCGCGCTGTTTCGACAGCCGAGATTTTTTAGTTTTGTTTGCCGTCCGGCGTTCTTGCTGCTTAATCCTGTCTTCGGGGCAATTCGTCGGGCGGCGAACAATCGGTAGTTATGAGAAATTTTAGAGAAATTTTAGACAGCGACGGCGTTTTCGTTTTCGACGGCGCGGTCGGCACAAGGCTTTACGATAAAGGCGTTTACATCAATCGCAGTTACGACGAATTGAATTTAACCCAACCCGACCTGGTGCGCGAAGTCCACGCCGAATACGTCAAAGCGGGCGCGGACATTATCGAAACGAACACTTTCGGCGCGACGCGCCATCGGCTGCAAGCCTACGGTCTCGAAAACAGTTTGCGTGAAATCAACGTCGCCGGCGCGCGCTTGGCGCGCGAAGCGGCTGGCGAAACGGTTTTCGTCGCGGGCGCCATCGGTCCGCTTGATTTGCGAATCGAGCCATACGGTCCGACTTCTTTTGACGAAGCGAAAGAAATGTTCGCCGAACAAATCTCCGCGCTTATCGAAGGCGGCGTTGACCTTTTTCTGCTCGAAACTTTCTCGGATCTGTCCGAGATTCAGCAGGCAATCCGAGCTTGCAAAGAACTTTCCGATTTGCCGATTATCGCGCAGATGACGATTGCCACCGACGGCAAAACCATCTTCGGCGCCGACGCGGAAGTTATTACCCAAAGGCTCGACGAATACGGCGCGGACGTGATTGGTTTGAACTGCGGCGTCGGTCCGACGCACATTTTAACCGCGCTCGAACGAATGCGCGGCGCGACGACGAAAAGACTTTCCGCGCAGCCGAACGCCGGATTGCCGCGCGACGTGCAAGGGCGACAATTTTATATGTGTTCGCCCGAATATATGTCGAAGTTCGCCAAGCGATTTATCAAAGCGGGCGCGACATTTATCGGCGGCTGCTGCGGCACGACTCCGCAGCATATCAAATTAATTTCCGACTCGGTTCGCGCCATTAGCCCGCGCCAGGCGAAAGCCGCCGTCAGACAAAAGGAAGCGGCAAAAGTCATTGATTTGAAACCGGCTGACGTTGAAATCGTGCCGCCCGAACTGCGCTCGAACTGGTCGCGGAAAATCGCCCGTGGCGAATTCGTCACGAGCGTCGAAGTTCTGCCGCCGAAAGGCTGCGACGCGGCGAAAACTTTAGACGCCATCAGCGCTTTAAAGGAAGCTGGCGTTGACGCCGTGAACATTCCCGACGGACCGAGAGCGCAAACTCGTATGAGCGCGCAGGCGACGGCGATCTTAGTCGAACAAAAACTCGGCATCGAGACGGTTTTGCATTACTGCTGCCGCGACCGTAATCTTTTGGGAATGATGTCGGATTTGCTCGGCGCGGCGGCGCTCGGTCTGCACAATCTTTTAATCATCACCGGCGACCCGCCGAAAATGGGACCGTTCCCGGACGCGACCGCCGTCTTCGATATTGATTCAATCGGTTTGACGAATATGGTCAACCGCCTGAATCACGGACTCGATTTGGGCAATAACCCAATCGGTTGCCCGACGGCTTTTTCCATCGGCGTCGGCGTCAATCCGGGCGCGATAAATCTCGACGAAGAAATCCGGCGTTTCGAGTGGAAGGTCGAAGCGGGCGCCGAATACGCCATCTCGCAGCCGGTTTACGATACGAAACAACTGAGAGATTTTTTGAAGCGCGTCGAGCATTGCCGAATCCCGATTGTCGCCGGAATCTTCCCGCTCGTCTCGATTCGCAACGCCGAATTTATGCACAACGAAGTTCCGGGCGTAGTTATCACGCAGGATATTTTGGAGCGGATGCGAAAAGCGTCGGACATTTCCAAAGAAGCGGCGCGTGATGAGGGAATAAAAATCGCCCGTGAATCTTTAACCGAAGTTCAGGATTTAATACAAGGCGTGCAGGTGTCCGCGCCGTTCGGCAATGTGAAATATGCGCTTCAGGTTTTTGATGTATTGGAAGAGTTCCAATCGAGAAAAGATGCGGCTACTGTATAAATACTCATTTAATAAGCAAAGTGACACTAAACTTCTTTATTTGTTAAACGAAAAGCGCGAGAAAATAAAAGAAGTTCAAGCAGGGTTAAGTTAAAAACGTAAAAAGCGAAACCGCCGAGAAACTATGTGTCTTGGCGGTTTTTGCTTTTCATTGTGATTACAATATAAGTTAGTTGTTGCGCGTTCCTGTGTCATGGTGAACGTCGCGTGTATTGCGTCGCAATAATCCGGCTAAGCCTGCCAGACCGAGCAAACCAATCCAGCCCCAATCCGTATTATCGTCCCGATCTGTTCTGGTAGTCGTCGTGCCTCCAGTTGTTCCGCCTCCGGTGTTGTTTTGTGCAAACACAGACGAAATTGACAAAACAGCTAAACATAATGCAAATACTGCGATTCTTGCATATTTAAAGAAAGTCGCGTTACTCATTTTATATTTCTCCTTAATTTTAATCTAACGTTACAGCAGCATTTACAATATATTGTTAATAGCGGAAGAAAAGTATGTTGCCCTACATTAAAGTGAATTTCTGATAAACGCTATACGTATTTGCATTGTTCTAACTGATTGGCGGACACGCGGCAATCATTGTCAAAAACGCCATATTGACGATTTCCAACAACGTCGTATAACTTACCTGCTGAATTTAATGTCACAAAATCCGACCGCGCGGTGTTTACCGTAGTAGAAAACGCAAGTTTCAAAATCAAACACAATTTACGGAGGGATTTTAATAATGATGAAAATTAATTCGGGAAACGCATTTTTCGTTTTAGCGGCAGCAATTCTTTTTTTATCCGGCGCGACTGTTTTCGCGCAGGACAAAAACGACAAGTCGGTTAAAAACAGAGGATTTTGTGAAAACTATAATTATTCGAGCGGCGACAAAGTTTCATACAAAGAAGTTCGTGAAACAACCGTTCGCGCCGGAAGCCTTTTGAACGTTGACGGCGGGCGCAACGGCGGCATCATGGTCAGAGGCGAAGAACGAAGCGATGTGCTAATTCGCGCCTGCGTTCAAACTGCTGCGGCGACCGACGAAGCGGCGCGGGCGATGGCGAAAAATATCCGCATCGAAACCAGCCCGAACGTCCGCGCCGAAAATTCGGCGGACGACGCGCATTGGGCGGTTTCATATGAAATTCTCGTTCCGCGCTCGACCAACCTCAAATTGGAAGCGCGCAACGGCGGCATCAGCATCAGCGGCGTGGAAGGCGCGATGGAGTTTGAAACGACGAACGGCGGCTTGCATTTGAGCGACATTGCGGGCGAAGTGCGAGGCAGAACGACGAACGGCGGCGTTCACGTCGCGCTTTCGGGCGGCGGTTGGAAAGGCAGCGGGCTGGATTTGCAAACCACGAACGGCGGCGTTCATTTGTCAATGCCGGAAACTTACGCGGCGCGCGTTGAAACCGGAACGGTCAACGGCGGTTTCAAAAGCGACATCGCCGCGCTGAACGTCGAACGAACCGAGCGCACACGCGGCGTGCGCATCAATACGGAAATCAACGGCGGCGGCGCGCCGATTCGTTTGGTAACTACCAACGGCGGCGTGAAAATAAGTTCCGCGGTTAAAAATCTCTAAAAATTTTTGTCGGCAAAAGAAAACGGGTGCGAAAAGTTGTGTGGCTTTCGCGCCCGTTTGTATTTACTTGCGGCTTATGGCGGAGTTGACGTGGGACGAAACCGCCGCCACGCAACTCCGAGTTCAAAAGACAACGCGATAAGAAAGTCGTCGCCCGCGCCCTCACGTCCATTGGTAGGATGAAAGCCGTGCCTTGGCTCGATTTCAGCCAACTCGTTCTTTGACAGTCAAATACATTGTTTGACCTTCTAAAGTAAAAAGGAGGTTTCTTGCAATGCAGCAATCAATTTATGTCGGTTTGGACTTGGGTTCAAGCCGTTGTCATCAAACGGTTATCAATGCTGACGGCTCGCTTCGGATGTCTCGCTCGATTCCGACCAGTGAGCAGCATCTTCGCACTGCTTTTTCGGCTCTCGGCGATAACGTCCGTGTTCATCTCGAATCAGGCGAACTCGCCGATTGGGTGCATTCGGTCATTAAACCAATGGTTGCCGAAGTCGTCGTTTCACACTCGCGCACTTTGGCGTGGATCGGCAAAGATTCACAAAAGGACGATGCGGTCGATGCCCGTAAACTCGCCGAACTGCTGCGGCTCAATCGGACGCATCCGGTTTACTGCGAAACCGCCGATGACCGTCGCTTGTTCAAACAACTGGTGACGCATCACGAAGACTTGAGCCGTGAGCAGGCGCGTTTGAAATCAAAGATCAAAGCCCGCCTCCGAACGCTCGGAATTATTCGTTTTGATGCTCGACTCTTCAGCAAAAGCGGGAACGCCTTGTTGTTGGACGAACTTGAAGAACCATCCATCAGACAGATGCTCGCCCAATCTTTTGCCGTCCTGAACCAATTGCTCGACGCGGAAACTCAAGCTAAACAAGCAATGACGGCGGCTTCCAAACAATTCCCGGAAGTGAGTCTTTTACAATCCGCGCCCGGTGTCGGCATCATCACCGCCTGCCGGTTTGTCGCTTACATTCAAACGCCGCATCGCTTTTCCAACAAGCGCAAACTCTGGCGATTTTGTCGCTTAGGCATCACGCGCCGCGAATCGAACGGCAAACGCCTGGCTCATCCACGACTCGACTCCGCCGGTGTCGGCTCATTGAAGGACGTTTCGCGCAAAGTGTTTGAAGCCGCCCGCCGAACGAAAAAAGACAATTCGTTCAAACGCGCTTTCGAGTGCGCGCTTTTGAACACAAAAAACGCTGTTCACGCCCGACTTTCCACTCAACGGAAAATCTTGTCCACGTTGCGGGCGATGTGGCTGTCAATGCAGCCGTATCAAGATATCGGCAGGTAAGGCGGCTTTGAAGTTTATCACGCGCCGCTGTGCGTTTCCGGCTTTTTTGAAAAGAACTGTGTTGATTGACAAATGCCGCCCGTCAGATGAATGCTTCGGCACGGGTGGCGGCAAGTCTCGAAACTTAAATCATAAACTGCGAAATTGATTTTGCGAGTTTCATCCATTGGATAGTCTGCCGCCATTCATAAAGCCATTACCCGATACGACCATAGACCAACTTTTACAGTTGAAGTCTCCAATAGCTGACTGGGACAGCGATACTAGTTCAACCTTTGAAACAGGTCACTGCAAATGAGCATCATCGACGGCATCAGTTAAAGAATGGTTCTTTTTCAAATAACTTGAAACGCCATCCGGCGAATATCAACATAGCCCGCCGCAGAAAGCAAAATCGGGGGGTGGGTCAGACTCTGTACTTGACTGCTTCTTTCATAGCTGATTTGTTGGGCTGCCCTCTGCAAAGAAGCCAATTTTATCTTACTGAAGTTTCATCCGCCGCATCAAATCAACAAAACGCGATTCGACCCGAATATCGTCCCAGCGCGTATCAACTTTGATGAATGTCAATTGCACCTCGCGTTCCTCGAAAGATTTTTCAAGGTAATTTAACGCTTCTTCTTTCTCGCCCAAGCCATTGTAAATCATAGCGAAGTTGTATGCCGGAACGTGGCGTTTGGCAGCAAGCGATTTTAAGTCGGCGAGCGTGGCTTGTGCCTTTTCGCGGTTTCCTGATTTTGCCAGCGCATAGCCCAGTTGTGTAATGGGTTCGGTGCTGCCGGCGGACAGTTCTTTGGCTTTGGTCAGCGCGGTAATTGCTTCTGTGTAACGTCCTTGATGAGTATAAACTCGTCCCAAATGGTTGTGCAAAACCCAAAAGTTTGGCTCAATTTCTAATGTTTTGTCGTATCTGGCAATCGCTTCGTTGGTGCGTCCAGCATAAAATAAAAATTGACCTTCGAGCGCATTGGTGATGAGCGAAAGTGGGTCGAGTTCTCTGGCTCGCCTTCCCATCGCAACAGCCTCCGTATGTCGCCCCGAATTCGACAACAGATGGGCGTAAGCGCGATGCGCGTCGGAATTGTTCGGGGCAAGTTCGATGGCTCGTTTTAGTTCGCTTTCCGCCGCGTTCCAATCCCATTCATACCAAAATGCAATCCAGCCCAAAACAATATGCGCTTCGGTTAAGTTTGCATCAATTTCCAAAGCCTGCAATGCCAACGATTTGGCTTGCGGGCAAACTTCTTTAGACGGCGCGTGAGTGGTTATCGCAAGTGTGCGGTAAGCGTCCGCCATTCCCGCATAAGCGAGCGCGTAAGTTAGGTCAAGTTCGATTGCCTGCCCGTAAAATGCGATAGCTTTGCGGATTTCCGGCTCGGTTATTTTGAAAGCATAATAACGCCCGCGCAGGTAAAGGTCATAAGCCTCGGCGTTTTTCGTATAACTTTTACCGATTCCGTTTTTCTCGTCGCCGCCCAGTTGAAATTCCAAAGCCGAAGCGACCCGGTTTGAAATCGCGTCCTGCACGACAAAAACGTCCGTGAATTTTTCGTCGAAAGTTCCCGTCCAAAGCAAAGTGCCATCCGCGACTTTAATAAGCCGCGCATTGACGCGGATTTTATCGCCCCAACGCTGAAAGCTACCGTCCAACAACGCTTCGACATCGAGAGCGTGTCCCGCAGTCAAAGCATCCTGCTCCAAATTTCCATATTTGCGAACCGAACTCAAAGGACGCACAACAATTTCACGATTGCCACCGAGACGCGAAATTAAAGTGTCCGCCATTCCCATCTCCCACGCTTCATCTCGATTTTCCAAAACAAGCGGTTTGAACGGCAAAACGGCGACGGTTTTGATTGGTGCACGGGCAATAGGCTTGGTGTTTTCGCGCCACAGATAAAATCCTAAATAACCAAGTGCGAGAACGCTCGAAACAATTAGAGCAACAAATCCGAAACGCTTTGTATTTCGGTTTTCGGTCTTCGGTTTTTGGTCTTTGTTTTTTAATTTCAAATCCGGGATTTCAAGTTTTAAATTTGAAATCCCGGATTGATTTTCAATTTGTAATTTGTCATTTGAAATTTGTAATTCTTTCGCGTTAAGACCGTCCGCTACGGCAGATGGTTCTGACAAGAAACCGCTCGTCGGCACAGACAAATCCGAAACCTCAGCGACGAACTTAAAACCGTGTCCTGGAATCGTCGCAATAAAACGATGCTCGCCGCGCTTTTCGCCAAGCACGCGCCGCAGAATCGAAATATTTTGACTGAGATTATTTTCTTCGACAATCGTATCCGCCCAAATCGCCGACATCAATTCGTCTTTTTCGATAATTTTTCCCGCGTGTTCGACCAGATAAAGAAGCGTGTCGAAAACCTTCGGCGTCAGCGGTATTTGCCCGCCGTCGCGCTGCAACAGCAGACGTTTGGAAGTATCGAGGCGAAAATCGCCGAACTCGTAACTATGCGTTTGAGACTGTTTCATTGCCGCTTTCAGAAATTTTCAGAAACTTTCAAACCGTTTCTAAAGATTTTTAGAACAGGCTTTTGTGATTATGACACTCATCAGCCGCAAATAAAATTTTGTTGGATGAAATAAAAAAAAGAGGAAAAAAATGAAAAATAAATTTATGCAAACAAC
>CADCUR010000314.1 GCA_902805935.1 uncultured Pyrinomonadaceae bacterium
TGATTCCCGGCTGGTCGGCGGAAACACAGCGCAAATTCAATCTTTTAGTCGGCGGCGAAACGGTCAAAGCGGATGTTCCAAAAGTGCCGATAAAGGTTAATAGAAGACGATAGAATACAAAATCAGATGGTTCAGGTTCGTGCTACGATAACGATTGATGAGGACAGAACTTTTTAACGAGCGCGGATTTGAAATTGTGGACAACGCTGTTGACAATCAAACCGTTGACTATCTGACGATTGAGCTTTCACAATTGAAATTTGGCAAAGCCGCTAAAAAACGCAAGGCAGTTGCTTTCGGCATAAGAAATCTATTGAACGTCGCGCCCTTTGTTCGAGAGTTCGCTGATTCTGACGTTGTTCGCAAACTTGTAGAACCGATTGCGGGAGAAAAATCACAGGTTGTTCGAGCAATCTTCTTTGACAAAACGCCCGAAGCAAATTGGAAAGTTCCAATACATCAAGATTTGACGATTACCGTTAGAGAACAAAAAAACGTTGATGGTTTTACGGCGTGGACAAAGAAAGCGGACATCGCGCACGTTCAACCGCCTGCATCGGTGCTTGAAAATATCGTTTCGTTGCGAGTTCATCTTGACGATACAGATTGCTCGAACGGCGCGTTGCGTGTCGTCGCCGGCTCACATCGTTTCGGAAAGCTAAGTGCAGCTGAAATTCAACAGATGAAAGCCGAAGGCGAAACCGTAACATGTCGAGTCAGAAAAGGCGGAGCAATGCTAATGAGACCTTTGCTGTTGCACGCTTCTTCAGCGGCGACTAATGCCCTTCATCGCCGCGTTTTGCATTTCGAGTTTTCATCGTTAAAGTTGCCGGAAGGTTTGGAGTGGTTTGGATCGTGAAACGCAAAAATCTCAAATAATTTATTAGAAGTGAGCGCGAAACAGCGGCTATCACAAATCGTTTTTCAGCTAAAGCCAATTTTTTTTTGTAAAATTTGTCGGTCAGCATTGTGAGTAGCAATTCATAAATCAACAGCTTTTTTATAAAGAGTATGAAGACTTATCGGTTTTTCATTGCGCAACTATTGTTAATCGGTATCGCAAGCGTAAGTTTATCGCCATATTTCGCTCTGCCGACGCTGGCGCAAACGGTGAAATCATTACCGGAATCAAAGGACGCGCCGCATATAAAATCCGCCGCTTATGAATGGCTCGATGTCGCGCTCGAAGCAACCGCACGCGAACACGAACGGGTTGCGCCACGCCCGACCGTCGGCTCTCGAATGCTGGCGAGTATCGTCACGGCGATGTATGACGCTTGGGCGGCTTACGACGAAAAGGCGGTCGGAACAAGATTAGGTGATAAATTGCGCCGTCCGAAGAATGAGCGCACCGAAGCGAATAAACGCGCGGCAATCGCTTATGCGACTTACCATGCGATGCTCGACGTTTTCGCCGAAGACAAAGTTTGGCTTGATGAGCAAATGCGTAAACGCGGTTACGACCCAAACGAAAACACGACTGATTTATCGAAACCGCAGGGCATCGGCAATGTCGCGGCGAAAGCCGTCATCGAATATCGGCACGCGGACGGCGCAAATCAGCTCGGCGACGAACTCGGCGGAAACGGCAAACCGTATTCGGATTACACGTTTTATCGTCCCGTTAATTCGATTGACAAAATCATTGACCCGGATTGCTGGCAGCCGATTACGTTTCAGCTTGCGGACGGAAAAACCGGCGCGCCCGGTTATCTCACGCCGCACTGGTATCGCGTTAAACCGTTCGCTCTAACACGCGCCGACCAGTTTCGCCCGCCGCCGCCGCCGAAAGTCGGGTCGGAACAATTAAAACGCGAAGTTGACGAAGTTCTGAATTACAACGCCAATCTTTCCCCGGAACAAAAAGCGATTGTCGAATTTATGCGCGACGGACCGCGCTCGACCGGGCAATCAGGACACTGGCTGAAATTCGCGCAAGCCGTTTCGCGCCGCGATAAAAATGACGTTGACACGGATGTGAAATTATTTTTCGCCGTCGGCGTGGTGTGTTTCGACGCTTTTATCGCCGCCTGGGAATCGAAACGCTTTTACGATTCGTCGCGCCCCTGGACGCTCGTGCGGCACTATTATAAAAATCAAAAAGTCGTCGGCTGGGCTGGACCGGGCAAAGGCGTGGTCGAAATGCCCGCCGAAAATTGGCATCCGTATTCGCCGTATAATTTCATCACGCCGCCGTTTCCCGGCTACGTTTCCGGTCACAGCACGGTCAGCGCGGCGGCGGCGAAAGTTTTGGAATTATTCACCGGCAGCGACCGTTTCGGCGAAAGGGAAAAACGAAAAGCGGGAATGATGACCGAAGCCGAGTTCGAATGCGAAAAGATACAGATGCGGTTCGGTCAGACGCCGACGGGCGCGAAGCTAACGTGCGACGTCGCGCTCGATTTGCCGACATTTTCGGCGACGGCGGAAATGGCTGGAATTTCGCGCGTGATGGGCGGCTATCACATTCAAGCCGATAACGTCGTCGGTTTGGATTTGGGGCGCAAAGTGGCGATATATGTTTTCCCGAAAACACAGAGCTATTTTGACGGCACGGCAGGGGAAAATTTGATTGTCCGAAATCAAACGGCGAGCGACTGAAAATTTTATCGATGAACAAACTGGAAACCGAATCACGGCGGAAAATCGCCGTCGTGACCACCTCACGCGCCGATTACGGTCATCTTTACTGGACGCTAAAAGAACTTGAAAACCGTCCTCAAATAGATTTGCAAATCATCGCCTTGGGAGCGCATTTTTCGCCGGAGTTCGGTCGGACTTTTAGGGAAATCGAAGCCGACGGACTGACGATTGATGAGCGCGTCGAGTGTTTAATCAGTTCCGATTCGGATGTTGGAATGGCGAAGACAATCGGCGTGGCGACGCTCGGTTTGGCGGATGTTTTGGGCAGAATGCGCCCGGACGTTTTGCTGCTCATCGCCGACCGCTACGAAATGCTCGCGCCTGCCGCTGTCGCATTGGCGCTGCGAATTCCGATAGCGCACGTTGAAGGCGGCGATATCAGCGAAGGCGCAATTGACGATGCCGTCAGGAATGCGCTCACGAAAATGAGTCATCTGCATTTTACGACGAACGAAAATTCCCGAAAAAGAGTTTTGGCGATGGGCGAAGAGGCGTGGCGCGTGCATCTGGTCGGCTCGCCGTCGCTCGATAATCTGCGGCGGCGCAAATTATTTTCGCAGGCGGAACTCGAAGCGGATTTGAATCTCGATTTCAAGCGTAAAACTGTCGTCATCGCTTATCATCCAGTAACCTTGGCGCGCGACACCGTAATCGAAGCCGATGCGGTTTTTGATGCTTTGGAGAGGCTCGCGCACCAGATTGTTTTTTGTTATCCGAACTCTGACGCCGGAAGTTTTCAGCTTATCGAACGCGCTCGAATGTTTTGCGAAACGCGCCCGAACGCACAGCTTTTCGTCAATCTAAATCATTTAAAGTACTGGAGCTTGCTGAAATATTCGGACTTGCTCGTCGGTAATTCGAGCAGCGGGATTATGGAAACCGCTTCGATTCCGCTGCCGACCGTAAACATCGGAATGCGCCAGCGAGGACGCGAAAAACCTTTGAATGTTCTCGACGCTGCGCCGGAAACAGATTCGATTGCGCGGGCGATTGAAACGGGTTTAAGCGCGAATTTCCGAAAATCTCTGCAGGGAATGACGAATCCTTACGGCGACGGTCGCGCGGCGGAACGAATCGTCGAAGTCTTAGCCGCTGTTTCTTTGGGCGACGAGCTTTTGATTAAACGCGCCGTGCCGGTTGAAAATTCTCCTCAACGTTTTGCCGAGACATCGGAAATTTTATGAGAATTCCGCTTTCCGCGCCCGACATTTCCGAATCCGAAATTGAAGCGGTCGCCTCCGTCCTGCGCTCGCCGCGCTTGAGTTTGGGTCCGAAACTCGAAGAATTTGAAAAAAATATCGCCGATTACGCCGGAACAAAACACGCCGTCGCCGTCAATTCCGGCACGAGCGGTCTGCATTTGCTGGTGCGCGCGCTTCGACTAAAAGTGGGCGACGAGGTTATCACCACGCCATTCAGCTTCGTCGCCTCCGCCAATGTTTTGCTGTATGAAAAAGTCGTGCCGGTTTTCGTTGACATAGATTCGCAAACATTAAATATTGACGCGAATAAAATCGAAGCCGCGATAACCGAAAAAACCAAAGCGATTATGGTCGTCCACGTTTTCGGTCGTCCGTCGCCGATGCGCGAAATCGTGGAAATCGCCAAACGCTATGATTTGAAAATCATCGAAGACGCGTGCGAGGCAATCGGCGCGGAATACGCGAATCGAAAAGTCGGCAGCATCGGCGACGGCGGAGTTTTCGCTTTTTACCCGAACAAACAAATCACGACGGGCGAAGGCGGAATCATCGTTACCGACGATGACGAACTCGACGCGCAAGTGAAAATCCTGCGGAATCAAGGGCGCGATGCTCGATCCGAATGGTTCGAGCATACCGAACTCGGCTACAATTATCGCCTCTCCGACATAAACTGCGCTGTCGGCATCGGACAACTCAAACGGCTCGAATTGATTTTGCATCAGAGAGAAACGGCGGCGCGCAAATATCACGAACGCCTGCAAAACAATCCGCATCTGGTCGCGCCGGACATTGATTACGCTGGCGGGCGCGTCAGTTGGTTTGTCTATGTCGTCCGGTTGAACGCCGATTTCACCCGCGAGCGGCGCGATTCGATTGTTGTTCAAATGAACGACGCCGGAATCGGCTGCGGACGGTACTTCGCGCCGATTCACCTGCAGCCGTATTACGTTAAAAATTTTAATTTCAAGGCGGGCGACTTTCCGTTCACCGAACGCGCCGCCGAACGAGTCGTCGCGCTGCCGTTTTTCAACCGCATTACCGACGCGCAAATTGATGATGTTTGTGAAACGCTGAAAAATTTGATTGGCTCGAACTGAGAAACCGTTTAATGACGCGCTCGTTTTTTCAATTGCATTCGGCAATTTTGAATTTGTCAAAAATCGCGTTTTGCGCTCCAAACAATTTCCGGCGAAGCGCATCGAAGCTAAACTGTTAAAATAATTCTATGAAAGTAAGTTTGCGCTTTTTCGTTTCCGCTTTCGTTTTGTTTGCCGTCGGGCTGATTTCAACCGCGCCGCGCTCGGCGCGCATTTCGGCGCAGTCGGGCAAGCAAGTTTCCTCCGCAGAACGCGAGAACGCTTACCGCGCCAATAATCTCGGCGTCGCGCAGCTCGAACAATATAATCACCAAGCGGGCGCGAACGAATTCCGACGCGCTCTCGAACTCGACCCGCAATTGAAAATCGCCCGCATCAATCTGGCAATCGCGCTCCTGAACGCGCAAGACCTCGACGGCGCATTAAAAACCGCCGAAATCGCCGCCGCCGAATCGCCCGCGCAATTGCAGCCGCATTATATTCTCGGACTGATCGCCAGAAACCAGACGCGCACCGAAGATGCCGTCGCCGCTTTTCAGAAAGTTTTGGGAGGCGACCCAAACGATGTCGGCGCGAGCGTCAATCTCGGTCAAATCTACGTCGCGCAGCGCAGATACGCCGAAGCCGTCGCGGTTTTTCGCGTCGCGCTCGATGCCGAACCGTATAATTCGACGGCGCTGTATAATCTGGCGACTGCGCTTTTGCGAAACAATCAGCGCGAAGAAGGACAGCAATTGATGACGCGCTTTCAAAAACTGCGCCAAAGCGGCGCGGCGACCAGCATCGGGCAGAATTATCTCGAACAGGGACGCTACGCCGAAGCGATTGCCTCGACCGGCGCGGAAGCCGAACTCGTTGACCGAACCGAGCCGAAAGTCGTTTTTCGAGATGCGGAAATCGGTTTGCCCGCCGCAGCGCAAGCCGCCCGCAGTCAAAAAAAATCGGCGAGCGACTCTTCCAACGATTTGCCGTCGCGGGCGGCAGTTCTGTTCGACGCGGACAACGACGGCGATTTGGATTTGGCGCACGTCGCCGCCGCGCAAATTAGTTTTTACCGCAACGACAAAAGCAAATACGTTGATGCGACACGAGCGGCGGGCGATTTGACGAAGCCGCTCGCCCAAAAAACTTTCGGCATCGTCGCGGGCGATTACGACAACGACAATTTCGCCGATTTGTTGATTTTCGGAAGCGGACAGCCGACGCTTTTCCGCAACACGGGCAAAGGCGGTTTTCAAAACGCGACGACCGCCGCGAAACTTCCGGCGATTTCCACTGCCTCAAAAACCGGCGCGTTTGTAGATGCCGACCACGACGGCGATTTGGATATTTTTCTCGGCGGCTCCGACAACGGCGACAAAAAATCAAGCGAAATTTCCGCCAACCAGATGTGGCGCAACAACGGCGACGGCACTTTCGCAGACATCTCCGCCGCCGCCAAAATCAATTCGCGCAGTCACGCCGTCGCCGTCGTGCCGACCGATTACGACAATCGCCGCGACGTTGATTTACTCGTCATAAATCGCGGCGGCGCGCCGAATCTTTTCCGCAATTTGCGCGACGGTTCTTTCCGGGACGTTGCCGCGGAGGTCGGGTTAAATCAAGTGGGTAATTGGACTTGCGCGGCGGCGGGCGATTTCAACAAAGACACTTTCGTTGACTTCTTTTTCGGCAAGTCCGGCGCGGCAGGCGTGTTCGCAGTCTCAGACGGACGCGGAAAATTTAAGCTGCAAGACGCACCCGACGGCACGCAAAACGCCGCGAGCGCGCAGTTTCTCGACTATGACAACGACGGCTTGCTCGATTTGATCGTCAACACGGACGAGGGTTTCGCGGTTGCCAGAAATTTGGGCGGCGAATGGACGAAAGCCGATGCGTCCGTTTTCAAAATCAAAACGGACGGACGCGACGCGCTGAAGAATTCGCGGCAGATTTTATCGGGCGACGTTGACCGCGACGGCGACGTTGATTTGCTGGCGTTCGCTTCAAACGGTCAACTGCGCTTCGTCGAAAACCAAAACGACGGCTCGAATAATTCCGTAACCGTCGCTTTGCAGGGTCGCGTTTCCAATCGCGTCGGCGTCGGCGCGAAAATTGATTTGCGTTCGGGCAGTCTCGCCCAAAAACTCGAAACTTACGCCGCGAGTCCCGCGCCCGCGCCGTCGGACGCGCATTTCGGTTTGGGAAAACGCATCAAGCCCGACGCCGTGCGCGTCATCTGGACTTCGGGCGTCGTGCAGGCGGAAACCGAGATTTCCGCCGCGCCGCAAAGGGAAGTCGGCGCGTTTCGTCCGCCGCTGCGAATCGAAGAACTCGACCGCAAACCGTCGTCGTGTCCGTATCTTTACACTTGGAACGGCGAGCGATTCGAGTTCGTGACCGATTTTTTGGGCGGCGGCGAGATGGGCAATTGGAAAGAGGCGGGCGCGTATCATTACCCGGATTCGGACGAGTTTGTGCGCATCACATCCGACCAATTAAAACCGAAAAACGGACGCTACGAAATCCGCGTGACGAACGAACTCGAAGAAGTTTTGTTTCTCGACCATTTGAAACTCGTCGCCGTCGAACACGACGCGGACAGGGAAGTTTATCCGAACGAAGGTCTGGCAATTCCGACGGCGGGCAAGCGAATTTTATATACAACGCAAAACGCCGGTCCGCCAATTTCAGCGATTGATACAAACGGTAAAAACGTTCTGCCGCAGGTCGAAACGCTCGACCGAAAGTTTTATGAGTCGTTCAAATCGCAGAACATTCGCGGTTACGCCGAGACGCACGAGTTGACTTTGAATCTGGACGACAAAAAAGATTACGACGGCAGAACGCTTTTGCTGCTGACGGGCTGGACGGATTACGCTTTTTCGTCGGACAATCTCGCCGCTTCGCAGAGCGGCAGAAGTTTGACGATGCCGAAACTGCAAGTTAAAAACCGGAAAGGCGAATGGCAAACCGTCATCGAGAGCATCGGCATTTCGGTCGGGCGACCGCAAACGTTAGTCCTGGATTTAACGGGCAAATTTTTGTCTGACTCGCGCGAAATCCGCATCGTAACGAATTTCAAAACCTTCTGGGATCGAATCGCGGTTGATACGTCCGAACAAACGAACGTAAAAACGACTGAAATAAATTCGACGCAAGCCGATTTGCGGGAGCGCGGGTTTTCCGAAGAAATCAAAACGGGCGAAATGATTACGGCAAACTACGAGACGGTTTTGAACGACGGACGCTGGAAATATTTTTCGGGCGCATTTACAAAACTCGGAGCCGTTGACGCGCTGCTCGAAGCGGCGGACGATGTATTCGTCATCTCGAAAACCGGCGACGAACTCGTTTTAAGTTTCGCGGCTTTGCCCGAACCGGTGCCGAATAAGAAATACACATTTCTGCTTTACGCCGACGGTTACAGCAAGGAAATGGACATCAATTCCGGCTCTCCTGACGCGGTTCATCCCTTGCCGTTCAAGGCGATGAAAAAATATCCATACGGCGCGGACGAGCGTTTTCCGATGACCGAAGAAAAGCAACGAATTTACGACGAATACACGACGCGAACCGTGAAAGGTTTTTTGCCGCGCCTCGAAACGTTTTTACTGAAATAATCAACCTGACAATTAACAATTAATTCGTAATTCGTAATTCGAAATTTGTAATTGATTTTATGGAACACATCAGATACTCCGCCGCCGCCTGTCAGACCGACCAGCCGAATCCGGTTGACCGGCGGCAGATGAGAAAAAACACCGACCGCATTGTTTCGATGATTGATTCCGCCGTTGCCGGAGCCGCGCCGTTTTTGCCGGTGAAGCTAATCGTCTTTCCCGAATTCGCGCACGCCGCGCCGGTGTTTCCAATTGCCGCGGAATTGATCGAAAAACTCGCCGTCGAGATTCCGAACGAACACACGACGCGCATTTGGGAAAAGGCGAAGGAACATAACATTTATATTCAAACCGGCTCGATGCTTGAAGTTGACCCGAAATATAAAAACGCGCTTTTCAACACGACTTGTTTGATTGGACCCGAAGGCATTTTGTATAAATACCGCAAGGTCAATACGTGGATTCCGTATGAAGTTCACACCAGCCCGCACGACATCGAGGGTTACGACGAGCCGCTGTTTCCGGTCGCCGACACGCCGATAGGGAAAATCGGGACGGCGATTTGTTACGACTGGCTGTTTCCCGAAGTGTTGCGGCAACTGGCGGCGAACGGCGCGGAAGTTTTAATCAGAGTTTCGGCTTATATGGATCCGTGGAACGCCAGCGCGCCGATGGATTGGTGGACGATTATCAATCGCGCACGCGCCATCGAAAACACGGCTTATGTCGTCGCCGCCAACCAAGCCGCTCGCTTGAGCTATTATCCGCCGTATTCGTGGTCGGGCGGCAGTCAGATTGTTGATTTCGAGGGAAGATTATTAGCTGACGCTTCGCCCGGACCCGGAGAAAGAATCGTCGTCGCGCCCGTTGACGTTTCGGCTTTGCGGCACGAGCGAGAAACTCGGCGCGGACATTCGATGCTCGCGCATCTTCGCACCGAAGCGTATCCGGTTTACCAAAAACATTTTTATCCGCCGCAATCAGAAAACGGTGACGAAATGCTTTCTTATGAAAAAAACAACGAGTTGATTGACGAATCGAAACGGCGAATTTTTAGTTAAAAAGCCCGCACGAAGTAAGGGCGAAAAAAGCGAAGCCGACGCGCTTACTCCGTGCGTGTTTCTGCAAACAAACAATGCTTGCTGGTATATCAAAATTCTTGTTTGCTTCTGCTCTGTGCCTTGCGCCTTTTGCCATCCAGGCGCAAACGCCGACAGGCAAATCTTACGATTCAAAAAAAAACGAACGACCGGCGACGACCGCGCCGCAGTTTCCTTCGCCCGTTACATTCACCGACATCACCAAACAAACCGGCATCAGTTTCAAACACGAGGCTTCGCCGACAACGCAGAAATATTTACTTGAAACGATGGGCGCGGGCGTTGCGCTGCTCGATTATGATAATGATGGGCGGCTCGACGTTTTTTTTACTAACGGCACGCAACTGCTCGACCCGATGCCGAAAGGAAAAATGCCCGACAAGTCGAATCCGAAATTTTGGAATCGTTTGTATCGGCAAAAGGCTGACGGCACTTTTGAAGACCAGACGGAAAAGGCGGGCGTGAAGGGCATCGGCTATGGATTCGGCATTGCCGTCGGCGATTATGATAAGGACGGTTTCGCCGATTTGTTAGTCACGCATTATGGCGGCGCGACGCTTTATAAAAATAACGGCGACGGGACTTTTTCGGACGTAACGAAAAAACTCGGCGTCGCGGTTGACGGCTGGGCGGCGAGCGCGGGATTTTTCGATTACGACCGCGACGGGCGGCTCGATTTATTTGTCGCGCGTTATGTCGTTTGGGATTTTGAAACGGGCGCGCTCGTTTGCGGCGACGCGCGTCCGGGTTATCGCGCCTATTGTCACCCGGACAATTTCAAAGCGACGACCGCGCTTTTGTTTCACCAAAAAGCCGACGGCACTTTTGAAAACGTATCGGATAAATCCGGCATCACGCAAACGAAAGGAAAATCTTTGGGCGCGGCGTTCGCGGATTTCGATGACGACGGCTGGACTGACGTTTTCATCGCCAACGACAACAGCGAGCAGCAGCTTTTTCGCAATCTCGGCGACGGACGATTTGAAGATGTCGCGCTCGCCGCCGGGGTCGCTTTTGACGACAAAGGAAAATATTTTTCGGGAATGGGCGTTGACGCCGCCGATTACGACGGCGACGGTCGTCAAGACATTTTCATTACGGCGCTGTCGAACGAAACTTATCCGCTTTATCGCAACACGGGCGAGATGCTTTTTGATTACGTGACGCAGCCGAGCGGCGTGGCGCAAATCACGATTTTAGGCGCGGGCTGGGGCGTGAAATGGATTGACGCCGACAACGACGGGCGGCGCGATTTGTTCGTCGCGCAAAGCCACGTTCTCGACACGATTGAGAAAACGAATTCGCTTTTGAAATACAAACAACCGCCGCTGCTGATGCGGAATACGGAAAAGGGTTTTCAAAACATTTCGCTGGCGGCGGGCGCGGCGTTTAAGACGGATTTGGCGGCGCGCGGAATGGCGGCGGGCGACTTGGACAACGACGGGGACACGGACATAATCATCTCACAGACCAACGGCGCGCCCGTTGTTTTACGAAACGATGGCATGAAAAATCACTGGCTCGGAATAGATTTGCGCGGTTCTAAAAGCGCGCCGAACGGCGAGGGCGCGAGAATCGTCGTGACGGACGGAAACAGCAGAAAACAATTTTTCGATGCAAGCAATTCGGGCAGTTATCTGGCGGCGAATGACCCGCGAATTATTGTCGGCTTGGGCGCGGCGGCTTCGGTCAAGCAAATCGAAATCCGTTGGACGAGCGGAAAAATTCAGACGCTCGAAAATCCTGCAATTGACCGCTACCATTTAATAAAAGAACAATAAATATACAAAATAACGATTGAAGAATTTGTCTGTTTTCGGTTTCGCAAAAATCTCAGTTATATTCATTCGCACAAACTTTTACCAACCTCGGGAGAAAAATTATGCGGCAAAATTATAAATTCGCAACGAGTATTTTTTTAGTTTTTACGTCAATGATTTTCGCGCAGACGGCTTTCGCTCAATCGCTTTACGAAATGCCGCAGGGCGTTGAGTCGCGCGTGGCGAGCGGCGAAAATCCGACGGGCGAAAAAGGTAAAGGCGGACAGGTGAACGGCGGACGCAAAGGCGCGGCGACCGTGCCGGTAAAAGCGGGCGAAAGCCGCGTGCTTGCCGAAGCGACGAACACAAGCGGGATGGTGCGCCGAATTTGGATGACGTTTCCCGACCGCACCCCCGAACAACTCAGAAGTTACAAAATAGAAATGTATTGGGATGGCGCGGCGCGCCCGGCGGTCAGCGCGCCGGTCGGCGATTTTTTCGGAATCGGCTTGGGTCAGCGAGTTCAGTTTGAATCGGCGTTTTTCTCCGACCCCGAAGGCAGAAGTTTTAATTGTTCGATTCCTATGCCGTTTAAGGCGGGCATGAAAATCGTGATGGTCAACGAAAGCAAAACCGATTTGGGCGAGCTTTTCTACGACGTTGATTACACTCTGGGCGATAAGCACGCCGCGAATATGCTTTATTTCCACGCGCATTACCGGCGCGAAAACCCGACGACGATTCAGAAAGATTACGAAATTCTGCCGCGCGTCGAAGGCAGAGGTCGCTATTTGGGAACGAACATCGGCGTCATCGTCAATACAAAAGAGTATTTCAACACTTGGTGGGGCGAAGGCGAAGTGAAAATGTATCTCGACGGCGACCGCGATTTGCCGACGATTGCCGGAACCGGGACGGAAGATTATATCGGCACGGCTTGGGGACAAGGGAAATTCGCCAATCTTTATCAAGGCTCGCCCGTCGCCGACGAAAAGACGATGCGCTGGTGCTTTTATCGGTATCACGTTGCCGACCCGATTTATTTTTACCGCGACGCTCGCATTACGATGCAGCAAATCGGTTACCTCGCGCCGCACAGCCGCGAAGATATTGTCAAAAATAACCGCACGCTTTACCGCGCCGGTCCCGGACTCGTTCCGATGGATACGTCAAAAGACGGAAAGTTTGAACGCTCGGACGATTGGTCGAGCTGCGTTTATTTTTATCTGGACAAGCCAACGAACAATTTGCCGCCGATTGATTCAGTTGAAAAAAGAACGGCGGGACTCTAATAAACAGAGTAAATTTTACCGAGTTAAATATAGAGAAAATTTACAGGAATAAAGGGGATGAACAAGGATTCTTTAAATCAAAAGATTTTTTAATTGTTTTTATCCCGGTCTATCTCTTTCATTCCTGTAAATTTCATTTTGCCCGCTCGTTTTGCTTGAGCGTTAAAAGTTTATTGATGACGTCAACCGGAAACGTTTCGGTTTGTCCGTTCGCCCAAATGACTTCTAGTTTATCAACTTTGGAGGCGCCGCCGATTCCGACGTGAATCGTCTGCTCGTCCTGCGAAGCGTAATTAGCGCCGCTGATCAAGTCGAATCGCTGACGCAGTTTTCCGGTCGTCACGAAAACGGTCGAACCGATGGCGTCTTTCGACGTTTTCTTGGCGACATCGCCGACGAGCTTAATTTTCAGCCAATTGTTCTTCGCCTCCGAGACGTTTCGCAAAATAGTCGGCATCGCGCCGGAATTAGCGGTGATGACATCGAGTTTTCCGTCCTGATCGAAATCGGCAATCGCCATTCCGCGCGCGTTGATCGAAACGGCGAGACCGCCGTTCGGCGCGGCGGCGACTCGTTCAAAACGGATTTGTCCGCCGTTTGTGTTTCTGGTGTTTTTGAAAAGCAGCAATTGCTGGGCGTAACTCGTTCCCCACTGAAAATTATCCACCGCCGGATAAACGTGACCGTTCGCCACGATAATATCTTTCCAGCCGTCGTTATCGAAATCAAAAAATGACGTTCCCCAGCCTAAAAACGGAATCGTCGGCTCGCCCAATCCGGCTTGAAACGTGATGTCGGAGAAATTGCCGTCGCCGTCGTTGCGGTAAAGCGTGTTTGAATCGTCGGAAAAATTCGTGATGTGAAAATCAATGCGCCCGTCGTTGTCGTAATCGCCGACCGCGAGTCCCATCCCGGCTTGCTCGCGCCCGTTTTCGTTGAGCGCGATGCCCGATGCGTAGCCGGTTTCCTCAAACGTGCCGTCGCCTTTGTTAATATAAAGTTGTTTCGGCGTTGAGTCGTTAACGACGAGCAAATCCAAATCGCGGTCGTCGTCAACGTCAACAAAAACCGAAGAAAAACCGTAATAATCGCCTTCATCCGTGACGCCCGCTTTCACGGAAACGTCTTCAAATGTGCCGTCCGTTTTTTGATGAAATAATCTGTCTTTCGCGCCTTTCAGTCCGCGCGGTCCGCACATCACGGGTTGCCCGCGAAACTGGCACGGGCTTTTGTCGCCGTTCGCTCCTTTATCGGCTGGACTCGGCGGCAGATTATTCAAATCGAAATCCAGATAAGCCGGAACAAATAAATCGAGCCGTCCGTCTTTATCGTAATCGCCGAACGTCGCGCCTGTGTGCCAGCCTTTGTTCGACAACCCAACTTTCTCGGCGACATCGGTGAAAGTTCCGTTGCCGTTGTTGCGGTAAAGCCTCGAAATGCCGTAGTTGCCGATGAACAAATCCGCATCGCCGTCGTTGTCATAATCGGCGACCGCCGCGCCCATTCCCCAACGCTCGTTGGCGAGACCGGCTTTTTCGGTCACGTCCTCAAATTTCCAATTGCCCAAATTTTTGTAAAGCGCCGATTTCGCCGCCTTTTCCTTACCGCGTTCGGCGTTCATCGTCGAACCGTTCAGGAGAAAAACATCCGGCTTGCCGTCGTTGTCGTAATCGAAAACGGCGACCGTGCAGGCGGTCGTCTCGATGATGTAATTTTTTTCCGCGCCGCCAGAAACGCATCGAAAATTAGCGAGCGCGGTGGTCACTGTCACGTCTTCGTAAATTTTCGGAGCTTTTTCGTCAACGATTCCGATCGTGCGCCGGGTCGTATAAGTTTTCGCTTCACCGGTTGACGCGCCGCCCATCTGCGGTTTTTGGGCGAACAGATGCGTCGCCGCGCCGAGTATTAAAATCGTAAAAAGCAATGTCTTTTTCATCGTGTATCTTCAAATCCGTCGAGATTTAACTTTATTATCACATTTTACTCGTTTGTTAATGAAGTTCGAGACAATTTACGGCACTCATCTGATGACGAAGAAGGCTTGCGACGATTGGAATCGGGCGAAATCAAACTCGAAAAACTAATGATGAAAACGGGCGATTTGATGATTCGGGACGTGCGCGCGATTCACCGCGGAACGCCGAACCGAACCGACGAGCCGCGTCCGATGTGCG
>CADCUR010000315.1 GCA_902805935.1 uncultured Pyrinomonadaceae bacterium
AATTTTGGATTTAAAGACTTGCGTTTGTCCAGCTAAACATCATTTAGCGCGCCAATCCGAAATCCAGAATCTTTAAATCCAAAAATCGAACTATCCTTGTCTTTGTTTATGTTTCGGATTGTCGCAAATGACGCGCACAATTCCTTTTCGATGAATAATTTTGCACTTGTCGCACATCTTTTTTACTGAAGGACGAACTTTCATTTCTTTGTTACCTCGTTCGGTTATTTATAGCGATACGTAATTCGCCCGCGAGCCAAATCGTAGGGCGAGAGTTCGACCAGAACTCGGTCTCCCGGCAAAATTCGTATAAAATTTTTTCGCATCTTGCCGGAAATATGCGCCAAAACCTGATGCTGATTGTTTTCGAGTTCAACCTTAAACATTGCGTTGGGCAAAGTTTCCAGCACAGTCGCCGTTACTTCTATCGCTTCTTCTTTCGACATATTACACAGAACGAATTTTGTTCAACTCGACAAACTATTTATGTTACCGATTTTCCCCGCGCTTTTCAAGTCAAGCCGCGATGGTTTCCGATTTCGTTTGTTTCAAAGCGGCTTTTTGTTTTTTCGACAAAGTTAAAATTTCGGGACCTTCGGGCGTTACGGCAATTGTGTGTTCGCAGTGCGCGCTTGGTTTGCCGTCCGCGGTGATGACCGTCCACTTATCATCCAGAGTTTTCGTTTCGTGCGTTCCCATATTGAGCATCGGCTCGATGGCGAAACAATATCCGGCGCGGATTTTCTCTTTTGTTCCCGGTCTGCCGTAATTGGCGATTTGCGGCGCTTCGTGCATACTGCGCCCAATTCCGTGTCCGGTGTAATCGCGCACAATTCCGTAATTGTATCGTTCCGCGTGTTTTTGAATCGCAGCTCCGATGTCGCCGACGCGGTTATTCGGGCGGCATTGTTCAATGCCGAGCATCAAACATTCTTCCGTCACGCGAATCAGTTGAGCGACTTCTTCGCCGACCTCGCCGATGGCGACGGTCATCGCCGTATCGCCGACGAATCCGTTGTAAAACGCCGCCATATCAACCGAAAGAATATCGCCCTCTTGCAGCGGTTTTTCATTTGAAAATCCGTGTACGACCTGTTCGTTGACCGAGGCGCAGATGACGAACGGAAACGGCGTCATTCCCGACGGCTGATAATTTAAAAAAGCCGGTCGCGCTCCTGCATCGTTCATCATTTTTGCGGCGGCTTCGTTCAGTTCAAGCGTCGTGACGCCCGGCGCAATCATTTCGCGCACGGCTTCCCGCACTTCGGCGATAAGCTCGCCGACTTCGCGCATTCGGTCTAAATCTTTTCTCGATTTAGCGATAATCATTCGTTTTCCAAAAAAACTCCGGCTGACTTTGCTGATGAAACCGCCAAGTTTTGAACCGCTCAAAATTCCCTCTAAATCAATCGGCTGATTGATTGGTAAATCGTTTCCAAATCGCCTTCGCCGTTAACTTTTTCCAAACGCCCGGTTCGCTGGTAATAATCAATCAGCGGCTTTGTCTCTTCGTCGTAAATTTCAAGACGACTCGAAACGCTCGCCTCGTTGTCGTCAGCGCGATGCGTGAGCTGCGTCGCCGGGTGAAAATCACAGACGTTTTCCTGTTTCGGCGGCTTGAAATAAATGTTGTAAATCTCTTTGCACACCGGACACGAACGCCGTCCGGTCAAACGTTTCAACAATTCTCGCCGCGGAATGTCAACTTCAATCACTTGAATCGTTCGGTTTTGTTCATTTGCTAAAGTTTCGAGCATTTCGGCTTGCCCGGCTGTGCGCGGAAAGCCGTCTAAAATATAACTGTCTTTTTCTCTGTCCGTTCTGTTTTTGACGATTTGAAAAGTAAGGTCGTCGGAGACAAGTCCGCCCGCATTCATAATCGCCTGCACTTCTTTCGCCAAGGGCGTGTCATCGTTTTTCATCTCGCGGAACATATCGCCGGTCGAAATTTGCGGAATGTCGCACCGTTCTTCGAGCAAACGCGCCTGAGTTCCTTTGCCTGCGCCGGGCGCGCCGATTAAAACGATAATTTTACTCATTAAATTTGTTCACCACAAAAGCACAAAGAACACAAAGAAAAGATTTTATAAAAACTTTGCGACCTTTGTGTTTTTGTGCCTTTGTGGTGTAATTTCCTAAGCCCTTCTTCCGCGAAGCCGCGAACCCGCGCCTAAAAATCCTTCGTAATTTCTCATTACAAGCTGCGCTTCGATTTGAGCGACCGTGTCCATCGCCACGCCGACTAAAATTAAAAGCGACGTGCCGCCGAAAAAGAATTGATAGCCCAAGCCGGTCGGAATCCAACTGAGTCCGGGCGTTGCCGTCAAAAAGTTATCAATTGAAGCACCGATAAACGGTAGCCGCGCCACTCTGAAACCGCTCAAAAGAACTTGCGGAGCAAAGGCGATAAATGCCAGATAAAGCGCGCCGACCGCCGTCAGGCGCGTCAGAATCGTGCTGAGATAATTAGCCGTCGGCGCGCCGGGTCTGACGCCCGGAATAAAGCCGCCGTGTTTGCGCAGATTATCGGCAACTTCATCGGTATTAAAAATAATCGTGATGTAAAAGAATGTGAACAGCACAATCAAAGAGATGAATACGATTTCGTAATACGGGTCGCCGCCGTGAAATTGTTGGAAGAAAGCCGAGACTTGACTCCACGTTGAAGTCGGGTTCGCCGGATCCGGCGGAAACGCCGAAAATATAGTTTGCGGCATCGCCAAAACCGACGAAGCGAAAATCACCGGAATCACGCCGCCCATATTTAATTTCAGCGGCAGACTCGTTTCCTGTCCGCGAAAAGTTTGATTGCCGACGCGCCGGCTGGCGTAACTGATGGCGATGTTGCGCCGCGCCGATTCGACGTAAACAATCAACGCGATCAGCGCAACCATAACTGCAACTAAGAAGATCACGCCGAAAGTTTGAAATGCGTCGCCGCCGCGCACCTTATCAGAAACTTGCAGAATCGCGCTTGGCAAACCGATGACGATACCGGCGAAAATAAGCAACGAGATTCCGTTTCCGATTCCGCGTTCGGTGATTTGCTCGCCGAGCCACATCACGAAAATCGTGCCGGTCGTCAAAGTTACGACAATCATCAAAGTCGCCCACCAGCTATCGCCGATGATGCCGTTTTTCTGCAGCCACGTCGCCACGAAAAACGTTTGCACGGAACACAGCGCGACCGTCAGATAGCGCGTCCACTGATTGATTTTCTGCCGTCCGACTTCGCCTTCTTCCTGAACCTTTTTGAATTGCGGCGAGAGAACAGGCATCAATTGCAGAATAATCGAAGCAGTAATATACGGCGTCACGCCGAGGGCGAAAACCGAAATCGTGCGAAAGTTGCCGCCGGAGAACAAATCGAGAACTCCGAGGAGCGTTCCGGCGACTTCGCCCCACACTCTTTCAAGCTGCGCTTTATTAACACCCGGCGCAGTCACGTGCGCTCCCAGACGGTAAATTGCCAGCATTCCGAGCGTAAAGAAAATGCGTTTCCTTAGCTCAGGAAC
This sequence comes from uncultured Pyrinomonadaceae bacterium, assembly GCA_902805935.1. GTDB lineage: Bacteria > Acidobacteriota > Blastocatellia > Pyrinomonadales > Pyrinomonadaceae. The sequence goes on from CADCUR010000315.1 coordinate 3,516, forward strand.
TTTGAACATATTTTGAACGGCGGCGAAAAACTTTTCCATATATTTGTCACTGGTCAGTGGTCAGTGGTCAGCGGTCGGTTGGTTTTTGCAACGAACGACTAACAACGGACAACTGACAAAAAACTAAACCGTTTGAGCAACTTCCTTTTTGATTTCCGTGATGCTTCCGCCCGCTCGTTCGATTTTATCTTTGGCGGTTTGGGTGAAACGGTGCGCGGAAATTTTCAATGCCTTCGACATCTCGCCCGTGCCTAAAATCACGAGGTCGTGTTTGGCTTTTTTAATCAGCCCGCGTTCGTGAAGAACTTCCGGCGTGATTTCGTCGCCCGCGCCGAAGTTTTCCTCTAATTTGGCGAGGCTGATTTCAATCCATTTCTTTTTAAAGATATTCGTGAAACCGCGTTTCGGCAAGCGGCGCTGCAGCGGCATTTGTCCGCCTTCAAAACCCGATTTGCTCGAATAACCCGAACGCGATTTTTGTCCTTTATGTCCGCGTCCGGCGGTTTTACCCAAACCCGAACCCGGTCCGCGTCCGACTCTTTTCTTTTTATGCGTCGAACCGTCGGCGGGTTTTAAGTTATTTAATGCTAATGCCATTTTTCCCTCGTTTAATAGTTAATGGTTAATAGTTAATGGTAAATCGAAGCGTTGAAAAACGCGAACAACCGACCGTTGACTATTAACCATTATCGGAATTTATTCAACAATTCTCAACAGATGCGGAACCTTCTCGACGATACCGCGCATTGACGGATTATCCGGTCGCTCGACGGTTTGATTAAGTTTGGTAATGCCCAGACTTTTTATCACCGCCTTCTGCTTTTTGGAATAACCAATCATACTTCGGTAATACTGAATTTTGATTTTTCCGCCGTTCGTTTGTGTTTCTATACTCTGTGCCATAAATTTATTTTCGATTTGCGATTTGCGTTTTTGAAAATCAATTGACTTCACACGATTAAACCTCAGAAGCCGATTTCATTACAAACAATCGCCGATCGCAAATTGAATATCGCAAATTACAACAGTTCTTCAACTTGTTTGCCGCGCAGACGCGCCACTTCCATCGGGTCTTTCATTCTGGTCAAACCGTTAAATGTCGCGCGAATGACGTTGTGCGCGTTGGTCGAACCTAAAATTTTCGTCCGCACGTTATGAATGCCGAGAACCTGCAGAACCGCGCGAACCGCGCCGCCCGCGATAACGCCCGTTCCTTCTTTCGCCGGTTTGAGCATCACTCTGCCCGCACCGTATTCGCCAATCATCTGGTGCGGCAAAGTGCCATCCACGAGCGGCACGCGAATCAAATTGTTTTTCGCCGCCTCGACCGCTTTTTTGATCGCGTTCGGAACTTCTTTGGCTTTGCCCGTGCCGAAACCGACGTGACCTTTTTCGTCGCCGACCACGACCAGGGCGGCGAACGACATATTTTTACCGCCTTTGACGACTTTCGTCACGCGGTTGACCGAAATCAATTGGTCTTTCAAATCCAAACTGTTTGGAGAAATCCGTTGTCTATTCGTTTTCATTTGTTTCTTCCGAGTTTCCCTCGCTCTGGTTTTCCGATTTATTAGTCGCTTCGTTTTTATTTAATCCGGCTTCGCGCGTCGCGTCCAGCAGAGCCTTGACGCGCCCGTGATAAACGTATCCGCCGCGGTCAAAGACCACCTGCGACACGCCCGCTGCCTGCGCTCGTTCGGCAATTGTTTTTCCTACGGTTTGCGCCGCTTCAATATTGCCGCCCGTTCTGCCTTTCAAATCTTTTTCCGTCGTCGAAGCCGCCGCCAAAGTTACGCCGCTGACATCATCAATGACTTGGGCGTAGATGTGGTTCAAACTGCGAAAGACCGCCAAGCGCGGACGTTCCGCCGTGCCGCTGACTTTTTTGCGTATGCGCGTATGCACGCCGCGACGAATTTCTGCTCTGTTATTCTTCATTGTCCTTCGTCCTTTGTCTTTTGTCCTTCGTCTTTCGCCGGTAAAGTTGAATGTTAATTAATCAAACTAAGGACGAAAGACAAAGAACTAATGACTATTTACCCGTTTTACCGGGTTTTAACTTATAAAACTTATCGGCATAGCGCACGCCTTTGCCTTTATAGGCGTCCGGTTTACGCAGACGATTTAATTCCGCCGCGACTTGCCCGAGTTTTTGTTTGTCAATGCCGCTCAACGTCAAAGTTAATTGATACTGATTGATGGTCGTTTTCGTCGGAACTCTTTCGGCTTTCGCTTCGATGCCTTCCGGCAGCGGATACTCGACTGGATGCGAATATCCGAGCGCGAAAACAATTTTCTTGCCCTGCACGTCCGCTTTATAACCGACGCCGACGACATCCATCTGTTTCGTAAATCCTTCGGTCACGCCGACGATAGCGTTGTTCGCCAAAGCTCTCGCCAGTCCGTGAACGGCGGATTTGTCGTCGCTCGCGCGTTCCGCGACGAGCGTTCCGTCTTCCATCTTAAATTCAACGCCTTCGGGAATCGGTGTTTTCAAAACGCCCTTCGGACCTTTGACTTCCAATTCGTTATTGTTGATTGTTACGTTGACGCCCGACGGCAACGTAATCGGTTTTTTTCCTACACGAGACATATATTTATTTTAGATTTTGGATTTTGGATTTTGGATTTGCCAGACTGTTTTTCAATCTAAAATCCAAAATCTAAAATCCAAAATTAGTATATTTCCGCTAAAATTTCGCCGCCCACATTTTCCTTTCGAGCTTTCTTTCCGCTCATCAAACCTCTGGAAGTCGAAACGATGTTCACGCCGTAGCCGCCGAGAACCCGCGGAATTTCGGTGGCGCCGACGAAAACTCGTCTGCCCGGACGCGAGACTCTCGATAAATGCGTGATTGAAGACGCGCCTTTGGCGTCGTAGCGCAGAAAAATACGAATCATATATTTTGCGCCTTCGCCTTTGGTGACAAAGCTATTAATGTAGCCTTCTTCCTTTAAAATTCGCGCCACTTCCATTTTCAATTTTGAACCGGGAACGTCCACGCGCGGGTGATTCGCCGCTACTGCGTTGCGAATGCGCGTCAGCATATCTGCAATTGGGTCTGTCATTCTTTTACTCCGTAAAATTATTTTGGATTTGCGATTTTGGATTTGATTTTAATCCAAAATCTAAAATCTAAAATCAGGCTTACCAGCTTGATTTAACTACGCCCGGAATCTGTCCCTGCAAAGCCAAATCTCGGAAAGCGGTGCGGGCGATGCCGAATTTACGATAAACGGCTCGCGGTCGTCCGGTCATCGCGCAGCGGTTGCGCACGCGAATCGGACTGGCGTTGCGCGGCAGCTTTTGTAATTTCGCTACCGCTTCGTCAACCTGCTCGACTGACGAGTTCGGATTATTGATAATCTTTTTCAAATCCGCGCGCCGCTCCGCGTATTGCGCGACCATTCTTTTGCGTTCGTTGTTTTTTACGATCTTACTTATCTTCGCCATATTTCTTTTTTGCTTTTTATTGACGGAACGGCATTCCGAGCGCTTTGAGAAGCGCGCGCGATTGTTCGTCCGTTTTCGCCGACGTAATGATTGAGATATTCATTCCGCGGGTTTTATCAACTTTATTGAAATCAATTTCCGGGAAAATTAACTGCTCGCGGATTCCCAAAGTGTAATTTCCGCGCCCGTCAAAGGCTTTGGCAGAGACGCCGCGAAAGTCGCGCACGCGCGGCAGAGCGACCGAAATCAGCCGGTCGAGAAATTCATACATCCTTTCGCCGCGCAGCGTGACCATCGTTCCGATGTTCATTCCCTGACGCAGCTTAAATGAAGCGATTGATTTTTTTGCTTTGGTAATGACCGGCTTTTGTCCGGTAATTGACCGCAGCTCTTCGGTCGCCGTATCGAGAATTTTAGCGTTCGCAATGGCTTCGCCGACTCCCATATTAACGACGATTTTTTCGATTTGCGGAATCGCCATCGGATTTTTGATGTCGAATTCTTTGGCGATTGCCGGAGCAATCTCGTTTTTATATTTATCTCTTAGTCTTGCCATTTTCTTATTTCGTTTGGGTCTCGCTTTTCACCTCGCGTTTCCAAACTTCAAAACTTATTTATTATCCGAATCGGTTTCTTCGTCTGATTTTTTGCGTCTCGTGTTCGCGCCACGCGACGGCTCGGGAATCAACTCGCCGCTTATCGCTACGCGAACTTTTTTCCCATCTCGTACTTCGTATTTGACGCGCGTCGGTTTTTTCGTTTTCGGGTCAACGAGCGAAACGTTGGAAATATCCACCCATGATTCAAGTTCGACGATGCCGCCCTCGATGTTCATTTGCGGAACGGCTTTGCGATGCTTTTTCGCAATCGCCGCGCCCGCGACTTTGACTTTGCCTTTGCGAGCGTCAACCGCCATTACTTCGCCGCTGAATGGTTTGCGTTTGCCGTTATTGTCAAAGCGGGCGTATTCTTTTCCGGCGATGAAAACTACCGTGTCGCCTTTTCTGATTTTTGAACGAACCGTTCCCTTTTTCACTTCTTTCATTTTACTAAATCACCTCCGGCGCGAGCGATACGATTTTCATAAAATTCTTGTCGCGCAGCTCTCTGGCGACCGGACCGAAAACACGCGTTCCAATCGGCGTGTTATCTTCTTTAATCAACACGGCGGCGTTTTCGTCAAAGCGAATATATGTGCCGTCTTTGCGCCGCACTTCTTTGCGCGTGCGAACGATAACGGCGTTATAAACCTTGCCTTTTTTCGCCGTTCCGTCTGGCGCGGCTTCTTTGACGGTGACTTTGATTTTATCGCCTAGCCGGGCGATTTTTCCGGTCGAACCGCCAATCGGCATAATCATTACTACTCTTTTCGCTCCCGAATTATCGGCGACCGTCAAAGAGGTTTGCATCTGAATCATAATCTAACTCCGTTCCGGTTTCAGGTTTTAAGTTTTAGGTCTTTAATACTAGAACTTGAAACTATTTAACAGCTTTCTGAACAATTTCCACGACGCGCCAGCGTTTTCTCGCCGACAGCGGTCGGGTTTCCATAATCCGCACTTTATCGCCGACGGTCGCGCCGAGTTCGTCGTGCGCCATAAATTTTTTGCGGCGTTTGATATATTTGCGATAAACCGGATGCTTGACCACGCGGTCAACTCTGACCGTCACGGTCTTCGTCATTTTATCCGATTGCACAATGCCGATTTTTTCCGCGCGTTTACTGTGATGCGATTTACCGGTTTCAGTTGTCGTCGCCGAGTCGTCCGAAACCGCCGAAGTGATGGCGGACACGCCGCTTGTTACCGCTTCGGCAACGCCGCCGACTACCGACGAAACCGTGTTCAGTACGTTTTCGACAATCGAAGTTTCTTGCGTTGCTTCATCCGTTTGAGCGTCATTTGCCGCTGCGTCGTCGGCTTTTGCACTACCAGCTTTCGGCGGCTTTTCGTCAGACAGCTCGGTGTCCGCGTTTCCGTCAGCCGACGCTTCGACAGTAGTTTCTTCAGCCGTTTCTTCCTGACTGATTTCAGCCTCATTTCCTTCGGTTTCTAATTCTTCTTTTTTTCTTGGCATTGCTTTTTATTTTTAACCGTTTACTTTTGCCCGTTTACTTTTGCCTTTCTGTGCTGGCTCGCGCTGCGCGATCAAAGTATTAACCCGCGCCAAAGTTTTTTTCTCGCGGCGAATGTCGCTGACCGAATCGCCCACGCCCAAAGATTTTTTGAATTTCAAACGAAACAGCGATTCTTTCAAGCTATCGGCTTGCTCTTTCAGCTCGTCGGTTTCCATCTGGTTGAGTTGTTCGAGTATGTCTTTCTTTTTCATCTCTTAAACAATGCCTCCTTCCAAATCGGCGCGATTGACGAACTTGGTTTTGACCGGCAGTTTTTGCGCGGCGAGATTCATCGCTTCGCGCGCCAGCTCTTCCGGCACGCCCTGTACTTCATATAAAATTCGTCCCGGCTTGACGACGGCGACCCAGTGATCGGGCGCGCCTTTGCCGCTTCCCATACGAGTTTCCGCCGGTTTTTTCGTAATCGGCTTGTCGGGAAACATCCGAATCCAGATTTTCCCGCCGCGTTTGATGTGGCGCGTCATAGCGATACGCGCCGCTTCGATTTGGCGGTCGGTAATCCAACCGGCTTCCAAAGTTTTGAGTCCGAAGTCGCCGAAGTTCAATTTGTCGCCGCGCGAGGCTGTACCGCGCATACGACCTTTCATCACTCTTCGGTGCTTGACCTTTTTCGGCATTAACATAGTTTTGTCCTCTGTCGTTTGTCCTTCGTTTCTTAACCGCAGCAAATTTCTTTCTTGCTAAGGACTAAGCACAAAGGACTAATGACTAAATTATCTGTTGCCTCTGCCGCCACCGCTGTCGTTTCGGTCACGACGCGGCGGGCGACCGTCGCCTCGACGCGGATTTCCGCTGACTTTGACTTCTTTCATCGGGTCGGTGTTCGTTCCGCGCGCTATCGAAGCGTTCGGGTCGAGAATCTCGCCGCGATAAATCCAGCATTTTACGCCGATGATTCCGAATGTTGTCAAGGCTTCGGCGAATCCGTAATCTACGTCGGCGCGCAGAGTGTGCAGCGGCAGCCGACCCTGCAAAGTCCATTCGGTTCTGGCGATTTCCGCGCCGTTCAAACGTCCGGCAATCATCACTTTGATTCCTTCCGCGCCGAACCGGATTGATTCTTCAATAGTCTTTTTCATCGCCCGGCGAAACGCGATTCGTTTTTCCAATTGCTGCGCGATTTTCTCTGCCTGCAACTGCGCGTTGAGTTCCGGCTGGCGAACTTCCTGAATCGAGACGATCACTTCGCGTCCGGTTTTTTTCGATAAATCCGCTTTCAGAATTTCAATTTCCGACCCCTTGCGTCCGATGATAATTCCGGGACGCGCCGTGTATATAATAATTTTCAAACGATTGGCGGCGCGTTCGACATCAACGTGCGAAACGCCCGCGCCCACGAAACGCTTTTTCAAATCGCGTTTCAAGTTAATGTCTTCCGATAAATACTCAGCAAATTCGCGCTTGGCATACCAGTGCGAATGCCAATCTTTGTTGTATCCGACTCGAAAGCCGTATGGATGAACTTTTTGTCCCATAAAAATTTATTACTGTAATTCGAGAATATCATTCTCGTCGAGCTGTCTTTCGTCAGCTTGTTTGGTTTCGTTTCTTTCCGCCGGAGTTTGCGATTGCACGTTTTTCACGTCGGACGCTTCCGCCTTTTGGTTTTCCTCTTTGGCTTTCGCGTCCTTCGGCGAATTCATTTCTAAAATGTCGCTCGCTTCCGAATCCTTATCTTTCGCTTCGTCGTCTTTCGCCGTTTTTGTCTCTTTAGTTTTTCCGGCGTCTGGCTCATCGGTTTTCACTGATTTGGCTTCAACCGTTTCCGGCGTTTCAGCGCTTGTCTTTACGACATTCAAGGAGTCGCTCGTCGAGGTTTGAGTTTGCGCGGTTTCAACCAACGTTGTCGGTTCGACCGTTTCGTCAGTTGTCGGCTTTTCAGCTTTCGCCCGTTTCGTTTCTTTTACTTTCGGAGCTTCATCAACGCTCGTTTTTTTTGTTTTCTTAATTGCTTCCGGTTTCGGCGCGGCTTTCGTCTTTGCTCCGTCGTTGCCTTCCTCGCCTGCGGTCTGCATTGACTTTCTGGCGGACTTTGTGTCCGTCGGAGCGTCGCTCGAAACTAAAATAGTGATGTGACAATAATGTCGCTGCTCGCGGAAGGCGCGACCTTGCGGCGCGGGACGCATACGGCGACGATTTTTATGCGCTCCCATATCAACGAAACAGGTTTTGACAAACAAATCGTCCGGGTCAACAGCGATGTTCTGCTGCTCCGCCAAATAAGTCGCGTTGGCAATCGCCGAGCGCAGAGTTTTGGCGATCGGGTCAGCCGCGCGCTTGTCGGTAAATTTCAAAATGTTCAATGCCTGCGACACATTGCGCCCGCGAATTAAATCAATCACGAGCCGCGCTTTGCGGGGCGAACCTTTCAGATGTCTTGTTTTTGCTATCGCTTCCATATTTCGATTTGGGATTTGGGATTTCGGATTTGTTTTGATTGTTAATAGGTTTCCTTAAAAGTCGAAACCGCTTTAAACAAACAATCGCAAATTGAAAATCGCCAATTACTTCATTTTCTTTTCGCCGATTTTTCCGCCTTCGTTCCCGGATGTCCTTTGAAAAGGCGCGTCGGTGAAAATTCGCCGAGTTTGTGTCCGACCATGTTTTCCGTCACATAAACGGGAATGTGTCGTTTGCCGTTATGAACGCCGAACGTCAAGCCGACCATCTCCGGCGTAATCGTCGAACGGCGCGACCAGGTTTTGATCGCCTGCGGTTTGTTTCCGCCTTCACGAATTTTCGCTAAAACCTTCTGAACGCTTAAATCAATAAAAGGACCTTTTTTTAATGAACGTGGCATATCTTGATTTTAGATTTTGAATTTTGGATTTTTGATTTCAACGGTTGGCGCTTATTCAACTAAATATATTTAGTGCGCCAATCCAAAATCTAAAATCTAAAATTCAAAATCGGGCTTATTTCCTTCTTCTGTCGCGCACAATCATATTGCTCGTGCGTTTGTTGCGGCGCGTTTTGTAGCCGCGCGTCGGTTGACCCCAAGGCGTTACCGGATGGCGACCGCCAGAAGTTTTGCCTTCGCCGCCGCCGTGCGGGTGGTCAACCGGGTTCATCGCCACGCCGCGCACTTTCGGACGAAGACCCTTCCAGCGATTTCTTCCCGCTTTACCTAAAGAAACGTTTTCGTTTTCGACGTTGCCGACTTGTCCGACCGTCGCCATACAAACTACGGGAACGCGGCGAACTTCGCCCGAAGGCATTCTGAGCTGCGCGTAATCGCCTTCTTTGGCGACGAGCTGCGCGAATGCGCCCGCCGAACGCGCCATCTGTCCGCCCTTCCCCGGTCGCAGTTCGATATTATGAATCTGCGTTCCCAAAGGAATATTCGCAATCGGCAGCGCGTTGCCCGGCAGAATGTCGGCTTCCGCGCCGCTCATAATCGTCGAGCCGACTTTCAAACCGACGGGAGCGATAATATAGCGTTTCTCGCCGTCAATGTAAGTTATCAAAGCGATGTGCGCCGAACGATTCGGGTCGTATTCGATTTGCGAAACTTTGCCCGGAATGCCTTCTTTACCGCGCTTAAAATCAATTATCCGGTAATGGCGTTTATGCCCGCCGCCGCGCCGCCGGACGGTAATGCGCCCGTCGCTGTTGCGCCCTGAAATTCTGGTCTTCGCTTCGAGCAAAGATTTTTCCGGCTTCGCATTCGGCGTCAATTCATCGCGCGTCAGATACGTCTGGTATCTTCGCGCCGGTGATGTCGGTTTTAATCTCTTAATTCCCATCTTCTTATTTTAGATTTTGAATTTTAAATTTTTGATTTTAACGGTTGGCGTTTATTCAACTAAATATCTTTAGTGTGCCAATCCAAAATCTAAAATTCAAAATCGTTAGATTGCTTCTGCGTAATCAACGTGCGGCTCGCCTTTTTTCAAAGTAACGTATGCCTTCTTCCAGGAAGCCCGACGACCGGCATAACGTCCGCGTTTTTTTATTTTGCCTTCGTATTGAACCGTGCGAACTTTCGCCACCTTGACGCTGAAGATTTCTTCGACTGCTCGTCTGATTGCAATTTTTCCGGCTTTCGTATTAACCCGAAAAGTTAAAATTTGTCCGACCGTTTCGTCTTCGCTGCTGCCTTCTTTGAGCAGTACGGATTTTTCCGTAACGACCGGCGACTTCAAAATATCCCAAACACTAAGTTCCGTCATAATTATTCAGCCGCCTCCTCTTCATTAGTTTTCTTTTTCGCCGAAGATTTTCGCTTTGGCTTGGTTTCATGAGTCGTCGCGCCTTCGATCTGCGCTTCGATTTCCGTTTCGCCTTTCTCGCGGTTCGGGTCGAGGAGTTGATTTATCTCTTCAATCGCCGATTTGGAAATCAGAAGTTTTTCGTGGTAAATAATGTCATAAACGTTCAAGCCGTAACCGTTAGTGACTTTCGTCTTCTGCACGTTCCGCGACGCCAAAACTAAATTTGAATTGTCGAGCGAGTCAACAATCAAAGTTTTTGTCGCTTTCTTATTGCTGTCAAAACCCAAATCTGACATCGCGCCCAAAAATCCTTTCGTCTTCGGATTCTCAAAGCTGAAATCGTCAATAACGATCAAATTGCCTTCGCGCAGTCTTTCGGACAAAGCCGAGCGCAACGCGCCGCGCCGCATTTTCTTCGGCATTTTATACGACCAATCGCGCGGCTGCGGACCGTGAACGTTGCCGCCGCCCTTCCATAAAGGCGAACGCAAAGAAGCGATTCGGGCGCGTCCCGTTCCTTTCTGCTTCCAAAGTTTTCTGCCCGACCCCGAAACATTACCGCGCGTTTTCGTCGCGCTTGTTCCCTGCCGGCGATTCGCCAGATAATTTCTGACCGCCGCGTGAATCAACGATTCGTTGAGTTCGACGCCGAAAATGGCGTCGGACAATTCAACGTCGCCGACTTCTTTATTCTTTAAATTACGAACCTTGACGGTTGCCATAATTCTCTCCACTGCGGATTTGTCGGATTAGGATTTTGCGTTTATCAATAGACAAACCGCAAATCGCAAATCGCAAATCGCTTCATTTTCTTTTCTTAACTACCACCAAACTGCCGGTCGCGCCCGGCACTGCGCCGCGAATCATAATCAGGTTGTTTTCCACATCAACCCGCGCCACGCTTAAACCTTGAACCGTCACACGCTCGTTGCCCATATGTCCAGAAGAGCGCGTTCCTTTGATGACGCGCGATGGATACGCCGACTGACCGATTGAACCCGGTTCGCGGATATTCATCGAACCGTGCGACATCGGACCGCGGCTGAAATTGTGCCGCTTGATTGTTCCCGCAAAACCGCGTCCTTTCGATGTCCCGATTACGTCAATTTTATCGCCGTCGGAAAAAAGATCGGCTTTGATCTGGTCGCCGACATTTGCTTCAGGCGCGTCTGTCAGACGAATTTCTTTTAATACGCGCGTTGCCGGAACGCCGCCACCGGTTTTTTCAAAATGTCCGCGCATCGGCTTGGTAACGTTTTTCAACTTGATCGGTTTATCTTCGACTAATCCGAGCTGCACGGCGTTATAGCCGTCTTTGCCGCTCGCCGTTTTTGTCTGCACGACAACGCAAGGTCCCGCTTTGATGACCGTCACGGGGGTGACCGTGCCATCTTCCGCAAAGATTTGCGTCATTCCCATTTTTCTACCGATGATTCCGCTAATCATATTTTAGATTTTAGATTTTGGATTCTGGATTATTTAAGTTTTGAAATTGTGCCGTTTTAGTAAC
>CADCUR010000316.1 GCA_902805935.1 uncultured Pyrinomonadaceae bacterium
GCCTTTTGCCGTGCCGTCGAGTTTGGTTAAAACGATGCCGGTCACGTCCGCCGTTTTCAAAAATTGGCGGGCTTGTTCGAGTCCGTTTTGTCCGGTGACAGCATCAATCACAAGGAGAGTTTCGTGCGGCGCGCCTTCAACCTCGCGTCCGGCGATGCGTTTCATTTTTTCGAGTTCCGCCATTAAGTTCGATTTATTGTGAAGTCGCCCGGCGGTGTCAACGATTAAAACGTCGGCGTTTCTCGATTTTGCTGATTTCAGCGCGTCGAACAGAACCGCCGCCGGGTCGGTTCCTTGTTTTTGCTGAATCAGCGGCACGCCCGCGCGCTGCGACCAGATTTCTAATTGTTCGCTGGCGGCGGCGCGGAAAGTGTCGGCGGCGCAGATTAAAATGTCGTTGCCTTCGTTTTTTATGCGTTGCGCGAGTTTGCCGATGGTCGTCGTTTTGCCGACGCCGTTGACGCCGACAATCATTAAAACGTAAGGTTTGATTGATTCGGCGACGCTCGTCTCCGACGCCACGCCGGATTTTTTCGACGCTTCGAGAATGCCCAAAAGCTCTTTTTTCATCGCCGCTTTGAGCGCGGTCAAATCGCTGATTTCCTGACGCGACACGCCGCGCCGCACGGCGTCGAGAACTTGCAAGGTGGTCGCCACGCCGATGTCGGTCGAAATCAACATCTCTTCTAATTCGTCGAGAAACTTTTCGTCAATCTGTTTGCGATTCTCGAAAATCGTGTCGAGTTTGTTGTTAATCGAATGCCGGGTTTTTTCAATCGCTTTGGTGAACCGCACGCCGATTTCCCGCTCGACCGCCGCTTCCTGCGCCTGGAGTTCTTCGATTGATTTATCGAGTCCTAAAACTGAGGTTGAAAATTTGTCTTCGTCTTTTTTTCTGCGCCAAAAAAATGCCATAGTTCGATTTTGGATTTTAGATTTTGGATTTTAGATTGTTCGTCCGAAAAGCCAAACTCATCTTTATAACTGTAAATTTTTCGCTGTAATAAACTTTCGATTATAAAAAGAATCGCCCGCTTCGGCAAACGGGCGATTCTGGAATGTGTAATTTGAAATCCGCAGTTTAGCTGCGGCGTAAATTCAAAGAATCGGAACATTTGAAAAGCGCGCAGCCGAGGACGACGGAAAAGACGACGGAAAAATAGAATGTGAACAAACTGCCAATAATTTTCGCGGGCAGATTTCCCGCTCGCGGCATATCGAACGGCGCGAACACGGCGGACAAAATTCCGCCGACGGCGAACGAAAAAACGCCGAGCGCGAAAAACATCAACAGAATTTTCGCGTAGTTAAATTTCATTCGGCGAATCGTGTCGAGTCCGACGAGCGGATTTATAACAGCGGCAAACGAGCGCGTGCAGGCGGCGACGGCGCAGGCGACGGGAAAGTAAAACGCGCCCCACAAAAACGCCAGGAAAACCGGAATTGCAAAAATCAGGGAAAGCCGCAGCAGATTCGCCGCGACTTGATTAAAACTTTCGCGCTCGGCTTCGGGAGTTTTGCCGACGACCGATTCGAGCTGTGCCTTGCGGTTTTCCCGAATCATTTCCTCGAATTTCTGAAACTCGGCTTCTTCGTCGGCGGAATTGTTTTGCGCGTTCGGGAAAACGGCGGAAACTATTTTTTGCTTGTCGGTTTCGATTTGCTCAAACGTTTTCATCGCGTAATAAAACGCGCCGACGAGCAGAACGATGAGCAGTCCGAACGAAACGATGTAAACGCCGATGCTCAGAAAGAACGGATGAATCACGTCGTCCCACAACTCGAAATCATCGAAACTCGGCATAAAATCGGCTTCCCGTTTGCCCTGCGAAAAATTGTCGAGCGTATTTGCCAGACACGCGAAGGTCAGCGCGTTGGCGAGCGTTCCGCACAATATCCCGGACGCGAACAAAAACGTTCCGCCGAACGCCGAAACCGTTTGCCCGAGCGTGAAAATCATAAACAACACCGCGCCGAAAATTAAACTCGATCTGAACTTGAACGGATATGCGAGCGCGCGTTTGAAATCGTTGAAGCCGAAATTTTCCGTCATGGCGTTCTGGTATTGAAAATTTTTCTGCTGCTTGGCTCGCACGTCGGCAATCGGTTTGCACATCGCGCCGCACAGCGGACAAATTTTGACGGTCGCGCCGTAAGACGCCGGACACAATTTGCAAAAATAATTCTCGCACGCTTCGCAGACGTATTTCGCTTCTTCGGCGTGGTGAACGGCGCAAACATCAATTGTTTGAGAAGCGTGCGGCAAATTCAGCGGATAATTCGTCACGGCGAAGTTAACCGGCGTTCGGGCGATTTGATTTCGGTGAATCGTCAGCGCGTCCGATGTATCTTCCGTCTTCAACGATGAATCGTTTTCCGCCGCGTCCGTGACAGTTTGCAAAACAGGAAAGGGCAATGAGTTTTCCTTGGCATTGAAAAATTGATGCAGAATCGGAACTTTGCGCGCTTCGAGCCAGCGTAGATTTCCGCGCCGCACTCGATCGTTGGGCAACAGCGCGCCTTCGGCAATCCATTGCCCCAGTTCTTCGACGTTCGCCTCGTAGGTTTGATTGTTGACTTCGACTTGCCAGATTTCGTCCAGATTTGTCATTTCGATTTTAATTTCAAACGTCTGGTTGGCGATTACAAACCAGAAACCCGAAACAAAAAATTAAGCGCCTTTCAAAAAATCAAGCGGCTTTCAGTTGCGAAGAATTTTCTGCGGGCTTGGCGGATTTCAGACGAACCGTGCCGACGCCGATTTGCCCGTCGGCGCAAGCCTCGACCAATGCCTCGACGACTTTGCCGTCGTAGCGCGTGCCGACGAAACTTTTAATGCGGTTGAGTGAATCTTCCAGGGAAAATCCTTTTTGATACGGGCGGTCAATCGTCATCGCGTCGAAAGTGTCGGCGACGGAGATGATTCTGGCTTGCATTGGGATTTCGGCTCCTTTCAAGCCCTGCGGGTAACCCGCGCCGTTAACCATTTCGTGGTGCATATAAATTCCGGGCAGATAGTTTTTCATCGCCGGAATCTGCGCCATAATTTTATAACCCGCTTTCGGATGCGTTTTCATTATTTCAAATTCTTCGTCGGTCAAAGCGGTCGGTTTGTTGAGAATAGCGTCGTTGACCGCGATTTTGCCGACATCGTGCAGCAGCGCGCTGATGCGAAGCGTTTCGATTTCTTCGGAATTCATTCCCAACCGCTGACCGACGGCGACCGAAATACGCGAAACTCGCTCGGAATGCCCGCGCGTGTATTTGTCTTTGCCGTCAATGGCGGCGGCGAGAGCCTTCACGGTGCCGACGAAAAGCTCGCGGTTGTCCTCGGCGGCTTTGGCGAGACTGGCGATGTGTTCCTCCAATTTATCGCTCATCAAATTGAAGGTTTCGCCCAAAGTTCCGATTTCCGTAATGTTATTAGTCTGAACTCGATTCGATAAATCGCCCGACGCAATGTTTTTCGCCGCGGCGACTAACTTTAAAAGCGGCGCCGTCAATCGTCTGGCGAAGACACTGCCGACGAGCAAGGCGATTAAGGCGAAAATAGAACTGATCAACCATGTCTGCCGCCGCATATCGCCGACCGACGCGAGAGCCTTGCTTTCGTCCTGCATCGCCACCACGCCGAAAACGAAATCCACACCGAAATCGGCGGTCGAATACGCGCCGATCATTTCGTGCCGCACGCCTTCGTATTCCGCCGTGAACGGCACGAGCGCGGACTGAATTTGCCGGCTCGATTCGCGCCACTCCTGCACGATTTTCAAATCGCTCAAAAATTTTTGAGCGGCGGCGACGTTCGGATCGGGATGGAAAACGGCGCGTCCCTTTTCGTCAACGACAAAGACGATCGGCAAGCCTTCCTTCCAAAGCTGAGCCTCGCTCGTCTGCTTCATCTCGGACATCAACCGCGCCATCTCGCGCACCGAAACTATCGCCACCACGCCCGCCGAAATTTTATTTTTGATAACGATTGGCGCGGCGACGGTTAAAACGACTTCGCCCGTTAAGTTTAATTTCGTCGGCTGATTGAAACTTAATTTTTTGCCGCCTAAATTTCCCAGAGCCGCCGATGCAAGCGTTTCTATTTCCGTCTTCTGTATCGTTTCGGCGCGAAAGACAGACAGCGATTCGCCGTTAATCGGCTTGATGTGCAATGCCAGCAGATACGGATTTTCTTTCAGCGTCGCGCCGATTTTTTCTTCGGTTTGCGGTGCCGAGAGCAGCGACAGATCGTTTGAAAGTTCTAATGCGCGGGCGAAACTTCCGACCAAACCGCCGTAGCGCTGACCGAACATTTCGATTTGCCTGGCTTTTGCCTGCACGAGTTGTATTTGGTAACGATTCTCAACCGCCCGCAATTCCGTCGCGCTGCGCTCGGACAAAAACCAGCCCGTCAGCGCCAGCGGCACTAATCCGACGATCAGAAGCGTGACGAAGACAAAGTAAACTAAGCTGATTTTTTTCGATTTCGGAGGCATGGCAGGCTTGTTGGAAAGGCAAAGATTTTCGCCACCTAAATTTTAGACCGAATTAGATAAGCCAGTCAACAAGTTTTTACACGAGGTAAAGTAGAAAGTGAAAGGATTTAAAAGTAAAAATGTGAAAAAGTTTGCCGCCATTCCCGCTAAACTTTTTCACATTTCTATTTTTTTACATTTTTACTTTCTATTCGTCAAACATTCTCCGCAAAGTTTCTGTATAGGGAGCGCGCGCCACACCTTTTTCCGTGATGATTGCGTCAACGAACTCGTTCGGCGTAACGTCGAATGCGTAATTGTTGACCGAAATGCCTTCGGGCGCGAGTTGAATTTCCTGGACGTGCGTTACTTCTCTCGTGTTGCGTTCTTCAATCGGAATTTCTTCGCCCGTCGGACAATTCAAATCTACGGTCGAAAGCGGCGCGGCGACGTAAAACGGAATGTTGTGCTGTCTGGCTAGAACGGCGACCATATAAGTTCCGATTTTGTTGGCGACATCGCCGTTCGCCGCGATGCGGTCAGAGCCGACGACGACCGCTTGAACTCTGCCTTTTTTCATCAGATGACCGGACATCGAATCGGTAATCAGCGTCACCGGAATGTTGTCCTGCTGCAGCTCCCACGCGGTCAATCTGGCGCCCTGTAAATACGGACGGGTTTCGTCGGCGATGACGGCGATGGTTTTGCCTTGGTTGACCGCGCCGCGAATCACGCCGAGCGCCGTTCCCCAAACGCCGCCCGTCGCCAGCGCGCCCGCGTTGCAGTGCGTCAGCACGGTCGAGTTGTCCGCCAAAAGTTTGCCGCCGTGTTCGGCGATCATCCGCTGCGATTCGATGTCTTCGTCGTGGATGTTTTTCGCTTCGGCGATTAAAGTTTGCTTGATGTCCGAAATAGATTTGCCGTCGGTTTTTGCTTGATCAAAAGTTCGGCGCATTCGCTCAATCGCCCAGAACAGATTGACGGCGGTCGGTCGCGTTTTGCCCATCACTTCACTGATGTAATCAAATTCCTCTACTAAATCGGCGATGTTCGTGCCGACAAAATTTTTCACGCCGAGCGCGATGCCGTAAGCCGCGGAAACGCCGATTGCCGGCGCGCCGCGCACGACCATCTCGCGGATGCCGTCCGCCACTTCCGTGTAACTTTTTAAGGTCAGCCATTTTTCTTCGGTCGGAAGCAGGCGCTGGTCGAGCATCAAAACGCCTTCGTCGCTCCATTTGACGGGTATTATCATTTTGGTTTTATTTTTCCTTGCATTGTGGATTTGTTGAAATGATATGGAATAAACTCTCGATAATCAAAGCCGCAAAAAAAAATTTGAAATTTCAGCGGCAAAAATGATAAATTTCCCCTGACGAAAACTTCGTCGTAATTTCAGAAAGCCGCAGATGGAAAAAGCTACCGAATTTTGTTTAATCGTCGAAGGAAATTATTTCACCGTCGAGGAAGCTAAGCACGCCCTCCACGATCCGTTTATCGAAGAGTTCGTCGAGCAGACCGGACGTTTTCGCATCCAAAATTTCGACGACATCCAAGCCGTCAGCGGCATTCCGCTCGGCGAATTGGAGATTGCGGAAATTGACGAATGCGTCTTTGAAATTTCCTGCCGCACATCGCCCCAGATTCTCAACCGCCGCAAAGCCGACCTTCTCGCCGAAACGCTGCGGCGGCAGGCGATGTTCGACGAAATCAACGTTGAACCTCTTGAATAATTTCTTTAACAGGATGAACAGGATTTACAGGATAGAAAAATTAAATCCTGTAAATCCTGTTCATCCTGTTAGAATTTTCCCGATGCAAAAGGAATTTTTTAATAATCGTGTAATTGTCAAAGTCGGCGACATCACCCAAGAAAAAGCCGACGCCATCGTCAACGCGGCGAACTCGACGCTGCTGGGCGGCGGCGGCGTTGACGGCGCGATTCACGCGCGCGGCGGCAAGCGAATTTTAGAGGAATGCCGTGAGATTAGAAAAAACAAATTTCCCGACGGTTTGCCGACGGGCGAAGCGGTCATCACTTCCGGCGGCAATCTTTTAACGCGCTTTGTGATTCATACGGTCGGACCGATTTACCGGATGAACGCGGGCAAAGAAGCGAAACTTCTTGCGAAGTGTTACGTCAATTCCCTTGCCCTGGCGGTCGAAAACAATCTGCAAACCGTTGCTTTTCCGTCAATTTCCACCGGCGCGTTCGCTTATCCGAAATCCGAAGCCGCCCAAGTTTCGTCGAAGTCAATCGAAGAGTTTCTTTCTGCCAACGAAACAATCGAACAAGTCCGCCTCGTCTTTTTTTCCGAACCGGACGCGCTTCTATTCGTCAAACATCAAGCCTTCGTTCTCGCCTGAGACGGTTGATAGTTGATAATTGATAGTTTATAGTTTCAGAAACATTCTTGCTCATCATCAGCCGAAAAATCTGAAAATTTATTATGAGGGAGATTTCAAGCGATTTTTTGTTAAATATGCAAACGGCAACCAGTTTACAGCCCGACGAAACTTTCCGGGAAAATTTTTATTTCACACGCGAATTACCTGACAACCTTCAATTTTTAGACGCGCTTTCGCAGAACTTTTACTGGTCTTGGAAACCCGTCGGCGCGAGATTGTTCCGCGAACTCGATTCGCAGCTCTGGGAACAATGCGAGCAAAATCCGCGTCTTTTGTTAAAGAAAATCAGCGGGCTTCGGCTCTGGCAAAAGGCGGGCGATGAAAAATACGTCTCCGAACTGCAAAGTTTCGCCGAACAGTTTAAGGATTATGTCGCCGCCAAACCCGACGTTTTCGGACAAATCACAGAGCGAAATCCGGTCGCTTATTTCTGCGCCGAATACGGCGTGCATAACTCTCTGCCGATTTATTCGGGCGGTCTCGGAATTCTGGCGGGCGACCATCTGAAATCGGCGAGCGATATGAAGGTTCCACTCGTCGCTGTCGGGCTGCTGTATCGTTACGGTTATTTCCGCCAAAAGATCGCGCACGACGGTTGGCAGACGGAAAATTATCTTGATTCATTTGCTAATGAACTCGCGCTCGCTCCCGTATTAAATGAAGCCGGAGAACGAATTTTGGTAAAAATTCACATTCGCGGGCGCGAAGTTTTCGCCCGCGCCTGGCTCGCGCAAGTCGGCAGAATCTCGCTCTACCTGCTCGACACGAACGTCCGGGAAAACAATGAAATTGACCGGTTGATTACCGGACATCTTTACGGCGGCGACACGGAAACGCGCATCGTACAGGAAAAAATACTGGGCATCGGCGGCGTTCGGCTGCTCCGGCAGCTCAAAATAAATCCATCGGTTTACCATTTGAACGAAGGACACTCGGCGTTTTTGACTTTGGAGTTGGCGCGCGAGTTTTTGCAGGAAAATGCCGATTCTTCGTTTTCAGAAGCGATTGCAGCCGTCCGCAAACAATGCGTTTTCACGACGCACACGCCGGTTTCGGCGGGCAACGATACGTTTCCGCCCGAACAAATCGAAGACTGTTTCGACGCAAACTTCATTCACGCGCTGAAAATTTCCAAAGAAGATTTGTTCGCGCTCGGTCGCACGAACGACCGCGACGTGCGGGAGTGGTTCGGCATGACGCCGCTCGCCTTGCGAATGGCGCGCTCGGCGAACGGCGTGAGCGAAAAACACGGCGAAGTCTCGCGCGAATTATGGTTGAAAATGTTTCCCGAAAAAACGCGCGCCGCAGACGTTCCAATTACGCATATTACCAACGGTGTTCACGCGCCGACGTGGATTGCGCCTGCTTTTCAAAGACTTTACGAAACGTACGTCGGCGCGGATTGGGCGGAAATTACGAAAGACGCAACGGCTTGGAGCGCGGCGATTGAAGTGATTCCCGACCGGGAAATTTGGAACGCGCATCGGTTTTTAAAACAACTGCTCATCGCGTATATTCGTGAAAAAACTTATTCAAAAGAAACCGGCTTGCACGAGACGATTAACGAACACGAAGACACGGGCAAACTTTTCTCGCCTGACGTTTTAACCATCGGTTTCGCTCGGCGCGTCGCCGGTTACAAACGCTGGAATTTAATTTTGTCCGATTTGGAAAGGCTTTTGAAAATGGTCGGCGACGCGGACAAACCAGTGCAGTTTGTTTTCGCGGGCAAAGCGCATCCGCAAGATAGAAACGCCAAAGCGCTGCTGCAAAAGCTGATGAGTTTCGACGAAAATTCCGAATGGCAGCGGCGGGCGGTTTTCATCGAAGATTACGACCAAGAGGTGGCGCGTTATCTCGTGCAGGGCGTTGACGTTTGGCTCAACGTGCCGCGCCGACCGCTCGAAGCGTCAGGCACGAGCGGACAAAAAGTGGCGATGAACGGCGGGCTGAATCTTTCGATTCTCGACGGTTGGTGGATTGAAGGTTTCAATGGCGAAAACGGGTTTTCCATCGGCGCGGCGGAAGACGCGGACGAAACCGACGAAGCGACGATTGACGCCCAAGACGCCGAATCGCTTTACGAGGTTTTAGAAACTGAAGTCATTCCGACTTATTACCGAAAGAAAGAAAACGATTTGCCGGGCGAATGGATTCAGTTGATGAAAAATTCTTTGGCGACGCTCACTCACCAATTTTCGAGCGACCGAATGGTGAAGGATTATATCGAAAAAATTTATTTGGTTCGTCCTTAGTGCTTCGTCCTTAGTGCTTCGCTGGCTGAACTTTAGTGAATTTCTCGATTTATGCTCAACGAACGAAGGACAAAGGACAAAGGACGAAGCACTAAGGACAACCGAACGAAGTGAGGTTCGTATGATTGAATTTAAAACCGACGCGATTCGCCCCGTCGAATGTATGCGCGAAGGCTGGAAATTAATTAAAGACCAGTATTGGCTTTTTTTCGCCATCACTTTGGTCGGAATGCTGATTGCCAGCATCGTTCCGTTCGGCATTCTGCTGGGCGCGATGTTCTGCGGCATTTATTACTGTCTGTTCCAAAAAATGAACGGACAAAGAATGACGTTTGAAGGGCTTTTCAAAGGTTTTGACTATCTCGTTCCCGGTTTGATCGCCACGCTGGTTTTAATCGTTCCCGCCTTTATTCTAGGCATTCTCGCCTACGTTCCGCTGATTATGATGCAGATTTCGATGTCGCGTTCGAGACATCCAAATCCTGATGAGATGTTTGCTTATTTTGGATTTTTCGGATTTGTGATGCTCGCGTTGTGGCTGATTTTGGGCAGCATTCACGCTTTTCTGTTTTTCGCCTACCCGCTGATTGTCGAGCATAAACTTTCGGGCATTGAGGCTTTTAAACTAAGCGCGCGAGCCGTCTGGAGTAATTTGGGCGGCATTGTCGGCTTTATCGCGCTCGAAGTCGTTCTGATTATCATCGGTTATCTATTGTGCATCGTCGGCGTTTATTTGACGCTGCCGCTAATGTTTGCGGGCGCGCTGGTCGCTTACCGGAAAGTTTTTCCGCCGCTGAGCGCGAATAATTTCGACGCGCCCCCGCCGCCGAGTGCGTTTCAGGGCGCGGGCAGTTATAATCAAAAAATATGAAAGCCAGATTTAACGAAATACATAATGCCGAAGAACTCGACGCGTTAATTGAAAAATCAAGCGAGCAGCCCGTCATTCTCTTCAAACACAGCACAACTTGTCCAATCAGCGCGGGCGTCTATCAGGAAATTTCCAACGCCGATGCGGATATAAATTTAATTGTCGTCCAGCACTCGCGCGCCCTTTCCGCCGCGATCGCCGAAAAAACCGGCATTCGTCACGAATCTCCGCAAGCGATTGTTCTCAAAAATGAAAAAGTCGTTTACCACGCTTCGCACTACGACGTAACGGCGGACGAGGTGGTAAAAAGTTCCAAGTTTTAAGTTTCCGGTTTCAAGTTGTAAAGCCTGACTTGAAATCCGAAATTTCGAACCAAAAACTTGAACCTTAAAATGATTGAACCGCGCCAAATCATCGAAGAAAGCGATTCGGAAATTACCATCAATTGGTCGGACGAAACCGAGAGCCGATACCGCGCCGCCGATCTCAGAAAGTCGTGTCCGTGCGCGGGCTGCATCAACGAATGGACAGGCGAAAAGATTTTGAAACCCGAAAACGTAACGGAAAATTTATCATTTTCCTCAATCGCCATCGTCGGACGCTACGCGCTGAATTTTCATTTCTCCGACGGTCACGACACCGGGATTTTCAGTTTCCAGTATCTACGGAATTTAGCGAACAGTGAAAAAGCGGAAAAGTGAAAAAGCGAAAAAGAAAGAAGTTCTCAAGTCAATCAGTTCTTTTTCACCTTTTCGCTTTTCCGATTTTTCGCTTTTCACTCTGTGGTAAAATTTTTCAATGCACGAAAGAGATATTTTTGACGAAAGACCGGAAACGAAGATTGCAAACTACGCTTGTCCGAATTGCCGCGAGCGCAACGATTACGAAGTGCGCTGGCTCAAACGCACGAAAAAGCGAAACGCGCCGCGCCATTTAAGCGAACAAGACCGTCGGCAAATGGAAAAATCGCGCGATTATATGGTGCGCGTGGACGACCAATTGATGTGCAAGAACGTGCGCTGCCGTAAACGATTCGAGATTCCGTCGGCGCAGTCAATCGTTTTTATTTGATTGCCGCGACATACGCTTTTGGCGGTTCGCCGTGTTATTTTATTCGTATGGGAGACAACGAGGAAAAAAATATGATTTCAGGAAAGGATTTGGAATTTTACGAAAACGAGCCGTCGCCGAACGAAGCGATGCAGGAATTTATGAATGAGGAAATCGCCAATGCGCCGCAAGCGCCGAACGAATTGAAAGAACGTCTGCGCGAACACAATTCGTCATCGCCCGCCGATTCGGGCGGCGACATTGACGCCAATTGGGAAGAAGTAAATTCCACCGGTTCAGAAGCCTTCGGCGGACATAACCCGACGCCCGACCAATCGGATGTCGAAGAAAACGCGCACGCTTACGGAGTTGATTTTCAGGACAACGAGCCACTCGATATTTTGGAAAAAATGGAAAAACGCGACCGCGACCGTTTTGAACTCGACGAAAGCTCCAAAGGCGAAGGCGATATGATTTAAGGTAAATTTGGCGGGCGGCGCAAAAACGCGAGTGAAAACAAACGATTTTTCCGCCGCCGTTTGTTTATTTATCTAATTTATTTTTCCAACGTAAAACTTTTCGGCACGAATTCAAGCGCGATCAGCTCGCCGCTCGATTTGGCTTTCGAGTCGGCTTTTTCTTTATAAGTAAAAACAACTGGAACGTCTACCTGCTTTAGATTACACCCGAGCTGAAGCCGCTCGATTTCCGGTGTAAAACCTTTTATCTCGATTGCCTGCGGCGAGGCTGCCGATAACTTAAACGTCTGACCCGCATTTTTAATATAGAAAAACATTCCTTTGTTGCCGCATTCGACTTTTTCAATAAAGCCGAGTTCGCGCCGCTCGCTGGCGAGCGGCTGGCGCAGAGCGTTTTTTATTCCCTGCAGCATCGCCGTCCGCCGCTGCGCGTCGAAATCTTCTTTTTTAACCGGCGGCGGAGCGGTCTCACTTCCGTCGTAAATTTCTTGAGCCGCATATTCTTCTTTCTGCTCGCCCGGTTCCACGAAACGAAAATTTTTCGGAACGAAATCTAAAGCGACTAATGCGCCTCGATTGCCCGTTTGAGAATTCGCTTGCGGTTTATATGTGACGACCGAGTTGATTGCCGCAATGTCGGCATCGCAGCCGACATCAGCATTCACCGCTTCGCTGACGTGCGAGGTCAATATCAAACTTTGAAAATCCACGCTCGAAAGCGTGAAAACGTCGTCGTCTGTTTTAACGGTGAACGTAACTTTGCCGTTTTTACAGTCTATCTTTTGAATCCGCCCGATAATTTGTTTTTCATTCGCTTCGACTTTTTTGAGCGACTGATTTATCGCGCGTAATTCCGCTTCTTCCTCGGCTTTCGCCAACTCTTCGGGCGAGAGCGGTTTTCCGTCGGCGCGGCGACGAATCAAAATCGGCGAGTTGCCGTTTTTCACCGCGTCTTCATACTGCCGCCGGGCGGCTTCGTTGCGTGCCGTCACGTCACGCCTTTGCTTGATTTGCCCGACTAAATTTTCGGCTTGCGTTTTTATTTCAGGCTCGCTCCCCGTCCGCGCGACTTTCTCGGCGATTGCCAAAGTTTCCGCAAATTTGTCCTGCCGCAAATAAATTTCGGCGATTCGCAAGGCGTATCTTTGATTTCCCGGCTGGTATTTTAGCGCCGTCCGCAAATACGAAACTGCTTCTTCGAGCTGTTCGTTGTTCACCAAATTAACAAATGCCAGAAGCTCGTAACTTTCGGTAAAAGTCGGATTAAGCGCAATCGCCTTTTTCAAAGATTCGCGCATTTTTGCCGTTTTCTCGGCGGGAAATGACGAGACGAAACCGAATTCGTCTCGATCTTCGCGGCTCAAAAGGTAAGCGTAACTGTAAAAAGCGAGATGATTTTTCTGATCGGCGGAGATCGCTTTTTCGAGATGCTTTTTCGCGTCGTCATATTTTCTTTGATCAATTTTGACCATTCCCAGAGTCGTGTTCGCCATACTCGAAGCCGGGTCGAGAGCTAAGGCTTTTTGCAGATAGGCTTCGGCGTCGTCCGGGCGGTTAGTGTGGTGCAGCAAATCGCCGAGATAAGCGCTGCTTTCGGCTTCGGTCAGCACGGCTGTCTGCATCTCGCCGTCGAACGTGAGTTTGTTTTTGAAAGTAACCATCGAATACTTGTATGTGTTCTGTTCGACGTATTTTTTCAGCGCCTTTTCCATTTCTGTATAAGTCGTCTGAAAGGCTTCTTGAAACGCCTTTTCCGACGGCACGGCTTTCATCGAAAGAGTCAAAAATTTGCTCAGACCATCGGTTTTGCCGCTTTGAATTAGGTAATGAATCAAAGCCCAAGATTGGGCGTAAAAAATGCTGCGCGAATGATTGGCGTTTTGATGCAAGGCGTAATTGCTGATTTTGAACAACGTATCGAGCGGAATGAGTTTATTTTGCTGGAGCAGCAGCAGATGATTGCTTTGCGTCAGTCCGAGTTTCACCTTCTGATCTTCTTCGATCACAAAAGTCTGGTAATACTCGGCGAGACCCTCGTTAAACCAAGGCGGAACTTCGGACTTTCCGAAATTAGTGTCAATGATGAAATGAACATATTCGTGAAATATAGTTCCGTAAGTTTCGGCATCTTCGCCTTCGGTTGAAATAGTGATGTAGTTGACATCCTCGCCCGGCTGAAAATAACCGGCGATAAAATTATCGGTTTTTCCGTCCGCACGCTTTGGCTTGAACGGTTTGTATGCCCCCGAATTTTTAAAAACGACGACATTAGTCGGGGTCGCCGAACTCAGGTTGCTTAGGTTGAAAAGCTGGCGAAAAGTTTCGCGGAACTGTTCGAGCTTGGTCGCCACTTTGCGAATGTCTTTTTCGCTCGCGTTACCGAGAAGATTAAAGTTTTTCGAGCGCACGCGCAGCCATTCGTCTTTTGCCGAAACAGATTGCGGCACAAAACAAAACACGAAGAAAAGCAATACGGGCAGAGTGTAAATTTGAAAGTTTTTCATATTGGAAGTGAATTATTTGAAAGATTGTTCTAACGATTGCGGGAAGAATGCAACTCGTAACTTATGAATAAAATAATCAATTGTCGTCTCGTACCGATTACTTATGACATTTTTAGAAACTTTGCGAGCAGACGAATTTTCAATGGAAATATTATATGAAGCTACACAAAAAAAGATTTTGTCCTGCGTTTGAAAATTACCGCAAAAATAAATAACGAAATGCACCGTAAAAAGCGCAGGTTTTGATTGCGAAGCGTTGTTCAGAAATTTTAACTTTAAAAGGTCAAAGTTGTGCTATAAATTTAA
>CADCUR010000317.1 GCA_902805935.1 uncultured Pyrinomonadaceae bacterium
GTGGCGCTTCACGAACGCCGCTTTCGTCGTCGCCGTTTTTGAGCAGGAAAGCCGCGCGCAGAGAACGAACGCCTTCGAGAAAAAGAACCGCGCCGAGCAGAATCAACGAGTAAAGATGAAAGTCGTATGTGGCATAGCCTTTGGCGGACGGCTCGAAAATCCGCAGTCCCAGAATGACGAAATTGTGCATAAACAGCATTACGGTCAAAAACACGCCGTAAAAGAAAACGTAAGCGATTGCCGACAACCGCCGGACGCTCGCGCCCTGCTTTCGCAATAAAAGGGCGAAAATGACGGTCGCGGCGAGCTTAAAAATAAAAAGATAAAGTTCGGGATTTTGATAAACGGGTAAATTTTCGTAAACTCTCGGATTTAAAAACCAGGGCATTTGTTTGATTCTCCTAAATAAATTTTGCCGTCTTAAAGGCGAAAAAAAATTGGTGAAAGTATCACGCTTTTTTAAGTAGTGAAAACTTTTTACGACACTCAACAGGCGGGATAGCATTAAAAAGAAGACGCGAAAACTTTCAAATTTCGTGTCTTCTTCAAAATTTATTTGAGCCGCACGCAAAAACAGAAATGAATCAATTAGAAGAGCAAGATGTGAACTCGTTATAAAACGACCGAATAGCCGAGCCGACGCCAACCGCCGGTTGGCGTCGGCGGGAAAATGATTTTTAAGTTAAAAGAAGGTTGATAAAATTAATCGGGCGAAGCGGTCAATCGCCCCGTTCCCATAAATTTATAATGAGCCGAACAAATTGCGCCGAAGACGAATCCGCCGACGATTGCGACGAGCAGAACCGGAATGAATTTTCGATGAATATTGGCGACGCCCGCGTAAGCGAAAAAGCAGGCGAGCGACGCGCCGCCGAAAGCGAAAAGCGAAGGAAGCCACAGAAAAGCGAGTTTTGGCGATTCGGCGCGGCTGCCGCGCGTCGAGAAAACGAGCGGTTTCAAGCGGTCGTATTCCCAAGCCAGAAGATATGTGCAGGCAAGCAGCATCAAAATCGTGATGTATTTCGTGCCGACGAATCCGACCGAATTGGTCAGCACGGCGATGTTGAGAATAACGGGGAAAAACGCGAGCGCGCCCAAGTGAGCCGTGCGCGGGAAAAGCAGCAGCAGAGCGGCGACGAGCTGCGCCCAGCCGAGGAATTCGTAATAAAATCCGGTTTGGTAAAGCGCGTTGAAATAACGTCCGACCGGATGCGAGTCGGGCAAAATCGTAAACGGCTGACCAAAAATCTTTTTTAAACTCGGCGGAATGAATCCGACCGCCAGAATAATTCTGGTGAAAACCGTAAAAAGCTGTAACCAGATGTTTCGAGTTATAAAAGCGTGCGTTTTGTCCAAAGCGTTTTCCAGATTCATAGAATTCAACTCAAAAAATTAAGATTTCGGCGTCGAGCCGTAGCCGTTTCAATTCCGAATTTGCGCCGATTTTCGGCTTCTAATCTAAAGGCGAAAGCGGAAACGGAAAAGTATCAGGCGCGAAAGAAAAAAGACGGTCTTTTTTTGAGCCGTCTTTGTTCGTCAATCGAAAGCGAGTCAAAAGCATTTAATTACTTTTGTATTTTACCGGCGTGAAAGAGCAGGACAGCGCGTTTTGCGTGCGAAACCGCGCGAAGTCTTTTATAATAAGTTGCGACGAAAACTCGGATTCAACCGGCAGTAAATTCTCTATGGCTGAAAGCGTAACCGAACTTCTGCTCGAATTCTCAAACGGCAACCAGCAAGCGGTCAACGACATTTTTCCTTTGATTTACGACGAGCTGAAAAAACTCGCCGGCAATTATCTGCGCAACGAGCGCGGCAATCACACTTTGCAGCCGACGGCGCTCGTTCACGAAGCGTACTTAAAGCTCGTTGACCACACGCGCATAAACTGGCAAAACCGCGCGCATTTTCTCGGAACGGCGGCGACTTTGATGCGGCAGATTTTGATTGACCACGCCCGCAGGCATCGCGCCGACAAGCGCGGCGAACGCGAAAATCTGCCTTTGGAAGAATCAATCGTCAACATCGCCGGCGAGAAATCAATGGATTTAATCCGGCTCGGTGAAGCCTTGAAAGATTTGGCAAAGTTCGACGAATTCAAAAGCTGTCTAGTTGAGCTTCGTTATTTTGGCGGTCTGTCGGTCGAAGAAACGGCGGAAGTTTTGCAGATGTCGAAAATTACCGACAAGCGACATTGGCGGCTGGCGAAAGCGTGGCTGGCGGAAGCGATTCACGGTTAAATGGCAGAAAACCCTTTACTTAAATTAATAATCAAATCCGCTTAATTCATTGATGAGTCCCGAACGATGGAAAAAAATTGAAGACGTTTTCCAAGCCGCGCTCGATTGCGACAAAATCGAGCGCGAAGATTTTCTGCGCGACGAATGCGGCGATGATGCCGAATTGAAAAGTGAAGTCGAAAAACTCGTCGCGCGTTACGAACGGGAAGAAAAATTTCTCGAATCGCCGGTTTGGACTGACAGTTTGATTTTGGGCGAAACCCTGAAAAACCGCGTCGCTTCTTCGCTCGAAGACGAAATCGCGCTGCCGGAGAAATCATTCATCGGCGAACGAATCGGCGTTTATCGGATAACCGCCGAACTCGGCAGAGGCGGAATGGGCGTTGTTTATTTGGCGGAACGCGCCGACGGAGAGTTTCGTCAAAAAGTCGCCGTCAAATTAATCAAACGCGGAATGGACACGGATTTTATCGTCCGCCGTTTTCGCCGCGAACGCCAGATTTTAGCCAATCTCAATCACCCGAACGTCGCCCGGCTGCTCGACGGCGGCACGACCGAAGACGACTCGCCTTATTTCGTCATGGATTACATCGAGGGCGAGCCGCTGCTGGATTATTGCCGTGAGAAAAACCTCGATTTGCGAGAAAAACTCGAACTTTTCTTGCAAATCTGCCGCGCAATTTCCTACGCGCACCGCAATAAAATCGTTCACCGCGACATCAAGCCGTCGAATATTCTGGTCACTAAAAGCGGCGTGCCGAAGCTGCTCGATTTCGGCATAGCTAAAATTCTCGATCCCGACTTAATTCACGAATCGGTTATGCCGACGGCGACTGCGATGCGCCTGATGACGCCGGAATACGCCTCGCCGGAACAAATTCGCGGCGAAGCCGTTACAACGGCGAGCGACCAGTATTCGCTCGGCGTTTTGCTTTACGAATTGCTGACGGGCAAGCGCCCGTATAAATTTTCGTCGCGCGCGCCGCACGAAATCGCCCGCGTGATTTGCGAAGAAATTCCGTCGGAGCCGTCGTCGGGAAATTTCGGAAAAATTGTGACGGGCGAAAAAGATTTTTCGTTTGATGAAAATTTCTGCAAAAACCTCGACCGAATCGTTTTAAAGACTTTACGGAAAAATCTAGCCGAACGATACGCTTCGGTCGAAGATTTCGCCGCCGACATCGAACGATTTTTGCGCGGCGAGAACGTCCGCGCCGAATCGTTTGCCAAAGAAGCCGTCCAGTCCGCTTTCGGCACGGGCGAAACCGAAACGACAATCGCCGTGCTGCCGTTTAAGGTTTTGAACACGGTCGCGGCGGACGAGGAAACTAGCGAAACGGCTTTTCTCGGCATCGGGCTGGCTGACGCTCTGATTACCAGACTGTCGAATATGCGGCGATTCGTCGTGCGTCCGACGAGTTCGATTCTGCGCTACGGCGAAAATGGCACGGATGCTTTTCGCGCCGGCGCGGAACTAAACGTTGGCTATATTCTCGACGGCACGGTCATAAAGGCGGGAAATCAATACCGCGTTTCGATCCAGCTTGTTGACGTGGCTCGCCAATCGGCGATTTTAGCCGAACGGTTTCTCGAAGACGCGCAGGACATTCTCAATCTCGAAGACAAAATCTCGCTGCGCGTCACAGAATCCTTGATTCCGAAATTAACTGGCGCGGAACGTCTCGAACTGAAAAAACGCGGAACCGACAATCCGCAAGCCTACGAAGCGTATTTGCGCGGGCGTTTTCACTGGAACACTTTTACCGAAGACGGTTTTGCCAAAGCTCTCGTCGCCTTCAACGAAGCAATCGCGCACGACGAGCAGTATGCTTTGGCTTACGCCGGAATCGCCGATTATTACATCTTCCTGGGCATTTACGGCGTCGTCGCGCCGCAGCAATGTTACCCGCCAGCGAAAGCCGCCGCGACGCGCGCCATCTCGATTGACGACCGATTAGCCGAAGCCTACGCCGCGCTCGGTTTCGCCCAATTGTGCGGCGATTTCAATTGGATCGAGGCTGAAAAAAATCTCCGCCGCGCGGTGGAAATCAATCCGCATTACGCGGTCGCGCGGCTCTGGTATTCGTATTTTCTGCAATCAATCGGGCGTTTCGACCGGGCAATCCGCGAGGCGGAAGAAGCCGTCCGGCTCGACCCTTTAAATTACTTTAACCATCACGTTCTGGCGTGGGCGTATTACTTCGACCGCCGTTTCGACGAATCAGTCCGGCAAATCGAAGAAACCATCGAGAAATTCCCGCTCGTCGGACTCGCCTTAATTTCGCTCAGTTGGTTCGAGCGGCAAGCGGGCAATAGGGAAGCCGCGCTCGCCGCTTCGCACAAATCTCTCGAACTTTCCGGCAACACCGTTTTCGTCCTTCTCACACACGCGCAGGCATTAGCCGCCGCCGGCAGACGCGCCGAAGCCGAAGCGACACTCGAAAAGATTTTCGCCCAAGGCGAGCGGCAATATATTTCTTATTACCAGGTCGCGCTGGTTTACGTTTACGCGGGCGAAAAACAAAAAGCGCTCGGCGCGCTCGAATGCGCTTTTGAAGACCGCGAAGGCTGGCTTATCTGGCTCAAAACCGAACCCGCGCTCGACAGTTTGCGCGGCGAAGAGCGTTTCCAAAAACTTCTAAAAAAAGTGAACGGTGTCTGAAATTTTTTGCTGTCTTAGATTGCGATGTATTTTGCCAGGCAGCTTAAATTTAAGTCTTCTAAATTCGCTTTAACAGCTCAATCATTTAAGTTTCACTTCGAGCGTATATTTCGCCGCGCCCTTAGCCACGAAAACGACAAGCTCGTAATTGCCGGTCGCGGTAAATTTATAGCTCCAGTCGTTCGTCATCGTTAAACCTAAGTCGCCGTCAACTCCGTCGGATTCAGGCTCTGCCCGGTCAAACACATTGAAAAAGGCTTTATCGTTCTCGGAAGTGATACGCACCGAGATTGTCTGTCCCTTGCGGGCGCGAAAAGCGTATAAAGGTCTGATTTTATCCGTTGCCGTTCCGGTCAAAGTCACGGAATTGCCGCTGCTCGGAAAACGAAACGGTTTTTCGACGAACCTGATTTTTTGCGCCGCAGCGCTCGTCGTCAAAACGAAAAACGATAAAATCAAGAGGTAAAATTTTAACGATAATAAATTTTTCATTTCAGTCGTGCGTCTCCCGATGAGGCTTTTGAAAAATTGATTCCGCTTGTTTATCAAGAATTGCACCGAATCGCCCGCCGCCATTAATTTGCCGACAAAAAAGTCCGTCAGATTCTCGCCCGACACGGTTGGTTTCGCACTGTGAAGGACGATGCGCCGCATTTTACCTTTCTCGGGTTAAATGAAACGGATTTGCCGGCACACGGTTTGCGAAAAATTAAAACCGCGAGCGGCGAATTTTGGATTCCAAATCTCTTATAAATTAAGACATTCGAGGTAAGCAAACATCGCGCTAATTCATTATAACTGCATCACGTTAACCTCTAGTCAAAAAACAAACCGTATTGTCACGTGACACATTCGTCGTAATGCCATGTTCTCGTTCGCTGTCGCGCAAATTCCCAAGACCTGTTTGCCGGAATTTTTCCGCCCGCATTTTCGAGTTCTATTCCTATTCGTTGTCCGAAAGTTGCACATACCACATCTATGTATTAGTTTTGATGTAACAGAAGTTACATTACAGATTCAGTTACAAATCAATGAAGTCAAAAAACCGACAAGAATGGATTTTGCTGATTCACCAACTGCCGACAAAACCGACTAATTTGCGTGTCCGCATTTGGCGCAAACTACAGAACTTCGGCGCGGTACTCATCAAGAACTCGGTTTACATTCTTCCGTCCGGTGAGAAAACGAACGAAGATTTTCAATGGCTCAAACAGGAAATCGAATCGGCGGGCGGCGAAGCGACCGTTTTCCGCGCCGACTCGGTGGAGGGCGCGACCGACTGTGAAATTATCGCTTTGTTCCGCGAGCAGCGCGAGACGGATTACGCTCGACTGATCGGCGATTTTGAAGGTTTGAGCGGAGCCGTCCGTGAACAAAAGAAAAGCGGTTCGCTTTCGGCTAACAAGCTCAGCCAGTATGAAGCCGAACTTGGTAAATTAAGTCAGGAGTTGGAGCGCATTTTAGCGACGGATTTTTTTCGCGCCGCCAGCCGCAACAAAGCTCAGGCAGCTTTCGAAAAATTCCGCAAGCAATTACAGGCGGCAAAAGGAGCTGGCGACAAAGCCCTGCGACGACAAAACGACTCAGCCCGATTAAATCCGGCGGAGTATCAAAACCGGCGGTGGGTGACGAGAAAAAATCCGCATATCGACCGCATGGCTTCCGGCTGGCTGATTAAACGATTCGTTGACAGCCGCCCGCGCTTCGGCTTCGTCGCCGACGGCGAACCGGTTGACGGCGGCGCGCTTACTTTTGATATGGTCGGCGCGCATTTTACGCATCAGGGCGAAGACTGCACGTTCGAGACGCTGATCAAAAGTTTCGGTCTGGAAGACGACGCGGCTCTTCGGCAGATTGCCGAAATTGTTCACGATATTGATTTGAAAGACAAAAAGTTCAACCGCCTGGAGGCAGCCGGCGTAAACGCCGTCGTGCGCGGAATCGCCGCCGTTTATGCGGACGATAATGAGAGACTCAAACACGGCTTTCCGCTTTTCGACGGTTTGTATCAACTGTTCGGGTCTTCCGAACAACCGGTGGAATCGGAGGAGAAAAAATGACGGCAGAAAAAAGTTCGGGAGTTTCAGCAACAATAACGCCAACGGAAGACGAACGCTGGGTAAATAAAGAGCAAATTCCCGCGCCGCGCAACGTGCCTTTTTCCGAAGCGTTTCGCTTTTGGCTGAAACTCGGTTTTATTTCCTTCGGCGGTCCCGCCGGACAGATTGCCATTATGCACAAAGAGCTGGTGGATAAAAGACGTTGGCTTTCGGACGAGAGATTTCTGCACGCGCTCAACTATTGTATGTTGCTGCCCGGTCCCGAAGCGCAACAGCTCGCCATTTACATCGGCTGGCTGATGCACCGCACTTGGGGCGGCATTGTCGCCGGATTTTTTTTCGTCTTTCCTTCGATTTTTATTTTGCTCGCCTTGTCTTACATTTACGCGGCTTACGGCAACGTTCCGGTGGTCGCCGGAGTTTTGGAAGGATTTAAACCGATTGTCGTGGCGATTGTCGTCGAAGCGGTGATAAAGATCGGCGGGAAAGCTCTCAAGCGTTGGGCGCATTTCGTGATTGCCGCTTTAGCCTTCATTTCGATTTATTTTCTGCACGTCCCGTTTCCTTTAATCGTGCTAGCGGCGGCTCTCGTCGGATTATTCGGCGCGCATTTTATGCCGAGTGTGTTCGCCGCTCAGCCGAAAACCAAAGAAGCAGACA
This sequence comes from uncultured Pyrinomonadaceae bacterium, assembly GCA_902805935.1. Lineage (GTDB taxonomy): Bacteria > Acidobacteriota > Blastocatellia > Pyrinomonadales > Pyrinomonadaceae. Next base: position 7,623 of record CADCUR010000317.1, read on the forward strand.
AAAAGACCGAAGGCGATGCCCAAATTACAGACAAATTGCCGCTGATCATTGACGATCACGCCGCGCCGCCCGCGCATACGCTTCCCGATAAAATCAGAACTTTCAAAATTTTAGCCGTCGGCATAATGCTCTGGCTGCTGCCATTTTTCGCTCTCGGAATGTGGCGCGGCTTCGATAGTCTGCACGGGCAGGAATATCGTTTTTTCACGCAAGCCGCGCTGGTAACTTTCGGCGGCGCATACACCGTTTTAGCTTATGTCACGCAAGCCCTGACGACCGATCCCTACAACTGGCTGACCAGAACGCAGGCGGTTGACGGACTAGCGCTGGCGGAAACGACTCCGGGTCCGCTGATAATGGTTTTGCAGTTCATTGGATTTATGGCTGGGTGGAACAATCCGGGCGACATGAACCAGACGGCGAGCGCGATTCTTGGCGGGGTTGTCACGACTTACGCGACATTTCTGCCGTGTTTTCTTTTTATCTTCGTCGGCGCGCCTTACATCGAGGTTCTGCGCGGAAATAAAAATCTGACGGGCGCGCTTTCCGGCGTGACTGCGGCGGTCGTCGGCGTGGTCTTAAACCTAGCGCTGGTTTTCGGCGCAGCAGTCGTTTTTCCGAACGGACTCGCAGGAAACGTCGAATGGTTCGCCGCCGTGATGAGCGTCGCCGCATTCGTCGTGCTTTATAAATTTAAAGCGAACGTGCTTTGGATTGTCTTGCTCGGCGGGTTGATCGGTTCAGTGAAAATGTTTCTTTTCGGATAAAACAAGAGCGAGAACAAACGGCGATACAGTTTTAACCGAAATGATGAAATGCAGAAAACTCCGTTCGTGACGGCGTTCGTTCTCGATTTAAATAAGCACAATCGTTTTTGCTTTAATAATTGAGAAAAGCTGCGCGAGTTAAACTGTTATCAAGTAAAATTCTCTATGAATTTAAAGTCATTGTGACTTTCGGCGGAAAGAATAATTATGAGCAAAATATCACGGCGCGAAGCAATTACCGGCATCCTGGCAACGGGCGTGTCTGTTTTAAGTTTAACCGATGCGCGAGCGACGGTTGCGGAAGCCGAAACTTCCGCGCAGAAAAAAACGCCGCCTCTAACGCAAAGCGAGATGACGGCAATCGAAACCGCGCTCGGCAAAAAAGGCAGATACGTCGAAACGGAAAGCGTTTACACGGTGCCGCTTCCGCGCAACGATTTGAAAGTCACGATTAAAGGCGAAACAGTGCCGATTTCGTTCGGCTTCGGCGGCTGGGTTTCAATCAAAAAGACGTTGGACGGTAAATCGGCGGTTTTAATGAGCGATACGGTTTTGCTCGAAGAAGAAGTCAATCCGCTCATCTCGGCAGCGCACGCTAACGGCTTGGAAATCAGCGCCATCCACAATCATTTCTTTTACGAGCAACCGCGCATTTTCTATATGCACTTGCACGGAATGGGCGACGTTTCAACATTGGCGAAAAGTTATGCTGCGACGATCAAGAACAACAAACTGTTTCCGGCGAATCAACCGACGGTTTCCGCCTCGACCATGACGGCGAAGGAGATTTTCGATTTGCCCGCGCTCGATAAGATCGTGGGCAAAACCGGCGCGGCGGGCGGCGCGACTTACAAATACACCATCGGGCGCGACGACCAAACGATTACGGCGATGGGCGCGGAGATGACGGCGAACATCGGCTTAAACACTTGGGCGTCGTTTGCCGGTACTCCCGAATCCGCGCACATCGCGGGCGACGTGGCGATGCTTGAAGCGGAAGTCAATCCGGTCATCAAGGCTCTGCGCCAAAATAATCTCGAAGTCGTCGCGCTGCATCATCACATGCTCGGCGAGTCGCCCCGAATCATCTTCCTGCATTATTACGGGCGGGGGCGCGCCGAAACGCTCGCCGGCGGATTTCGCGCTGCCTTGAACGAATTAGGGAAGAAAGCGGCGACTCAAACGATGACGAATCACAAGATGTGAAAACGGACGGCGATAACTTTTTCATTTATTCGTAGGCACGAGCAGCGGCTTCATCTGCATTACAACGGCGCCGCGAATCTGACGATTGACCCAGGCGCGGGCGGCGGCACAATTGCCGAAGTGCGTTTTGAGTTGACCCTGGCGCAGCCGCGCCGGCTTTATCAAACGACGGCGACCGCAACGAGTAATCCAGAACAAGTCGCTTTATAAAATCATAAGAAATATCGAAAAAATTATGGAAAACAAATTACGAATCATTATCGCCGACGACGAGCGACCGGCGCGGCTTTTTCTGCGCTCTCTGCTCGAAAGTTTCGACGACACGGAAATCTGCGGCGAGGCGGAAACCGGCGCGGAAGCCGTCGAAATCATCGAAAGAGAAAAGCCGGATTTGGCTCTTTTGGATTTGCAGATGCCAGAAGCGACCGGACTCGAAGCGGTGAAGTTGATTAAAAAGAAATTTATGCCGCTCGTCGCGTTCGTGACGGCTTACGACGAATACGCCGTGCAAGCCTTTCAAATCGGCGCGGTGGATTATCTCTTAAAGCCGGTTGATCGCTCGCGCCTGCGCGAGACTTTAGACCGGGCGCACGAGCGGCTCGAACACACCGACTTCCGCGAAAGGGAAGTCGAGCGCATCCATGCCGCGACTTCGGTTTATGAGGAGACGACGCGCGAGCCGTTTCTCGAACGCATCCCGCTCAAACACCGCGACGCGATTGTGCTGGTTCCGGTCGGCGAAATCGCGGCAATCGTCGCCGACGCCGAGCTGCTGCACATCACGACTGTTGACGACATGACTTACACGATAAATTTCCGGCTGAAAGATTTGGAAGCGCGGCTTGATTCGCAAAAATTCGTGCGCCTATCGCGCGGAACGATTGTCAATCTGGAAATGATTTCGCACGTTGTCCCGCAGCCGGGCGGAACTTACAACGTTTCGCTTAAAAACAATCAGCAATTAAACGTCAGCCGTTTACAGTCGAGGGTTTTTCGGCAGCAATATTTGCGGATGTGATTTGAGAGGTTAAAACAGGAAGTTTAATCGAAACGGCGAAACCGTTCATTGACGGAAAAAAGCCGTTCATTGGTTTTATCTGGTTTCCGACTAAAAATCGTTATTCGCCATTCGATTTCACGGTTAAACTTGACGATTGAATTTTAATTCAGCGTTACCGATAAAAATTTTATGAAAATCAAATACATCAGAGCAATTTTATTTACGGCTTTCGCGCTTTTTTTCTGTCTGCCGCTCGCCGCCGTCGCCCAGACCGGCGGCACGATTCGCGGCACGATTACGAGCGAGGTCAACGGCTCGCCTGTCGGCGGCGTTTCGGTCGAAATCACGCAGCTGCGCCGCTCGGTCGAAACTGACGAGAACGGCGTTTACGAATTCACCAACATTCCGGCGGGCAGATACACGATCGTCACGCACATCGAAGGTTTTTCCGACCGCGCGCAAACCGTTGCTCTTGGCGGCGCGACCGCCGCGGTTGATTTCCGTTTAAGTCTGACGGCTCTGCGCGAGGAAGTAACCGTCACGGCGACGGGAACGGAAGAATCGGTTTTTGAAGCTTTTCAATCGGTTACGGCGGTCGGTTCAACCAACATCCGCGAGCAAGCCAGCACGTCAATCGGCGAAGTTCTGGAAAGGGAAGCCGGCGTCGGCAAACGGTCTTTTGGTCCGGGGACGTCGCGTCCCTCGATTCGCGGCTTTGAAGGCGACCGCATTTTGGTTTTGCAGGACGGCATCCGCAACGGCTCTTTGGGTTCGCAATCGGGCGATCACGGCGAGCCGGTTGACGCTCTGAATCTCGAACGCCTCGAAATTATCAAAGGTCCTGCGACTCTGCTTTACGGCTCGAACGCCATCGGCGGCGTGGTTAACGCGGTAACGGGCGACGAGGACGACCCGCACGAAGGTCTTCGGGGCTTTTTCACGGGCTTGGGCGGCACGGTCAACCGGCAGGGCGGAACGAGCGGCGGCATCGAATACGGATTCGATAAATTCGTTTTTAACATCAACGGCAATTTCCTGCGCGAAGGCGATTTACGCACGCCTCTGGGCAGAATCCCGAATTCGGCTTCGCGCTCTTACGGCGGCACGACGAGCCTCGGTTATTTCGGCGAAAAGTTTTTTCTGAACGGATTTTTCAATCTCGACCGCCGTCGTTACGGCGTGCCATACGCGCCACTGTTTGAAGAAGGCGCTTTAGTTTCAACCGTTTCGGGCGAACCGTGTGAAGCGAAGAAAAAGGAAGAAGACGGCAAAGAGGAAGACCCGTGCCAATACGACATCTACGCCATCCGCGAACGGTTCGCTAATCAATTACCGGAAACGCCGGAAGAACAGATTGATTTGCGTATGCGGCGCAACAATTACCGCGTTCGCGGCGGTTTCCGCAACCTGAACAGCCCGATTCCGCAGGGAAATTTTTATATAGATTTCTCCGACTATCGCCACGAGGAAATCGAAACCGCCGACGGCATTGACGAGGTAACGACGAATTTCTTCAACGACGTTTTTTCGTATCGCTCGGTTTTCCAGCAGGCGAATTATAAACGCCTGACCGGACGTTTCGGTTTTGAAGGCTATCGCCGCAGTTACCTGACCGAAGGCGCGGAGCAATTAGTTGACGGGCGCGTGCGCCAGAATAATTTCGCGGCGTTCGCGCTCCAGGAATTTGATTTCGACCGCGTGGCTCTGCAATTCGGCGGACGCGTCGAAACCAATCGCTACAATCCGACGAACGCCGCGCTTTATCAAGACCGCGAATTCACCGGATTTTCCGGGGCAATCGGCGCGCGTTTCCGCCTTTGGGAAGGCGCGTCTTTCGTGACGAATTTTACGAGTTCCTACCGCGCTCCGGCTCTCGAAGAACTTTACAATTTCGGACCGCACATCGGGACGGTGACGTTTGAAATCGGCAACCAGAACTTGCGGCGCGAACGCTCGAACGGTATCGAATTTTCCCTGCGCCAGAACATCCGCCGCGTCCGCATCAACGGCAGTTTTTATTATTACGGCATCAAAGACTTTATCTTCCTTTCGCCGCAGGACGAGGACGCAAACGGCTTTATTGATGTCGAAGACAATCTGCCGGTCAGCGCGTATCTGCAAAACGACGCGCGTTTCATGGGCGCGGATTTGACCGTTGATATGGACGTTTTCAATTACCTGGGCGCGTTCGTCATCGCCGATGTCGTCAGCGCGCGTCTGCGCGGCGACAATGACGACCTGCCGATTCCGCGCATCACGCCGGCGCGTCTCCGGTTCGGCTTGGATTTCCGCTACAAAGGCTTGAGCGTCCGCCCCGAAGCGGTTTTCGCCGCCCGCAAAAGCATTAACGACGTTTTCCCGCTTGAAACGCCGACCGCCGGATACGGGCTGTTCAACGTCAACGCTTCCTACACCTACGCGCCGAACGACCGATACGCGCACATCTTCACGTTCGGCGGGCAGAATTTAGGCGACAAACTTTACCGCAATCATCAAAACTTTATCAAAGATTTGATGCCCGAAGCCGGACGAGGCTTTAGAGGCTCTTACACGATTCGATTCTTTTAGAATCAATCGCATAAAAAAACAGAAAAGCAAAAGGGGCGAAGGAAAATTTTCCTTCGCCCCTTTTGCTAATGTAAAGCAGGTTGACTGTTGGTTTTCAACCCGCTTCGACTATCGAACAAAAAAGTCGTCTCGGCGACTCGGTCCGGTTTGATTGGTCGCCATGTTGCCGCTCAAAGTTCTGCCTAAAGTCGAAGTCGGCACGCCGAAGCCCGCGACGTTACAGTTTGTCGCGCACGAAGCCGCCGGAAAGCCGAAATTCGTCCAGTTGAAGACATTGAAGGCTTCGCCTCGAAATTGAATTTTGAATCGTTCGCCCAAACCGAACGTCCGCCGAATCGCCAAATCAATTTGCCGCACGCTGAACGAGCGCAGAGAATTTCTTTCGAGATTGCCCTGCCGCCCGACCGCGGGCGCGACGAACGCCAGCGGATTCAAACGCCTGCCGCCGGGCGCGGCTGCATCGTCAATCCAAATGGATTGCCCGCAATCACGTCAACGCGCCGGGTCATGCCGATATTGAGCGGGTCGAAGTTTTGCGTAATCACCGAAAACGGCAAGCTGCTGCGGAAAAAATCGTAATAAATGCCGAAACCGGCGCGAACGACCGCCGTCTGTTTTTCCGACAAAGTTTAAGCGATGCCGAAGCGCGGCGCGAAATTGTCGTATTCGTTGTTCCACTGCCGCGTTCCAGCGGCGCAATCTTCGGCGCGGGCGGCGGTCTCGTCGGCATCAAAGCGCAGCGAAGATGTCCGTTTTGACCGTTCATAGAACATAAACGGCATTCGGTTGAAAACATCGCGGGCGCGAACATATTAACCGATAAAATTTTATCTGCGAGACGGTAAAGCGGCTCGCGCTAACCTTAAAGCTAAAATAAGGGAAAGAGGACTGGCGGGGAAGCCAATGTCCTCTTTTTTTCGTTTAGAAAAATGACCGATAAAACAAATGAGCAGTCGAATTTCATCAATGAATGGTTTTTCGCTTTGAATTCCCCGCCCGAAAGTTATAAGATTCAGCCGTTGCTTCCCCGCATTTAACTAAGACGGTCAGGTAAGAATAGAGGAGTAAATTTTATGGCACATTCGATTCACGAAAATCACGCCCACACGCACGGCGCGAACTGCGGGCATACACAAATCAAACACGGCGACCACACCGACTTTCTGC